>NZ_JALQEK010000009.1:0-121439 GCF_023630765.1 Caballeronia sp. ATUFL_F2_KS9A | reverse complement strand
CGCCCCCCCCCCCCCCCCCCCCACGCCCCCCCCCCCCCCCGCCGCGCCCCCCCCCCCCCCCCCCCCCCCCCCCCCCCCCCCCCCCCCCCCCCCCCCCCCCCCCCGCTGAACGTCGATAAAAGCGGGCGGTGCGCGAAGCGCCGCCCGAATCAGGTCACGCCGGGATCAACGATATTGACCCGCGTACTTCACGACCTTGTCGAGATTTTCTTTGGTGATGAAACCCGGGCCCGAACGAATGTTCTTCGGTCCGTACGACGGCTGCAATCCGTAGGTTTCGAGGCGCGCCTTGAACTTCGGATTGGCTTCGAGAAGCTGACGGATCTTCGCCGGATCGGTCGTATGTTCCTTCTTCACGATCGCGAGCACGGCCACCGGGATATAGCCTTGCAGATACGGCTGCTGATCGATCGCGAACTTGATCGTGCCGTCCTTGATGGCCTTCGCGATGTCGTCCGAGAAGTCGAAAGTCACGAAATACACCTTGTTTTGCAGGCCCATTTGCGTGACGGCCTTGAGCGTCGCGGATGCGGGCGTCGGTCCGAGCGTGAGGATCGCGCCCGTATCCGGATGATTGCGCAGATACGCCGATACCTTAGACTGGATCTCGGTCGGGTCTTGTCCCGAATCGATCGTCGATGCCTTGTAGTCGATGCCGAGCGCGTCCGCGAAGCCCTTGCAGCGATCGAACGACACCGTGTTCGTCGCGATGTGATTCACGCAGACGAACGACTTCACGCCCGCGGCCTTCGCCTTCTCGCCGGCCGCCTTGCCCGCCACATATTCCGGCTGGCCGACGTGCATGATCGCGCCCAGTTGCGCGCTCTGTTCCTCGGTGCCCGAGTTGATCGTGACGAGCGGAATCTTCTTCGCCGTGACCTTGTTGATGGCGCTCTTCAGCACATCGAAGTCGGCGATGGTCGTGATGACGCCATCGTAGTTGCGCGCGGCGGCCTGCTCGATCAGGCGCGACATGTCCGCGATGTCGCCGTTCGGCGGATTGCGGTAGTCCGTCTGCACGTTGAAGTCTTCGTCGGCCTGCTTGATCGCGTTCTTGATGGTGTTCCACCAGGAATCCGAGTCCGGCGCGTGGCTGATCAGCACGAACTTCGCGTCGGGCGCCGCGTGTGCGGGACTCGCCGCCATCATCGATGCGCTGCACAACGCAGCAGCAGCCACCAGCGCGCGCAGCGCGGCCCGACCGTTGCAAATGGTCATTGTCTCCACCTATCTCGGTTGTTGTTTGGTGTGATGTTTCGCGAGCCGACCCTTCGATGTGCCGTGCTCAGGACCAAGAGTAGGTCAGTTTTCGGTGGCCTGCAATAGAAATTTCATTGGTGCGGCAAATGGAAAATACATTCCAATTTGCTTGCCGTGTTCCTATAATCGGTTCACGACGAACATCGAAAGAGCCTGTGATGGATGAGACCAGCACCGACGTGCAAAGCGTCGACGAACTGATGCAGCGGATCACCGACGCCTACGACTCGCTGCCGCGCCAGTTGAAGAGCGTCGCGACGTATATCGAGCAGCATCGGCCAAGCGTGATGATGGATCGCACGAGCGATATCGCCAACGCGTGCGGCGTGCATGCGTCGGCGGTCGTGCGGTTTGCGCAGCGCTTCGGTTTCTCCGGTTTCTCCGACTTGCAGGCCGTGTTCCGGCAGGCGTACACGGGCGCGGGCGGTTCGCAGCAGACGTATCAGCAGCGCATACGCAAGCTCATCGACGAGAAGGCGGGCGATGCGTCCGGCGTGTCGGTCGCGCGCGAGTTCATCGCGGCGAGCCGCACGGGTCTCGACGAGCTCGAAGCCGGTCTCGACGACGCGCAGTTCGAAGCCGCCGTCGAGATGCTTTCGCAGGCGGAGAACATCTACGTGATCGGCGTGCGCCGGTCGTTCGCGGTCGCGAGCTACATCGTCTATGCATTGCAGCACACGAAGAAGCGCGTGCATTTGATCTCGGGCTTCGGCGGCATGTTTCGCGAACAGGTGCGCAGCGTGAAGAAGGGAGACGTGGTGATCGCGATCAGCTTCGCGCCCTACGGCAAGGAGACGCAATATTGCGTGCGCGCCGCGCAGCATCACGGCGCGGCGACGCTCGTCATCACCGATAGCCAGCTTTCGCCGCTCGCGCGTCACGCGAGCGCGAGTCTGTTCGTGAAGGAGGGCAGCGCGTTCGCGTTTCGCTCGCTCACGAGCACCATTTGCCTGTGCCAGGCGTTGTTCATCGCGCTCGCGTACCGGCTCGAGTTGAACGTTGAGGAATCCAAGGAGACAGGTGGCTATGACGATTGATGTGGCGGTGTTTGGGGCGGGGCGCATCGGCAAGATTCACGCGGCCAATCTCGCGCGGCAACCGGGCGTGCGTCTGAAATACGTCGTCGATGTGAATCGCGACGCGGCCGCCGCGCTCGCGAAAGCGCATGGCGCGACCGTCGCCGATGTCGATGGCGCGATGGGCGATGCCTCCGTCGGCGCGACCGTCGTGTGTTCGAGCACGGATACGCACGCGGATCTGATTCTGGCGTCGGCGGCGCAGAAGAAGCATGTGTTCTGCGAGAAGCCCGTCGATCTCACGACCGAGCGTGCGCGCGCGTGCGCCGATGCTGTCGAGAAGGCGGGCGTCGTCTGCATGATCGGCTTTCAGCGCCGCTTCGATCCGACGTTCTCGGCGTTGAAGGCGCGTATCGACGCGGGCGAGATCGGCGATCCAGAAATGCTGATCGTGACGAGCCGCGATCCGGGCGCGCCGCCGGTCGAGTACATCTTGCATTCGGGCGGCATCTTCAAGGACATGCTGATTCACGACTTCGACATCTTCCGCTGGATTCTCGACGACGAAGCCGACACGCTGCACGCGACGGGCAGTTGCTTGAGCGATGCGGCCATCGCCGAAGCGGGCGATATCGATTCGACCGCGGTCACGATCCGCACGAAGCGCGGGCGTCTGTGCCAGATCAATACGGCGCGGCGCGCGGCGTATGGCTACGATCAGCGCTTCGAGCTGCTCGGCAGCGCGGGCATGCTGCAGGCGGGCAATGTGCGGCCGACGGAAGTCACCGCGTACACGTCGGCGTCGGTGTCGAGCGACAAGCCCGAGGCGTTCTTTCTCGAACGTTATCGCGCGGCGTATGCGGCGGAAATCGCGCATTTCTTCGATGCGGTCAGCAACGGCAAACCGGTGCGAACCACCGTCGCCGATGGCCTCAAGGCGCTCGAACTCGCCGAAGCGGCGACCTTGTCGTGGCGCGAGAAGCGCATCGTCAAGCTCGGGGAGAACGTCGCATGAGCGCGGTGCGCTTCGGTATCGCCGGACTGGGGCGGCTCGGGCGCCGGCATGCGGAGAATCTCGCGTGGCGCGTGCCGGGCGCGAAACTCGTCGCGGCGTGCAGTCCGGTTGTGGACGAGCGCGAGTGGGCTTCGTCGAGTCTTCCCGAGTTGTCGCTTTATGCGGATTACGATGAACTGCTCGCCGATGCCTCCGTCGATGCCGTGTGGCTCGTCACGCCGACGTCGCTGCATGCGCGGCAGATCATCGCCGCGTTGCGCGCGGGCAAGCATGTGTTCTGCGAGAAACCGCTGTCGCTCGATCTCGCCGAATGCGACGCGGTGATCGAAGAGCACGCGCGGCATCCGCATCTGCAAGTGATGATCGGCTTCGTGCGGCGCTTCGATGCGAGCTATCGCGATGCGTTCGATCGCGTCGCGAGCGGCGCGATCGGCCGGCCGTTCATGGTGCGCTCGCAGACCTGCGACAAGAACGATCCCGATGGCTTCTTCGTGCGATTCGCGCCGACATCGGGCGGGCTGTTTCTCGATTGCAGCGTGCACGACATCGATCTTGCGCGCTGGCTGCTCGGCAATCCGCGCGCGAAACGCGTGTATGCGAGCGGAACCATCGCGATTCACGAAGGCTTGCGCGAGTGCAATGACATCGACAATGGCGTGGGCACGATCGAGTTCGATGACGGACGGCTCGCGGTGCTGTATGCGTCGCGGACGATGGCGCATGGGCACGACACGCAGACGGAAGTGATCGGCACGGCGGGCGCGCTGTCGGTGGGACGCAATCCGCGGGCGAATCGCGTGGAAATCGCGGATGCGCAGGGCGTGCGCAATGCCTGCACGCCGACGTTCTTCGAGCGCTTCGAGGATGCGTTTTTGCGCGAGGCGCAGGCGTTCGTCGGGTTGCTTCGGCAAGGGCAGCCGACGGGGCTGACGCTCGACGATGCAAGAGAGGCGACGCGCATTGGTATTGCGATGCGGCAGGCTTATGAGAGTGGGCGGGCGGTGGAGTTTTGACCTCTGCGTTAAAATCGAACCTTCACGAGCGCTCCCCTCACCGGCAAACAAAGGTTCAATCGCGATGGAAGTTCACAAGGAAGTCGACGCGCGCGGGCTCAACTGCCCGTTGCCGATTTTGCGGGCAAAGAAGGCGCTCGCCGACATGACGAGCGGTCAGATTTTGAAAGTGCTCGCGACCGACCCGGGATCGCAACGCGATTTCGCGGCCTTCGCGAAGCAGACCGGCAACGAGATCGTCGAATCGACCGCACAGGACAAGACGTTCATCTTCCTGATGCGCCGGCGTTGAAGCCAACGAACGCACAAGCAAACGCCCAAAAGCAAAATGCCCGTCACGCAGGTGACGGGCATTTTTTTCATCCGATCCGGCCAGAAAGTCAGTCTTCGAGAATCGGCGCGCGATTGCGCAGATATTCCTCGAATTCCTGCTTCACTTCCGGATGACGCAGCGCGAACTCGACCGTCGCCTTCAGATAGCCGAGCTTGCTGCCGCAATCGAAGCGCGTGCCCTGATACTTGTACGCGAGCACTTGCTCATCCGACAGCAGCGATTGAATCGCATCCGTCAGTTGCAGTTCTCCGCCCGCGCCCGGCTTCAGCGCGCGAATGTGATCGAAGATGCGCGGCTTCAGCACGTACCGGCCGACTACGCCCAGGTTCGACGGCGCCACGGCGGGTTCCGGCTTCTCGACGATTCCCGACAGCTTGAAGATGTTGTCTTCCCATTCCTTGCCGTCGATGATGCCGTAGGACTTCGAATCCTCCGGCGGGATTTCTTCGACGCCGATCACCGAGCTGTGATAGTGATCGAAGACTTCGATCATCTGCGACATGACGGGCGGCTTGCCGTACAGCAAGTCGTCCGCGAGGATCACGGCGAACGGATTGTCGCCGACGAGCTTCTCCGCGCAGAGCACAGCGTGGCCGAGACCGAGCGCTTCGGCCTGACGCACGTAGAAGCAGTCGACATGGCTCGGCTTGATGCTGCGCACGAGTTCGAGCAGCTTGTCCTTGCCGCGCGCTTCGAGTTCCGCTTCGATCTCATAGGACTTGTCGAAGTGATCTTCGATGGCGCGCTTGCTGCGTCCCGTCACGAAGATCATTTCGGTAATGCCGGCCGCCATTGCTTCTTCGACCGCGTACTGAATCAGCGGCTTGTCGACGACAGGCAGCATTTCCTTCGGGCTGGCCTTGGTCGCGGGAAGGAACCGCGTGCCCAGACCTGCGACGGGGAAAACCGCTTTGGTAACTTTTAGCATGTGATGACCCTGATCCTCTTAATCAATGAAACGTCGAGACAGACGGAGCGGATCGATAAATGATTCGAACCCTCAAATTCAAGCAGGCAGACGCAATAATTGGGCCTGAAGCTTCTCGATAGTGGTTCCGTATTCTGCCAGCCTTTTACGCTCCTGTTCAACGACAGCGGCCGGCGCTTTTGAAACAAAGCTTTCGTTTCCGAGTTTCGCGTTACATTTTGCGATCTCGGCCGTCAGACGGTCCACTTCCTTGGTCAGGCGCTCGCGTTCCGCGGCGATATCGATTTCGACTTTCAACACGAGCTTGCTCGTGCCGACGATCGCGACGGGCGCGCCATGAGCTTCCTTGTCGAGGGCGGCTTCGTCGTCGATGATCTTCACTTCGGAAAGACGCGCGAGGGCAGCGATATACGGTGCGAACGCGGTGAGGCGCGCCGCGTCGCCGTGCGCGAGCAACGGCACCTTCACCGCGGGCGACAGATTCATTTCGCCACGTAGATTACGACATGCATCGATGACACTCTTCAGTTCGGCAGCCCACTGTTCTGACGATTCATCGATCTTTTTCTGCTCGGCGCGCGGATAAGGCTGCGTCATGATCGAGACTTCGCCTTCCTTCGCGCCTTGCGGGAAGGCGTCGGTGAGAGGGGCAACCTTCTGCCACAACGCTTCCGTGATGAAAGGAATGATCGGATGCGCGAGGCGCAGCACCGTTTCGAGCACACGCAAGAGCGTGCGACGCGTCGCCCTCTGCTGCTCGGGCGTGCCGGTCTGGATCTGCACCTTCGCGAGTTCGAGATACCAGTCGCAGTACTCGTCCCACACGAATTTGTAGATCGCGCTCGCGACGTTGTCGAAACGATAGTCCGCGAAACCCTTTTCCACTTCGGCTTCCACGCGCTGAAGCAGCGACACGATCCAGCGATCCGCCTGCGAGTAATCCGTGTAGCCGCCAGGGCCGCAATCGCCTGGTTTGCACGCGCCCGGATTCGCAAAACCGCAATCGTGGCCCTCGCAGTTCATCAGCACGAAACGCGTGGCGTTCCAGAGCTTGTTGCAGAAGTTGCGATAACCCTCGCAGCGCGCGAGATCGAAGTTCACGTTGCGGCCGAGCGTGGCCATCGAGGCCATCGTGAAGCGCAGCGCGTCGGTGCCGAACGACGGAATGCCTTCGGGGAATTCCTTGCGCGTCTTCTTCTCGATCTGCGCGGCGGCCTTCGGATTCATGAGGCCGGTCGTGCGCTTGGCGACGAGCGATTCGAGGTCGATGCCATCGACGATATCGATCGGGTCGAGCGTGTTGCCCTTGCTCTTCGACATCTTCTGGCCTTCGGCGTCGCGCACGAGTCCGTGCACATAGACGGTGTCGAACGGCACCTTGCCGGTGAAATGCGTGGTCATCATCACCATTCTGGCGACCCAGAAGAAGATGATGTCGAAGCCTGTCACGAGCACCGACGACGGCAGGAACGCCTTCAGTTCCTTCGTCTCGTTCGGCCAGCCGAGCGACGAAAACGGCACGAGCGCGGACGAGAACCAGGTGTCGAGCACGTCTTCATCGCGCTTGAGTGCGCCTTTGTAGCCTTGCGCGTCGGCTTCGGCGCGGGCTTCTTCTTCGGTCTTCGCGACGAAAATCTCGCCGTTCTCGCCGTACCACGCGGGAATCTGATGGCCCCACCACAACTGGCGCGAAATGCACCAGTCCTGGATGTTTTCGAGCCACTGATAGTAGGTGGTCGTCCAGTTCTCCGGCACGAACTTGATCTGGCCGTTGCGCACGACATCGAGCGACGTTTCCGTGATCGACTTGCCCGGATTGAACGTGCCTTCGGGCGCCGGCTTGCTCATGGCGACGAACCACTGGTCCGTCAGCATCGGTTCGATGACCACGTTGGTGCGGTCGCCGCGCGGCACCATCAGCTTGTGCGGCTTGACGGATTCGAGCAGGCCGAGCGCTTCGAGATCTTTCACGACGGCTTTGCGCGCGTCGAAGCGATCCATGCCGCGATATTTTTCAGGCGCGTTGTCGTTGATCTTCGCGTCGAGCGTGAGAATTTCGATCTGCGGCAGCTTGTGGCGTTGGCCGACGGCGTAGTCGTTGAAGTCGTGCGCGGGCGTGACTTTGACGACGCCGGTGCCGAATTCGCGATCGACGTATTCATCCGCGATGATCGGGATTTCGCGATCGCATAGCGGCAACGTCACCGTCTTGCCGATCAGATGCTGATAACGCTCGTCTTCCGGATGCACCATCACGGCGGTGTCGCCCAGCATGGTTTCCGGGCGCGTGGTCGCGACCGTCAGATGACCGGAACCGTCCGGCAGCGGATAGTTGATGTGCCACAGGCTGCCGTTTTCTTCTTCGCTCACGACTTCGAGATCGGACACGGCGGTGCCGAGCACCGGGTCCCAGTTCACGAGCCGCTTGCCGCGATAGATCAGCCCTTGTTTATAGAGCGTGACGAACACGTCGCGCACGGCGGCCGACATCTTGTCGTCCATCGTGAAGTATTCGCGCGACCAGTCGATCGATGCGCCCAGACGCCGAACCTGATTCGTGATTGTCGAGCCGGATTGCTGCTTCCACGCCCAGACGCGCTTCAGAAACTCTTCGCGGCCGAGGTCATGGCGCGAGATGCCTTGCGCATCGAGCTGGCGTTCGACGACGATCTGCGTCGCGATGCCCGCGTGGTCCGTGCCCGGCACCCACAGCGTGTTTTCGCCCAGCATGCGGTGATAGCGCGTCAGGCCATCCATGATGGTCTGGTTGAACGCGTGCCCCATGTGCAGCGTGCCGGTGACGTTCGGCGGCGGCAACTGGATGGAGAAATTCTTCGCGCCTTCCTTGAACGTGGGAGCGGCGTATCCGCGCTTTTCCCATTCCGGGCCCCATTGGGACTCGATGTTTTGAGGCTCGAAGCTTTTTGCCAGTGTGTTGTCGCTCATGTCGTCGTTCGTCTAGATCTGAAAGCAGGGAATCCGTCAATTATAGCGGTGCCCACGTGGCCTACTCGTACGGTGCCCGAGTGCCCCGTAAGAGCGATATCTGGAAGTAATTGTCAAAAGCGCGCTCTGTCCCTGTATCGCAAAAAGCCATGGTTCTACGCTGGCGGATTCGCACGCGTGCATCCGGCACGAGTGGCGCAAGAGAAAGGGGCGAGATGACCACAGATCAGGAGTGTCAGAAGGTTAGCGTCGCGGGCATGGTCCGCTTGCAGACTTTGGCAGTGTTGAATAGTTGCGGCTATATCGACGATAAAACGGCCCTGCGGGTGCTAGAGTCGATGGACCAGATGTCGGAGATCGACCTGCGCTTCGATTCCGCGCGCGCGATGCTCGACTGGCTCATTCAAGAACGTTTCCTGGATGAGCAAGCGGCGGAAGCGGCGGCGGTCCGTTTCGTGGAAACGCTGGAGACGGACAAGGCGCCCGAGGACTTGTTGCAGTACGAGTCGGTCGTCGGGCAGATCGACCCGCGTTTCCGGGCGCCATTCGCGGCGTTCGCCGCGCGCACGCGCAAGAAGGTGAAACGTCGCATGATCGGATATGCATCGGCGTTTTGCGTGATCTTCGCGGCGGTCGGGGCCTACACCCTCTGGTCGGCAAGCACGCCATCCTGCGCGGCAAGCAGCACGAAGGACGCGCTGTTCCGGATCGGCGTCCAATCGAAGACCGATCTCGCCACGAAACGTCCGGGCCTGTCGCTGAACGATGACCGCGATTTGACGCAACGATTTTCGGATTTCCAGGAAGTGGGCTGCGACGATGGCGACAGATCGCGCGGTTGCACAGCGGTCATCAAAGCGGGGGAGGCGACGAGCCCCATAGGCTACGTGATCCGGCCCAGGGAAAAGAATGGTGAGTTCGAAGTGCATACCTATCCGTACGAATACGTGGCCGCGCGCTACAACGAGGCCGGGCTGAACAAGGCGTTGGGCGCCCCGCTCGGCCGCGACGCGATTCGCGCAGCGGTCATCGCGGGAATCAAGGGAATCGACGATCGCGTGGGCAGACGGTCGCCGTCGTATCACAAACCGGTGTACGGGGAAGATGTGCCGAGGACGATGGAAGCGAGGGTCATCGGCGTGCTTCCGGCAGCGGATTGCCGCAGGATCGATGACCATTCCTACGCATGTCCGGTTTTGGTCGACTATAAGGACAATCTGTTGAGCGTTATCGGTGCGATGCCATACGTGCAGCTCAAGGGCGAATTCGTGTTCGAGCGGGATCGGGACGCCTGGAAAGTGGCGAATGGCTTCGATGACAAATTTCTGAACACGCTTGTGAACGGACGTGTGCGAAATACGCTAGGCGCGGACGCGGCCCAGAAAATGCAACAATCCATGGAAAGTAGGCCGTCTGCGCCGTAATCGAGTGTCGGCTGCGATGGGCGACGCGGAAAGTCGTCGAAGAACCGGACATTTATAATGCTCGCTTACCTCGACGCCTCTTTCCCATGCCCGACCTGCTCGCGAATCTGAATCCCGAACAACTCGCCGCCGTGACGCTCCCGGACGAGCCCGCGCTCATTCTCGCGGGCGCCGGCAGCGGCAAGACGCGCGTGCTCATCACGCGCATCGCGTGGCTGATCCAGCAGGGCTACGCGTCGCCGCCGACCGTGCTCGCCGTCACCTTCACGAACAAGGCCGCGCGCGAGATGATGGCGCGCCTGTCCGCGCTGCTGCCCATCGATACGCGCGGCATGTGGATCGGCACGTTTCACGGCTTGTGCAACCGCATGCTGCGCGCGCATTACCGCGACGCCGGCCTGCCGCAGACATTCCAGATTCTCGACACGGCCGACCAGCTGTCCGCGATCAAGCGGCTGATGAAAGGCCTGAACGTCGACGACGAGAAGTATCCGGCGAAGAATCTGCAGTACTTCATCAACAACGCGAAGGAGCAGGGCCTGCGTCCGAAAGACGTCGACGCCACCGATGCGTTCAATCGCAAGTTCGTCGAGCTTTACGAAGCCTACGATCAGCAATGCCAGCGCGAAGGCGTCGTCGATTTTCCCGAGCTGCTGCTGCGCTGTTATGAACTCCTCGCGCACAATCCGCCGCTGCGCGCGCATTATCAGGCGCGCTTTCGCAACATTCTCGTCGACGAGTTTCAGGACACGAACAAGCTGCAGTACGCGTGGCTCAAGCTGCTCGCGGGCGAGCACAACGCGATCTTCGCGGTCGGCGACGACGACCAGTCGATCTACGCGTTCCGCGGCGCGAACGTCGGCAACATGCACGATTTCGAGCGCGAATTCCGCGTGCGCAATCTCATCAAGCTGGAGCAGAACTATCGCTCGCACGGCCATATTCTCGATACCGCGAACTATCTGATCGCCAACAACGCCAACCGGCTCGGCAAGAATCTGCGCACCGACGCGGGACACGGCGAGCCGGTGCGCGTCTACGAGGCCGCAACGGATTCGCAGGAAGCGGGCTGGATCGTCGAGGAAATCAAGGCGCTCATCAATACGGGCGTGTCGCGCGGCGAGGTCGCGGTGCTTTATCGCAGCAACGCGCAGTCGCGGACCATCGAACATACGCTCGTGAACGCGGGCATTCCGTATCGCGTGTATGGCGGTCTGCGCTTCTTCGAGCGGCAGGAAGTGAAGCATGCGCTCGCGTATTTGCGTCTCATCGACAATCCGAACGACGATACCGCCTTCGCGCGCGTCGTCAATTTCCCGACGCGCGGGATCGGTGCGCGCTCCATCGAGCAAGTGGCCGACGCGGCGCGTCTCTACAACTGTTCGATGGCCGCCGCCGTGCCGTACGTCACCGGCAAGGCGGGCACGAGCCTCGGCGCATTCGCGACGCTCATCGCGAAAATGCGCGCCGAAACGCAGCAGATGAGCCTGCCGGAAACCGTCGAATACGTCGTGCGCGCGAGCGGTCTCGCCGCGTTCTACGAAACCGAGCGCGAGGGCCAGGATCGGCTCGAGAACTTGCAGGAACTCGTGAATGCGGCGGCGGCGTTCGTCAGCGAGGAAGGCTACGGGCTCGATACGCCCGCGCGCTCCATTCCGCTGCGTCCGGGCGCGTCGGCGTTGCCGGAGATCGTCAGCGAGGACGGCGAGATCGAAGTGCTCGATGCGCCCGGCATCGCCGATCCCGCGCAGAATCCCGACACGATGACGCCGCTCGCCGGTTTCCTGTCGCACGCATCGCTCGAAGCCGGCGACAACCAGGCGCAGGCCGGCCAGGACGCCGTGCAACTGATGACCGTGCACGCGGCCAAGGGCCTCGAATTCACGGCGGTGTTCATCACCGGGCTGGAAGAGGGCTTGTTCCCGCACGAGAACAGCGCGCAGGAATCGGACGGGCTGGAGGAAGAGCGGCGTCTCATGTACGTGGCGATCACGCGCGCGAAAGAGCGGCTTTATCTGTCGTTCGCGCAGAGCCGCATGCTGCACGGCCAGACGCGCTACAACATCCGTTCGCGTTTCTTCGACGAATTGCCCGAAGGCTCGCTCAAGTGGCTCACGCCGAAGATGGAGGCGGGCGCGCGCTGGGGCGGACGCGCCGACAACGCCGGCTGGGGCCGCGACTGGTTTGCGCGTCCCGGACAGGAGCGCGGCGGTTCTTCCGGCTATGCGCGGGATCAGGGCGCCAGCGCGGCATTGCCGTCGTTCGCCAACGAGCAGCGCGCGGCGGAATCCGGCTTCAAGGTCGGCCAGGCCGTGTTCCATACGAAGTTCGGCGAAGGCACCGTGACCGCGCTGGAAGGCTCGGGCGGCGACGCGCGCGCGCAAGTGCGCTTCAAGCGCCACGGCGAAAAGTGGCTCGCGCTGGCCGTGGCGAAACTGCAGGCCGTCGAATGAAGACGAAGCGGCTCGGCATCATGGCGGCGCTGCCGCAGGAACTGGGCGACCTCATCGCGCAGATGCGCTCGGCAGGCGAAGTTCGCACCGTGACGCTCGGCCAGCGCGAGTATTACGTCGGCGACGCGCATGGGCTGCCGGCCGTCGTCACGCTCGCGCGCATCGGCAAGGTGGCGGCGGCCGCGACCGCGAGCGCGCTCATCCATGTGTTCGAAACCGATGCCATCGTTTTCACAGGCGTCGCGGGCGGCGTGCGGGCGGACGTGCAAGTGGGCGATGTCGTCATCGCCGATGCT
Organism: Caballeronia sp. ATUFL_F2_KS9A; assembly: GCF_023630765.1. Taxonomy (NCBI): domain Bacteria; kingdom Pseudomonadati; phylum Pseudomonadota; class Betaproteobacteria; order Burkholderiales; family Burkholderiaceae; genus Caballeronia; species Caballeronia sp. ATUFL_F2_KS9A. The sequence goes on along the minus strand of NZ_JALQEK010000009.1, from coordinate 108,754 downwards.
TTGCTGCAGCATGATCTCGACGCATCGCCGCTCTTTCCGCGCTACGAAGTGCCGCTGCTCGACCGCGCGCGCTTCGGCGCCGATCGCGCGCTTTCCGATGCGCTCGCCGCCGCCGCCGATGCGTTCATCGCCGACGAGGGCGGTACGCTGACGGAGCGCTTCGCCGTCGCCGGGCCGCGCGTGCATCGCGGGCTGATCGTGAGCGGCGATCGCTTCATCGCGAGCCACGACGCGCTCTTCGGCTTGCGCGACGCGCTGCCCGACGCGCTTGCGGTCGAAATGGAAGGCGCGGCCATCGCGCAGGTCTGCTACGAGCACGGCGTGCCGTGCGCGGTCGTGCGGACCATTTCCGATGCGGCGGACGCCGCCGCGCCGCTATCGTTCACCGAATTTCTGACGTCGATCGCCGCGACTTACTCGTCGGGCATTTTGTCGCGCTTTCTCCGCGCTGCCGGCTGATCGAGCGCCGAATCCCACGCGGACGCGGCTTTCCACGGGCCGCGCATCGTCGAAAATCCTGCTTGTAGTTGAGAATGATTCTCAATACAATGACTCGCACACCGTGAGGCAGACACAGGAGGCCCGACGACATGACCAACGATTTCACCGCCATCGGCACGATGGGCGAAGCGCGCCCGGCGTCCGAAAGCGGCGAGCGGGGCGAGCGTTGCGCTGTTTCGGCGAACGCCGCGAAGGTGCTCGAAACCACGCGCCGCGCGTGGACGGAGGCGATGGCGCAGGCGGCGCAGGCGGCGCAGGAATCGGCTCGCCGCGCGCCACGCGCCACGCAGCCCAAGAAACGCGTGGTGCCGCGGCGTTCCCGCTGGCCGTCGCTCGTCGCCGCGCTCAACTACTGGAGTCCGAAACCGCTGTGAACGCCGCCGACCTTGCACCGAAATCCATCGAACTCGACGAGCGTCTTTTCGACGCGAGCCGATTCCCGCTCGTGCGCCTGCGTCCGCGCGCCGTGAAACCGGGCTATGCGTTCGCATGGGGCGCGCAGATGCGCCGTCTCGTGTCCCTCGCGACGCCTTTCGTTCTCGTGGCCGAGCACGACGCAAACGAAACCGCCGACGACGCCCGTCTGCGCGCCGCGTGGATGCGCACGCATCGCGCGATGCTGGCCGCGTACTGCCGCGGCCTGATCCTGATCGAACCGCGCATCGAGGCGCGCGCGAGCACGCGAGAAACGCTGCGCGCATTGACGGACGGATGCGGCGTACGAACGGTCGTCGTGTCGAGCATGCGCGTCGCGGGCGAGCTTGCGCCGGTGCTGCTCAAGCACACCGCGTCCGAGGGCCGCGCCGCAGCGCGAACCCGGGCGCTCTGACGCGCCGGATCGATCAGGGCGCGCCCGGTCTGGCGCGGGTTGGACGGCTGCTCTATGCTCAGGGCTCAGCCAACGCCGCTTTGCAGAGGACGCGCATGCCGACTTACCGAGAAGCGTATCGACGGTCGATCGACGAGCCCGAAGCGTTCTGGGCCGAACAGGCCCGTCGCATTCACTGGCAGACGCCGTTCGAGCGGGTGCTCGACCGCAGCAAGCCGCCGTTCGCGCGGTGGTTCGTCGGCGGCAAGACCAATCTGTGCCATAACGCCGTCGATCGGCATCTCGCGTCGCGTGCGCAACAGGACGCGCTCGTCTACGTATCGACGGAAACGGGCATCGAGCGCCGCTACACCTACGCCGAGCTGCACGCGGAAGTGAACCGCATGGCAGCCGTCATGCGCTCGCTGCACGTGAAGAAGGGCGATCGCGTGCTCATCTATCTGCCGATGATTCCCGAAGCGCTCTTCGCGATGCTCGCGTGCGCGCGCATCGGCGCGATCCACTCGGTCGTGTTCGGCGGCTTCGCGGCGCCGAATCTCGCGGCGCGCATCGACGATGCCGAGCCTGCGCTCATCGTCACCGCCGATGCCGGCGCGCGCGCGGGCAAGGTGATCGACTACACGCCGCTCGTCGACGAAGCGCTCTCGCGCGCCGAATACAAGGTGCCGCAAGTGCTCTTGATCGACCGGCAACTCGCGCCCGAGCGCTTGCAGGCGAGTTATCTCGTCGCGTACGAACCGCTGCGCGAGCAATTTTTCGACGCGCACGTGCCGTGCGAATGGCTCGAATCGAACGAGCCGTCGTACGTGCTCTACACGTCCGGCACGACGGGCAGGCCGAAGGGCGTGCAGCGCGATGTCGGCGGTTACGCGGTCGCGCTCGCCGCATCGATTGAGCACATCTTTCAGGGCGCGCCGGGCGACACGATGTTCACCGCATCGGACATCGGCTGGGTCGTGGGGCACAGCTACATCATTTATGCGCCGCTGATCGCCGGCCTCACGACCGTGATGTACGAAGGCACGCCGATTCGTCCCGACGGCGGCATCTGGTGGCGGCTCGTCCAGCAGTACAAGATCAATCTGATGTTCACCGCGCCGACCGCGATCCGCGTGCTGAAGAAGCAGGATCCGGCGCTGATGGAGAAATACGATCTGTCGAGCCTGCGCACGCTGTTTCTCGCGGGCGAGCCGCTCGACGAGCCGACTGCGCACTGGATCCAGAGCGCGTTGAAAAAGCCCGTCATCGACAATTACTGGCAGACGGAAACCGGCTGGCCGATGATCGCGATTCCGCGCGGCATCGAAGAATTGCCGTCGAAGCTCGGCTCGCCGGGCGTACCGTCGATGGGCTTCAATCTCACGCTGCGCAACGAAGCGACCGGCGATGCCTGCGCGCCCGGCGAGAAGGGCGTCGTCACGCTGGCGTATCCGCTGCCGCCGGGCTGCATGCAGACGGTGTGGCGCGACGACGAGCGCTTCGTCGACACGTACTGGAAGAGCGTGCCGAATCAGATGGTCTATTCGACCTTCGACTGGGGTGTGCAGGACGAGGACGGCTACGTGTCGATCCTCGGCCGCACCGACGATGTCATCAACGTGGCGGGGCATCGGCTCGGCACGCGCGAGATCGAAGAGGCGTTGTCGGCGCATCCGGCGGTCGCGGAGGTCGCGGTGGTCGGCATCGCCGATTCCGTGAAGGGGCAGGCGGCTGCGGCGTTCGTCGTGCTGCGCGATGCGGATCGCATCAATGCGCCGGGCGCGCGCGAGGGCATGGAAGCGGAGTTGTGTCACGCGGTGGATTCGCAGCTCGGCGCGATCGCGCGTCCGGCGCGCGTGCATTTCGTGACGATGCTGCCGAAGACGCGTTCGGGGAAGCTGCTGCGACGCGCGATCGCGGCGTTGGCGGAAGGGCGCGATCCGGGCGAGCTGCCGACGATCGAGGATCCGGGCGCGTTGATGCAGGTGAGGGAGGCGTTGGGAAACTGAGCGCCCAAAACACAACGGGCACGCGGTCCGGCGTGCCCGTTGTTATCGTCATCGCGTGCGCTCAGGCCTTCGCCTTCCCCTCATGCGTCTTCGGCAACAACACCGTCAACACGCCCAGCAACGGCAGGAACGCGCAAACCTTGTACACATAATCGATGCTGGTCGCATCCGCGAGATGCCCGAGCACCGCCGCGCCCACGCCGCCCATGCCGAACGCGAATCCGAAGAACAAGCCCGCGACCATCCCGACCTTGCCCGGAATCAGTTCCTGCGCATACACGAGAATCGCCGAGAACGCCGATGCCAGCACGAGCCCGATGATCACCGACAGCACGCCCGTCCAGAACAGGTTCGCGTAAGGCATCAAGAGCGTGAACGGCGCGACGCCGAGAATCGACACCCAGATCACCGCCTTGCGCCCGACCTTGTCGCCGACCGGACCGCCGATGATCGTGCCCGCCGCCACCGCCGCGAGGAACACGAACAGATGGATCTGCGCGGCCTGCACCGAAATGCCGAACTTGCTGATCAGATAGAACGTGAAGTAACTCGTGATGCTCGCCAGATAGAAGTACTTCGAGAACACGAGCAGCACGAGCACGCTCATCGCCATGACGACCTTGTTGCGCGGCAGCGTCGCGTGCGCGGTCTGCGCGCGGCCCTTCTTCGTCGCCGGATGACGCTTGTACCAGCGGCCGATATTCGCCAGCACGAACATCGCGACGAGCGCGGCCACCGAGAACCACGCGATGCTCTTTTGCCCGTGCGGGATGACGATCAGCGCGGCGAGCAAGGGACCCAACGACGAACCCGCGTTGCCGCCGACCTGAAAGAGCGACTGCGCGAGACCGTGCTTGCCGCCCGACGCCATGCGCGCCACCCGCGACGATTCCGGATGAAACACCGACGATCCGCAGCCGACCAGCGCCGCCGCGATCAAGAGCGTGCCGAAGCTGCCCGCGACCGACATCAGCAAGAGACCCGACAGCGTGAAGCCCATGCCGACCGGAAGCGAATACGGCTTCGGATGCTTGTCCGTGTACAGGCCGACGAGCGGTTGCAGCAGCGAAGCCGTCACCTGATACACGAGCGTGATGAGGCCGATCTGTCCGAACGTGAGCGCGAATTCGCTCTTGAACATCGGATAGATCGCCAGAATCAGCGACTGGATCATGTCGTTCAAAAGGTGCGAAAAGCTGATCGCGCCCAGAACGGAATAAACGGTGCGTTGCGCGCCCGCTGATGTCGCGGCGGAAGCGTTTGCAGAAGCGTTGGCGGAAGCGCCGGCCGATGCGCCGGAAGGCGACAAAGCGCCCTTGTCGATGCTCGTTTGCATAGTGATGGCTTGTGAAAGCAGGAAAGCGTCTCGGAATCGATCTTTTGTCAGTGCGACATTTATGCGCAGACTGAATTTCTGACAAGTGTAGGCTGTCCCCGACGCGTTGTCCTGCCAAGCTTTGTCGCGAATCGGACAGGATCGGCAGCGAATCCAGCTGCGATTTCGTCGCACGCAAGGTTTTTTGGCCGGTTATAAGAAGCGACGGCGGAGCGAACGAACGTGCGCTCCTGCTAAAAAAAGGCTCAAGAAAGCCCGCAAACCTGCCGTATTCCCGGCAGGGATCAGACCAGGACACGCCTCACGACGGCCAAGTCCAAAGAACAAATTCGGGGATTCGATCGATGAAACTGTTTTCGCTACGCGGCGCAAAAGACGCGGGCTTCATGGCGCATGACGAAGCGAAGCGCACGCTATCAGTCAAGGCATCGCTCAGGCTGGCTTTCGGACTCGTGCTCGCGGGCACGCTCGTCATCGGCGCAATTTCGCTCACGCAGATCAGCCGTCTGAACGGCGCGACCGAATCCATCTACACGCAAGGCTACGTCGCGAGCCGCGCGGCCGAGGAAACGCGCGGCTATCTGCTGCGCGCGAGCCGGTCGCAGAAGATGCTGCTCACCGCGAGCACGGCGAAAGAGCGCGACGATCTCGGCGCGCAGATCGAGCAATCGCTCGCCGAAATCGGACGTGAACAGGCGCAGCTCGCGCAATACATCGATCACGCCGACAAGGACGCGCTCGCGCAGCAAAAGAACTTCTCGATCGCGCTCGGCAAGTGGGCCGAGAATCTGCGGACGTTCGTGAAGCTCGTGAAGGAGCAACCGCTCGATCTCTCGCAGATGAACTGGCAAGTCGGCATGCAGGACGTGTCGCTGCTCGTCGAAACGGGCAAGCTCGAAAAGATGGTCGATGAACTCGTCGCGCGCCGCGGCGCCGCAGCCAAGGCGACGATCGAATCCGCCGCGTTCATCTTCCATTCGTCGTTCGTGATGGTGTCGGTGCTGACGCTCGCGTTGTTCGCGCTCGCGATCGTCGTCTCCGAATGGGTCGTGCGGCGTCTCGCCGGCCAGCTCGGCGGCGAGCCCGGTTATGCGAAGGACATCGCGCGTCGCATCGCATCGGGCGATCTCGCGTATCCGGTCAAGCTCAAGCGTCGCGACGACGCGTCGATGCTTCACGCGCTCTCCGAAATGCAGGCGGGACTGTCGTCGACCGTCGGCGATATCGCGGCGAGCGCGGAGGCGATCGCTTCGGCATCGAGCGAGATTTCAACGGGCAACGTCGACTTGTCGCGCCGTACCGAGGAGCAGGCCGTCGCGCTGGAAAAAACCGCGGCCAGCATGGAGCAGCTCACGTCGACGGTGCGTCAGAACGCCGACAATGCGAAGCAGGCGAGCACGCTCGCGGCGAGCGCGTCGGAGATCGCGGAGAAGGGCGGCGCGGTCGTGGGCCGCGTCGTCGAAACGATGCAGCGCATCGATGCGAGCGCGAAGAGCATCGGCGACATCATCGGCGTGATCGAGGGCATCGCGTTCCAGACCAACATCCTCGCGCTGAACGCGGCGGTCGAAGCGGCGCGCGCGGGCGAGCAGGGACGCGGCTTCGCGGTCGTCGCGGGCGAGGTGCGCAGTCTCGCGCAGCGTTCGTCGTCGGCGGCGAAGGAGATCAAAGGGCTCATCGATACATCGGTGTCGCGCGTGTCGGACGGCTCGACCTACGCGCAGGAAGCGGGCGCCACGATGGAGGAAGTCGTCAAGGCCGTGCGCCGCGTGACGGACATCATGGGCGAGATCTCGGCGGCATCGGCGGAGCAGAAGACGGGCATCGAGTCGATCGGCGAGGCCGTCACGAAGATGGACGCGAACACGCAGCAGAACGCCGCGCTCGTCGAACAGGCGGCGGCCGCCGCGCAATCGCTCGACGATCAGGCGCGCGCGCTCAAGTCGCTCGTCGGAAAATTCCAGTTGGCCTGACGCAAGGCTTGAGGATAGAATCGCGGACGGGCGCGGCAGGGCGCCCGGTCTCGCGAAAGTCTTACGCACCTGCCGTGCAGCACCTCAACTTTGGATCGAACCGCAACGTCGAACCTTTATAGCCGCAGCGAGAACGGCGCAACAAAGGAACAACGTCATGTGGTCTACATCCTGTCCGATCTCTTCTTCCGTTTCCAATAGCGACTATCTGCGCGAACATGCGCGGCGTCTGCTTCGTCACGCCCGCGACGGCGATACGAGCGCGTCGATGCCCGTTCTGCGCCGCCTGCTCGCGACGAACGTCACGCGCGCGGAACGCCTCGCCGATCTGCACGCGATGCGCGACGATCTGCAACTGAAGCATCTGCTTTCGATGCTCGCCGTCGAACTCGGCTACCCAGGCTGGGACGCGTGCAAATCCCACATCGACGAACAGCCGGACGCGGCGATCGACCGCTATCGGCTCGACGCCGGCGCGTTCAACGACTACGAGAAGAACTGGTTTGCGAACGAATCGGAAGCACGCGAATGGCAGCGCGCGCACGGCGGCTATATCGTGCGATACGGCGAGCAGGCCGTGGCGATTCTGAAGCGGGAATAAGGCGGAGGAAGGGGTCTGCGCGCAAGAAGGAAGCCGCTCAGATGAGCTCGACTTCCTTCCAGTTCGCGCTAAAGAAAAAACGGCTCAGCTCCTTCGTGAGCTCGTTCAGTGCGCTCATCTCGGCGGGCGAGATCTTGCGCACGTGTTGCGGCGAAGTCCAGTCGCCGTAGATCAGCGCGACGGTCGTATCGTTCGATTTCACCGGCAGCACGACGAACGCCTGCGCTTCGCCGAGCGTCTCCTTGTACCAGCGCGGCAGGCGGGCGTCGATGCGCGCGTCGTGCGCGTTCTCGATGAAGATGCCGACCGGATTGCTGATCGCGAGATGAAACACGTCGGGCCGGAACTCCGCCGAGAAGCGCAGTTTCGGCAACATCGGCTCGACGCCCGCGCCGAGGCCGAGACGCGCGTGGAATTCGTTGTTGGCCTGGCGCACGAACACCACGGTGCGCGACAGATGCAGGCTGCCGAGTATCGATTCCGACGCGAGCGCGAGCGCGGGCGCGAGCGCATTCTTCGACGGCAACGAGCGCAAGTCCGCGACGCTCGCGCCGATGCGCGCCTCCGCCGATACGTTCGCGCGCGCCATGGCATCGGCGTTGGCCTGCAGCTCGGAGATCTCGCGCATCACGCCGTCGCTCGCTTCTTCGTTCGCGAGCGCGAGGCTCATCGACGTGAGCGTGTCGGCGTCGGTGTTGAGCGGTCCGGTGTAGCGGTTCGCGATATCGAAGAGCACCGATTCGCGGCCGTCCGCGGCCACGTTTTGCGCCGTGAGCGCGTCCGCGACTTCGGTCGAATAGTTGGAGATCGCGCGCAGCCAGCGAACGTGCTTCGGCACGGTTTCATCGACAGGCGCGTTCGGATCGGTCGCGCGCATGCCTTCGCGAATCGTCTCGGGCAGACGCCAGCGGTCCGCCGCTTCGAGGCCGATCTCGTCGAAGGTGACGCCGAGCAGCGCGGCACAGGCGGCGCTGTCGGGGATGTTTTCCGAAGCGGCCTTGCGGCGCAACTGATCCCACTCGTGTTCGAGATAGAACGCGACGAGCAGCTTGCCGATCTGCCGCATCAGCGTGCAGACGACCGCTTCCTCGGCGGAGCGCAAGTCCTTGTGCTCGGTGAGCTGCCGCGCGACCGCGCCCGAGAGCAGGGTGCGGTTCAGTTCGAGCTTCGCGTCGATACGGCGCGGCGCGCTCTGATGGAAGTGGTCGACGAGCTTCAACCCGACGACGAGATGACCGACGGCGTCCATGCCGAGCACCATCAACGCGCGCGTGACGGTGGTGATGTTGCCGCCGAACGCGATGTACATCGCCGAGTTGGCGAGCCGCAGCACCTTCTGCGTGAGGCCGACGTCCGACAGCACGACTTGCACGAGGGACGTGAAGTCGAGGTCGTCATCGCTCATTGCGGACACAGTCGAGCGCAGCGCCTGAGACAGCATGGGGAAATCCCCGCGCTCGCTCATGCGCGACCACAGCTTGTCCAGTAGTTCGGCCTTGGTGCGTGCCATTGCAAAAAATAAGAACTCGTTCGTTACGCGACGGCTAACCCGAGGCGGTCCTGCAATCCAGCACCCAACAACGAAATGTACACGTTATTAGGGAGTTACGGCGCGTGCTTCGATTAAAACACGAACAATCGTCCGTTCATAATGTCTCGTGCAATACGAGCGAATGCGACTGGAACGAGCGCGCCAGCTCGTCCGACGGCAACGCATGGCTGATGAGCCAGCCCTGAATATGGTCGCATCCCAGGTCCGCGAGCAAATCCCGCTGCGCCTCGGTTTCGACGCCTTCGGCCACCAGCTCCAGTCCGAGCGATTGCGCCAGCCCGACCACCGCGCTCACGATCGCGCGATTGTTTCGGGACGTAATCAGGTTCTCGACAAAGCTGCGGTCGATCTTGAGCTTCGAGAGCGGAAAACGTTGCAAATAGGCGAGGCTCGAATAGCCGGTGCCGAAATCGTCGACGGCGAAGCGGATGCCGATCGTCGTCAGCGTTTCGAGCAGGCGCGTCGCTTCCTCCGGATCGTGCATCAAAAGGCTTTCGGTGATCTCGAACACGAGCCGCCGCGCGTCGATGCCGGTGAGCGCGAGCGCTTCTTTTACTGCGGCGGTGAATCGTTTGTCGCGGAACTGCTGCGGCGACACGTTCACCGACACGTAATCGAGCCGGATGCCGATCGCGTCCCACTGCACGATCTGCATGCACGCGGCCTTCAGCACCCAGTTGCCCAGATAATTGATGAGGCCGATGGATTCCGCGAGCGGAATGAACGTCGACGGCGGCACGAGCCCGTGCACCGGATGATTCCAGCGCATCAGCGCTTCCACGCCGACCACCGCGCCCGTGCGGATCTTCGTGATCGGCTGGAAGTAGAGCGAGAACTCACCGTTGCGCACGGCTTCGTACAGGTCCGCTTCGAGCTTGAGGCGCTCGGCGTCGGCGGGGTTGTCGTCGATCGTGTGGAAGACGAGCGCATTGCCGCCCGATTCCTTCGCCTGCGCGAGCGCCTGATCGGCCATGCGCAAGAGGTTGGTCTGCGCTTCGCTTTTCGCGAGCCTGCCCGCCTGATCCGGATACAGCGCGACGCCCACGCTCGCCGACAAATGCGTGTGCTGCCCGCGATGCCGGTAGGGCTGCGCGATCGCGGTGAGCAAGCGCCGCCCGAGACTTTCGGCGAGTTCCGCCGTGGTGCCGGGCGGCAGCAGCACGGCGAATTCGTCGCCGGCCACGCGCGCGACGCGCTCGCCGTGTCCCGCCGTATGCTGGATGCGCCGCGCGGTTTCGCGCAGCAGCTCGTCGCCGGCGTCGTAGCCGAGCGCGCGGTTGATGCGCTGATAATCGTCGATGTCGAGCAGCACGAGTCCCGCGTGCGTGCGCGTGAGTTCGGCTTCGTCCTGCGCCGCAACGATCGCGGCCTTCAGGGCGATGAGATTGTCGAGGCCCGTCAGCGCATCGTGATTGATCGTATGCACGAGCGCCGCTTCGCGCTCGCGCCAGTGCGTCACGTCGAAGGCGGCGAGCGCGAAGCCGGGCATGCCGCGCGCGGCCGTCGACACGAGCCGCAACTCGACGCAGATCGGATAGGTGAGCGACTTCACGACCGTCAGCGTCGCCGATTCGAGCTTGCCGCTCACGCGCGCCCGCGCGACGAGCGCATGCAGCTCGTCGGCTTCCTCGGATGCGACGAGATCGTGCAGCGTCAGCATGCTCAGATAATCGCGGTGATAGCCGATGAACTCGATGCTCGCATCCGACACATACTGGAAGCGCAGCGCGTCGTCGAGCTGGGCGAGGAAGTCGACCGCGCCGAGCGTGGCCTCGGACGCGTCGGTCAGGGCATTCGCGACGGCGGCGACGGGCGCATCCGGCGCGCCGGCCCCGGGCGATGTCGCGGGCGCGGGCGGCTCCCCGGCGCTCTCGGGATGCCGCTCGCGCGCGGCGCTTCCCCATGCGCGAGAGAGCGCATCGAGCGCGATGCGCCACGGTGCGCGGCGGGAGACGTTGATCCGGTTCGCTTGCATGGTCTCGTTGGTTTCTGGCGGCTGCGCCTGCTGTTTCGGCCAGGCGGCGGCGCGCGGAACACGCGCCTCGCGGGTTCCGGCCGGGACGTGCCGCAATGAGGCGCGACACGCTCTATCAGGCGAGTTATCGGCGCGATCGGGGATTTCTTTAACCGGCGGCGCGGATGCGGCGGGCGCATCGCGGCATCAAGAACGTCCAGTTATTGTCGATATGAGGTTTCATATTATCTCGTCAGGAGAATTCGGTTACAGTGGCGCGTTTGCGGCCGGGAACCCGTTCTCTCGTCGGTGTGCCGCCGGACGCAGGGCTTTCGCCGTGCTGTTGACCATCAGAATTCCGTTCGACTCGTTCGCCCCATGATCGAATCCACCAAGCGGCCGGCCTGTGCCATAGCCAAGGCCATCGAGCCGGCCATCACGCAACGCTTCACGGCGCCGCCGCGCGCATCCGACCAGTCCGCGCCATGCCCGATTCTTCCCTGAAGCGCGCGGCATCGGCGCGGCGCGGGCAAAGCGTCTATGTCGGGCGTCAGCCGATCCTCGACGGCGAAGGCGCGCTCGTCGCCTACGAACTGCTCTTTCGCGACAGCCCCGACAATCGCGCCCGCATCCACGACGACGTGCAGGCGACCGCGCATGTCGTCGCGCGCACGATCGGCGAGATGGGCGTGCCGGCGGTGCTCGGGCCGCATCCCGGTTACGTGAACATGAACCGCGAGCTGCTGTTCGACGACATCGTCCACATCATGCAGCCCGAGCGTTTCGTGCTGGAGCTGCTGGAAAGCATCACGTTCGACGAGTCGCTATTCAAACGCTGCGCGCAGTTGCGCAACGCGGGCTTTCGCTTCGCGCTCGACGACGTCGTGAAGCTCGACGACGCGCTGCATGCCGCGCTGCCGACCGTCGATATCGTCAAGGTCGATTTCCTCGCCGCGGACGATCGGCATCTGCCGCTACTCGCTGCGGAAGTGAAGCGGCGCGGCAAGCTGCTCGTGGCGGAAAAGATCGAGACGTTCGACGATCTGACGCGCGCCAAACGTCTCGGCTTCGATCTCTTTCAGGGCTATTTCTTCGCGCGGCCGCAGGTGCTTTCGGCGCGGCGCGAGAGCCCGGCGCGCGGCTCGCTCCTGCGCCTCATGGCCGTGCTCGCCGGCGAGCCGGGCCTGCGCGAGCTGGAAGCGGAACTGAAGCGCAATCCGGATATCGTCGTGCAGCTGATGCGTCTCGCGAATTCGAGTGCGCAGACGCGCGGGCGGCGCGTGTCGTCGTTGCGCGAGGCGATCGCCGCGACCGGCACGCGCCAGTTGATGCGCTGGGCGCAGCTGCTGCTTTACGCGGACGGCAGCGGTTTGCCGTGGCGCTCGGATCCGCTGCTGCAACTCGTCGGCACGCGCGCGCGCTTCCTGGAGCTCGCGGCCGAAAAGCTGCGTCCCGCCGACGAAGCCTTCTCCGACGCCGCGTTCATGACCGGCATCTTCTCGCTCGTGCATGTCGTGCTGAACATGCAGCCCGTGGAAATTCTCGATAAGCTCCATCTGGCGGCCGAAATCCGCACGGCCATTCTCGCGGGCGAAGGCTTGCTCGGCGCGCTGCTCGGCATCGCGCGGGCTGCCGAGCGGGGCGATGCGCCCGCCATCGACGCGAGCCGGCACGCGCAGCCATCGCTCGACGTGCTCACGCCCGCGGTGCTCGCGAAACTGCAATTCGAAGCGGCGGCGTGGTTCGCGCAACACCGGATGGATCAGGGCGAGGACGACGCATAGCCGGCGTCTTTGCATGAACGAGGTCTTCGAAAGGAGCGCGCATGAAAAGATTTTCCGGTTTGAAAGCGGGTGCTGTTCTGGCGATGGCCGCGGCCGCGGCCGTTTATCCGCTCGTCGCAGGCGCGACGCTCAAGCCCGGGGATGCCGCGCCCGACTTCACCGCGCAGGCGTCGCTCGGCGGCAACGTGTACGACTATTCGCTCGCCGATGCCCTCAAGAAAGGCCCGGTCGTGCTGTACTTCTATCCGGCGGCGTTCACGAAGGGCTGCACGATCGAGGCGCATGAATTCGCGGAAGCGGTCGATCAGTACAAGGCCGAAGGCGCGACGGTCATCGGCGTGTCGCACGACAACATCGATACGTTGAAGAAGTTTTCGGTGAGCGAATGCCGCAGCAAGTTTCCGGTCGCGGCGGACGAAAACTCGAAGATCATCAAGTCCTACGACGCCTCCATGCCGATGAAAAGCACGATGGCCAATCGCGTGTCCTACGTGATCGCGCCCGACGGCCGCGTCATTTACGAATACACGAGCCTGTCGCCGGACCAGCACGTCGCCAACACGCTGCAGGCGCTGCGCGACTGGAACGCGAAGCACAAGGCGCAGTGATACGCTGCGGTCTCATCGATTGAGCGTGCGGGAGGCGCGATGCCCATCGTCGTCGGACTGATCGTCTTAGGATTGCTGATTTACGGCGCGATATGGTCGTTCGACGCGCTACACGCGCACTTCGGCCTCGGCGTCGCGGTGGCGGTTGCGATCGTCGTGCTGGCGATCATCGCGGCGGGCGTGATGCGCTGGCTCGCGAGCCGCCGCGAGATCGCGCCGAATCTGCGCAAAGGCGAACACGGCGACTGGACCCACGAACTCAAATCCGACTGGGGCGGCGTGCGGGTCGCGGCGGGCAAGCGTCTGTGCGATGTGCGCGTCGGCGACGAGCGCGGCAGCTATATCTTCGCGGACCTGCGCGGCGCGCGCATGCGGCAGGCGAATGGAACGAACGGCGCGTGGCAGGTCGTGCTCGACGTGCGGGACGCGAAGCACGGCGAATGGACGCTGCCGATGCGTGATCGCGGCGAGGCGCACAAATGGGCGCGCATCCTGTCGCTCGCCACGCAGCAGAAGCTCTGACTATTCCGCGTGATAACCCATGTCGCCGCGTACCTTGCCGCGGAACACCCAGTACGACCAGATCACGTAGATCATCAGGACGGGCAGCAGAAACATCGTCCCGATCAGCAGAAACTGATGCGACAAGGGCGCGGCGGACGCATCCCAGAGCGTGACCGAAGGCGGCGCGATGAACGGCCACAGGCTGATGACGAGCCCCGTGAACGCGAGAAAGAAGAGCCCGATCGAGCACAGGAACGGCAGCACGTCGCGGTCTTTCGCGAGGCTCGACCAGAGCGTCCACGCGAGCAGCACGGTGAGCACAGGCACCGGCGCGAACGCCAGGCTGTCGGGGAAGGCAAACCAGCGCGCGGCAATGCGCGCGTCCTTGAGCGGCGTCCACAGGCTGATGAGCAGAATGAACGCGATCACGCCGATGAGCGCATAGCGCGCCATCTTGCGGCTCCAGTCCTGCAGTTCGCCTTCGGTCTTGAGCACGAGCCACGTCGTGCCTTGCAGCGCATAGCCGAAGATCAGCCCTACGCCGACGAGCAACGGAAACGGCGCGACCCAGTTCCAGCTCGTGCCGGCGTAGACGCGGCCTTCGATCGGGAAGCCCTGGATAAACATGCCGAGCACGATGCCCTGCGAGAACGTCGCGACGAGCGAGCCGCAGCCGAACGCACCGTCCCACAGCCATTTGCGCGCGCCGGTCACTTCGCGGAATTCGAACGCGACGCCGCGAAAGATCAGCCCGAGCAGCATGAAGAGAATCGGGAAATAAACGGCCGGCACGATGATCGCGAACGCGAGCGGAAACACCGCGAACAATCCGCCGCCGCCGAGAATGAGCCAGGTCTCGTTAAAGTCCCAGACGGGCGCGACGGAGTTGATCATCAGATTGCGCGATTCGGCGTCGCGGCGCAGCAGAAAAACCATGCCTACGCCGAGATCGAAGCCGTCGAGCAGCACATACATGAACACCGCCAGCGCGAGAATGGCGGCCCACAGCGGCACGAGATCGAGCATCGCGTTCTCCGGTTCGTTGCTTATTTGCGTCCGCGGCCGGGCGGCACGATGTCGTCCTCGCTCACGCGGGGCGTCGCGCCGTTCGCGCCCGCCGATACCGCCGACAGCGGACGCGCCGCGCGCGCCTTCGTATCGAGTTCGTCCTTTTCGTGCGCATGGCCGACTTCGGCCGGCCCGACGCGCACCAGCCGCCGCAGCAGGAACAAACCCGCGCCGAAGATCACGAGATAGGCGAGCACATAGAGCAGCCACGAGAGACCGACATCGGCGGCGGTGAGCGAGGGCGTCACCGAATCCTTCGTGCGCAGGATGCCGTAGACCGTCCACGGCTGACGGCCGGCCTCGGTCGTCGTCCAGCCGGCGATCACCGCGATGAAGCCGAGCGGCATCGCCCACGTCGCCGCGCGCAGCCAGCGCGTGCTCGTCTCGATGCGCCCGCGCGCGAACTGCACGATGCCCCACAGCACGAGCGCGAACATCAGCAGCGCGATGCCGACCATGATGTGAAACGCGAAGAATACGACCGCGACGGGCGGCCGGTCCTCGCGCGGAAAGTCCTTGAGGCCGCGCACGTAGCCGTTGGGGTCGTGCGTGAGATAAATGCTGCCGAGCACCGGAATCGAGATTTCGAAGTGATTGCGTTCCTCGTCCTGATCGGGAATCGAGAAGAGATTGGCCGGAACGCGCGTGCCGGATTCCCAGAGCGCTTCCATCGCCGCGAGCTTGGCCGGCTGATGCTTGAGCGTGTTGAGTCCATGCGCGTCGCCGATCACCATCTGCACCGGCACCATGATGATGAGAAAGATCAGCGACATCTTCACCATCACGCGGCTTTCCTCGAGCGCGCGGCGCTGGCGCAGATACATCGCGCCGACGCCGAGAATCACGAAGCCGGCCGTCACGAGAAACGCGCTCACCGTGTGCCCGAGCCGGTACGGAAACGACGGCGTGAAGATCACGTCGAAGAAGCTCACCACTTCGAAGCGGCCGTCCGGCAGCAGGCGGTGGCCTTGCGGCGTCTGCATCCAGCTATTGACGGCGAGAATCCAGAACGACGAGATCACGGTGCCCGCCGCGACGAAAATCGCCGACATCACATGCGCCCACTGCGGCACGAGCTTGCGCCCGAAGAGCAGCACGCCGAGAAACGCCGATTCGAGGAAGAACGCCGTCAGCACTTCGTAGCCCATCAGCGGGCCGACGACGTTCGCAGTCGCATCCGAAAAACGGCTCCAGTTGGTGCCGAACTGAAACGGCATCACGATGCCCGACACCACGCCCATGCCGAACGACACCGCGAAAATTTTCAGCCAGAACGCCGACAGGCGACGATAGACGTCGCGCTTCGTGATCCACCAGTTGAATTCGAGCGTCGCGATGAAGCACGACAGACCGACCGTGAAGGCCGGCAACAGAATGTGAAAGGCGACGACCCACGCGAACTGGAAGCGGGAGAGCAGGACCGAGTCGACATCCATGAACGCTCCTTGTTCAGGCTTTTTGCAGCGGATGTGTCGAAAGGCGCGCCTCGCGCGGGCGCTTTTCTCCTTAATAGCATGGTTTTAAGGAACGCGACCACACGCCGCGCGGCGAAGCGCCGCGTGCGCCTGCCGCGAATGCACCCGTTTGGTACAATCTTCGGCTTTCGCGCCTAAGCCATGCGGACGACCGCATGCGCATCGTTTCGTCGGGGACGGCCCCATTTTTCAAGGGAGTCGCTCGATGTCCTGGATTCTTCTTTTCGTCGCCGGTCTGCTGGAAGTCGCCTGGGCGGCCGGTCTCAAATCGTCCGAAGGCTTCACCCGGCTCGGACCGTCCGTCTTTACAGTCATCACCGCGCTCGGCAGCTTCGTCCTGCTCGCGATGGCCATGAAGCAACTGCCGCTCGGCACGGCCTACGCCGTTTGGACGGGCATCGGCGCGGTCGGCGCGTTCGTCTTCGGAATCGTGTTCATGGGCGAAGCGCTGTCGGCGGCGCGCATCCTGAGCGCGGTGCTGATCGTCGCCGGGCTGATCGGGCTCAAGCTCTCGTCAGGACACTGAGGGCGCCGGGAACGCCAATCGCTTGAACCGTGCTGCACCGCGCGTATTTGCGTGGATATAATGGTTCGAGGTCATCCGCATTTGTCTGAGCGCAACGTTTTGCGCTTTTTCATCCTATCTTCGCGGATGTAGGCGGCTTCTTCCGGCATCTGCCGCAAAGACCGCTCTTTTCAATCGGCAAATCGTCCCGTAGCGGCGAACGCCGGCGGCAGGCAGCATTAGGGAGACGGCAATGCTTGAGTCACTTTCGCTCGCAGCGGGCCTGTCATGGGCGAGCGGGCTGCGCCTGTATCTCACTGTTTTCATCGCCGGCATGTTCCAGCGCATGGGAATCGTTCACCTGCCGGATTCGCTTGCGGTGCTCGGCTCGCCGTGGGTGATCGGCGTCGCGGGCGTGCTCGCGGTCGTCGAATTTCTCGCCGATAAAATTCCCGCCTTCGATTCCCTGTGGGACGCGGTGCACACGTTCATCCGCATTCCGGCGGGCGCGGTGCTCGCCGCCGGCTCCCTCGGCCACGCCGATCCCGCCATGCTCACCATCGCCGCGCTCGCGGGCGGCACGCTCGCCGGTGCATCGCATTTCGCGAAGGCGGGCACGCGGGCGCTCATCAATCTGTCGCCGGAGCCGGTGTCGAACTGGGCGGCGTCGGCGACCGAGGATGTCGGCGCGGTCACCGGCATCGCGCTCGCGCTCTTCGTGCCGCTGCTGTTTCTCGTGCTGCTTCTCGCGTTTCTGGTGCTGGCGGGCTGGGCGCTGCCGAGGCTCGCGCGCGGCGTGCACGGCGGGGTGTCGCGCATGGCCAAGCACATGCTGCCGAGCTCGGAACATCGGATGAACCGGCTGCGGAGCAAGCACGATTGAGCACCGCATTCAGGAACGATCAGGCCGCACGTAAGGCAGGACATTCGCATCCGCACATCACGCTCGGTTTCATGCAGACGATGCGTCAGGCGTGGCGCATGACCGGCCGCGACTGGCGCGCGGGCGAGCTCACGATGCTGCTGCTCGCGCTGGTGCTGGCGGTGGCGGCGCTCTCCAGCGTCGGGTTTCTCGCGGATCGCATGCGCCAGGGACTCGCGCGCGACGGACGCCAGATGATCGCCGCCGATTTCGTCGTGCGCGCCGATCATCCCGTCGATCCGATGTTCGCAACGCAAGCGAAATCGCTCGGACTCGAGACGGCGGGCACGACGATTTTCCCGAGCATGATCAGTTCGACGTCCGCGCAGCCGCTCTCGCGCCTCGCGGCGATCAAGGGCGTGACGCAGGGCTATCCGTTGCGCGGCGCGCTGCGCATCGCGCCCGCCGTCGACGCCGCCGATGCGCCCGCGCACGGCATTCCCGCGCCCGGCACCGTCTGGGTCGACGCCGCCTTGCTCGATGCGCTCAAGACGAAGGTCGGCGGCACGGTGAAAGTCGGCACGCGCACGTTCACGGTCGCGGGCGTCATCACGCGCGAACTGGATCGCGGCTTCTCGTTCGTCAACTTCTCGCCGCGCCTGATGATGCGCGCCGACGAAATCGCCGCCACGGGACTCATCGGCTACGGCAGCCGCGTGACGTATCGCCTGCTCGTCGCCGGTTCCGACAGCCAGGTCGAGCAGTTCGCGAAGTTCGCGCGCGAGAACGTCGATGGCGGCAAGCTGCGCGGCGTCGCGCTGGAATCGCTCTCCGACGGCCAGCCGCAAGTGCGCCAGACGATCGATCGCGCGAGCCACTTCCTCACGCTGGTGTCGCTGTTGACGGCGCTGCTCGCGGCGGTCGCGATCGCGATGGCGGCGCATCGTTTCGCGCGGCGTCATCTCGACGGCTGCGCCGCGATGCGCTGTCTCGGTGTCAGCCAGCGCACGCTGCGCGCGCTCTTCCTGAACGAATTTCTGGCGATCGGCCTGATCGGCAGCGCGGCGGGCGTCGTGCTCGGTTTCGGCGGGCATCTCGTGCTGCTGAACTGGCTCGGCTCGCTCGTCGATGTCGAACTGCCGCAGCCGAGCGTCTGGCCCGCGCTGCAAGGCGTCGCGATGGGGCTCGTGCTGCTGCTCGGCTTCGCGCTGCCGCCGCTTCTGCCGATCACGCGCGTGCCGCCGGTGCATGTCATCCGGCGCGAACTCGGCGATGCGCAACGCGTCGCCCATGCCGCGTATGGCGTCGGCGTGCTGCTGTTCGCGGCGCTTTTGATCGTCGCGGCGGGCGAGTTGAAGCTCGGCGGCATCGTCGCGGGCGGTTTCGCGGCGGGCCTGCTCGTGTTCGGCGCGATCGCGCGCGCGGCGCTCTGGGCGGCGGCGCGCTTCGTGCGGCGCGAGCGCAGCCGCGCGGGCGTCGGCTGGCGTTATGCGCTCGCGTCGCTGGAGCGGCGCAGCGGGTCGAGCGCGCTGCAAATCACCGCGCTCGGCATCGGGCTGATGTGTCTGCTGCTCATCGGCATGACGCGCAACGATCTCATCAAGGGCTGGCGCGACGCGACGCCGCCCGACGCGCCGAATCAGTTTCTCATCGACATTCAGCCGGACCAGCGCGCCGGCGTGCTCGACTATCTGCACGCGCACGGCCAGCCCGACGCCGCGCTTTCGCCGATGGTGCGCGCGCGTCTCGTCGCCATCAACGGCAAGGCTGTGAATCCGGACAACTACGACCGTGCCGACGCGAAGCGCCTCGTCGATCGCGAATTCAATCTGTCGTACACGACCGAGCTGCCGGGCGATAACCGCGTCACGCAAGGCGCGTGGTTCGGCAAAGACGGCAAGCCGCAGGTGTCGATCGAAGAGGGCATCGCGAAGACGATCCGCGTGAAGATGGGCGACGTGCTGCGTTTCGACGTCGCCGGACTGCCGGTCGAAGCGCCGGTGACGAGCGTGCGCAAGGTCGACTGGAATTCGTTCAAGGTCAACTTCTTCGTGCTGCTGCCGCCCGACGCGCTCGCCGATCTTCCCGCGACCTTCATCACGAGCTTTCATCTGCCGGCAGACGAGCAACGCGTGATCGACGGGCTCGTCGCGCGTTATCCGAACGTGACGGCGATCGATATCGCGCCGATTCTCGCGCAGATTCATCGCACGCTCGCGCAGGTGATCGGCGCGGTGCAGTTCCTGTTCCTCTTCACGCTCGCGGCGGGCGTGCTCGTGCTCTACGCGGCGCTTGCCGGCACGCGCGACGAACGCGTGCGCGAATCGGCGCTGTTGCGCGCGCTCGGCGCGTCGCACGGACAGATCCGCTCCGTGCAGGTCGCCGAGTTCGTCGCCGTGGGCGCGCTGTCCGGGCTGATGGCCGCGGTCGGCGCGCAGGGCATCGGCTATGTGCTGGCGGCGCGCGTGTTCGAGTTTCATATCGATTTCAATCCGTGGCTGGTGCCGGTGGGCATCGTCGCGGGCGTCGCGTGCGCGGGGCTCGGCGGCTGGCTGAGCCTGCGGCGCGTATTGGCGCGCCCCGCGCTGCAATCGCTGCGCGACGCGTAGTTTTTCGAATCAGAGCAATGACCGACGTCAATCCCGAAGACGATGTGCAAAAGCCGACCGCTTTCGAGCTGGTCGGCGGCGAAGAGCGCGTGCGCGCGCTCGTCGACCGTTTCTATGATCTGATGGACCTCGAGCCGGAGTTCGCGGGCATCCGCGCGCTGCATCCGCCGACGCTCGACAATTCGCGCGACAAGACGTTCTGGTTCCTGTGCGGCTGGATGGGCGGGCCGGATCACTACATCAGCCGCTTCGGTCACCCGCGTTTGCGGGCGCGGCATCTGCCGTTCGCGATTGCATCGAGCGAGCGCGATCAATGGCTGCGCTGCATGGCGTGGGCGATGGAAGACATCGGCATCGACGCATCCTTGCGCGAGCGGCTGCTCACTTCGTTCTTCGATACCGCCGACTGGATGCGCAACCGTCCCGGTTGATTCGCTTTCTTTTGTACCGGTTCAGGCGGGGCGCGGCTGATGCATCATCGGCTTTTTCGCCTCATCGCAAGGAAGCACGACCATGAGCACACGCGCACTCTTTCGCGAGGACGCTTATCAAACGCGTTGCGACGCGACCGTCACCGCCATCGACGAGCAGGGCATCCACCTCGATCAAACCGTGTTCTATCCGCTCGGCGGCGGCCAGGCGGGCGATGCCGGCACGCTGACGCTCGCGGACGGCACGGTCATCGCGATCGCCGATACGCGCAAGGCGAAGTTCGAAGGCGCAACGCCGGATGACGCGGTTCACGTTCCCGCGCCCGGTCAGGAGGATGCGCTTGCGAAGCTGAAAACCGGCGACAAGGTGAGCGCGGAGATCGACTGGGCGCAGCGTTACCGGCGCATGCGGCTGCATACGGCGAGCCATCTGATCTGCGCGGTGCTGCCGTATCCCGTCGACGGCTGCAGCATCACGACGGAATACGCGCGGCTCGATCTCGCGACGGTCGAGCCGATCGAGCGCGAAGCCGTCGAAGCGAAGCTCAACGCGCTGATCGGCGGCGCGCACGGCGTGCAGACCGAATGGATCACCGACGATGAAATGGCCGCGCGTCCCGAGCTCGTGCGCACGATGAGCGTGAAGCCGCCGACGGGCCTCGGCCGCGTGCGTCTCTTGCGCATCGAGAATGTCGATCTGCAGCCGTGCGGCGGCACGCATGTGCGCAACACGGAGGAGATCGGCGAGTTGCGCATCGCGAAGCTGGAGAAAAAGAGCGCGCGCACGCGGCGACTGGTGCTGGAACTCGTCTGAGCATGGATCCGCGCGCTCAGGCCGTGCTCGATCTCTGGTTCGGCGCGCCCGGTTCAGCGGAATTCGGTCAGGATCGCAAGCTGTGGTGGAAGAAGAAGCGCGCCTTCGATTCGCTGCTCGCCGAACGTTTCGGCGCGCTGCTCGACGAGGCGCACGCGGGCGGCTTGCGCGAGTGGGAAAGCACGCCGCTCGGCACGCTTGCGCTGATCGTGCTCATCGATCAGTTTTCGCGCAACTGTCATCGGAACACGCCGCGCGCGTTTGCGGGCGATGCGCGTGCGCTCGCGCTGGCGAAGACGCTGGTCGAGCGCGGCGACGATCTGCGCTTGCCGAGTGCGTACCATCGCGCGTTCGCGTACATGCCGTTCGAGCACGATGAATCGATGGGGAGCCAGCGCGAGGCGCTGCGCTTATTCGCGAAGCTGAAAGAAGAGACCGGCGTTTCGAGCTTCCATGAATCGGCGCTGGAGCACGCGGAAGTGGTCGAGCGCTTCGGACGCTTTCCGCATCGCAATCGGATTCTCGGACGCGAAATGCGCGCCGATGAGGAGGCGTGGCTGGCGGCGCATGGCGGGTTTTGACCCACGGGCGAAGCGTGCGCCGCATCCCTTTTACGTGAGGAAGCCCGCGTCACATCGTCGATCGAACGGATTGACATTGGTCGTTGACGATCCGTTTTCCGATTAGTTCTATTGATGCATGAGCGATGCGCCCCTAATATGAATACCGCTGTATCAAGGCACTATTCATATATCGGACCATCGCAACAGCATGACGCGCGCGAACTTTAATCGAATTACTTTGGTTTCCGTAACAGGTTTGCAGGACGCCACGCGCGCCGTTCCAGCGCTGGAATTGAGTCGCAGACAAATGCCAGGCGCGCGCGCATTACTTTGCAGCCCGAATTCGCCGCGCGGGCTGCCTGAAGGAATCGCGCACCGCAAGATCGCTCCCATGAACTACCACGAATACAGCTGGTTCGTGATGTTTGCGCTTTGGAAGCTGATCGACACCGATTTCGCGCTCGTCTTGCAGGATGATGGCTGGGTTCTGGACGGCAATAACTGGCGTGACGAATTCTTCGACTACGACTACATAGGGGCACCCGTTCATCAGGCGTGCGTCGAATCGGCCGCCGGTACCGAATGGATTTCACACTTCAAATGGCGCGATCGGATAGATCGTCCGGGCCATGTCGTGCGGCCTGTTTTGAATGGAGGCTTCAGCCTGCGCAGCAGGCGCATGTTGCGCGCATTGATGGATCATCCGGAAATCAAGGTTGAGATTCCGCGGCCGGAATTACTCGATAACAGCGAATTTCGCATGCGCTGGAGTAATCGCGCACCCAATGAAGACGTGCAACTGACTGCCACTTTGCGTCCGCAACTCGAGGCGGTCGGGATCAAGTACGCTCCGCTCGATTTGTGCAAGCGCTTTGCAGTCGAAGATTCCGGTCCTATCTATGGCGATGCCGATTTCATGGACCTTTTCGGCCATCACGCTTTCTGGCGCCGTCTGGTCAGCATCGATCCACCGAGCGTGGAGTACAAAGTCAAACGCAGTTTGGCACAGCGGGCATTCCGGGAAATGGATGTCGTGCGTATGTTGGAGGCGCGCGGGTATCGCGTAACGTTCGCTGCGGAGTGAGCAGGCATAAGGCGACACACTGGAAGACATCGCCCCCAGACGATGACGCTAGGGAGGTTTTCGGGAACT
The DNA here is from genome assembly GCF_023630765.1 of Caballeronia sp. ATUFL_F2_KS9A. Taxonomy (NCBI): domain Bacteria; kingdom Pseudomonadati; phylum Pseudomonadota; class Betaproteobacteria; order Burkholderiales; family Burkholderiaceae; genus Caballeronia; species Caballeronia sp. ATUFL_F2_KS9A. The sequence goes on along the minus strand of NZ_JALQEK010000009.1, from coordinate 85,644 downwards.
CATCATCGACGAAGGAGGGTGGCATGGTCGCATAGTATCTGGGTGCAATGTTCAGTTTTACGGTCGGTTAAATTAAGGATACGAATTAAATAAGGTATCCGAATAATGAGTGACTGCTTCCGGAAACGGGCCTAACGGCAAGGGGGAAGTTTCGACGCAGCAGCCTGGGAACTGCAACGGGATCGTCACTGTTGGTGCAACGGATTCCGGTGGCAATCGTGCTGTATTCTCGAATTACGGGCCGCCGGTCACTGTGATGGCCCCCGGCGGATCGATCATCTCGACCATCGATACAGGTAAGACCGTTCCCGCATCCAACTCCATGTTTTCGATATTGAGTGGCACATCGCAGTCGACTCCGCACGTAGCAGGAGTGATTGCACTCATGTTTGAGGCGAACCCTGGGGCGACCGTCGACGAGATAAAGTCCGCCCTGACTTCAACGGCGACATCGATGGCCGCACAGTGTCCGGAGGGTTGTGGCGCGGGTCTCATCAATGCCCGGAAGGCCGTTGAGAGCATCCTGGCGATCAAACGAAGCTGACAGGGCAGATCCCGCTGTTACGCGCTCGAGACGTCGTCGAGTATGAATGGAAGGCTCGCCTGCCGCGGGCCTTTGCAACGATCTGAACAGTTGCCGCGCGCCTGAGTTCGGTGTCGATAACGACATATGCGACATCAGCCACCCGATCGATTTGCTCGCTTCATCGAAATTGATCGCGCACTTTCCCCGTCAAAACCATATTCTCGCCGCCAAATGCGCGTCGATGAATGACCCAGCCTTTTGAGATGGCGTCGAATGCCAGTGATTTAGAATCGCTCGGCATCCTTATCATCCGACGTGTTTCATGCCCGATTTCAGCAACATCACTCTGGTCTCCGTGACCGGACTGAACGACGCCCACGGCGCGGCGCTGGCGCTCGAATTCTCCCGCCGGCAAATGCCCGGCGCTTCCGCCTTGCTTCTAAGCCCGTCCGCACCCGGCAATCTTCCGCCGGACATTCGTCACCGTGCCATCGCGCCGCTGAGCTTCAAGGAATACAGCCTTTTCATGATGTTCGCGTTGTGGCGCATGGTCGAAACGGAGTACGTCCTGATCGTCCAGGAAGACGGCTGGCTGCTCGACGCGTCGAACTGGACCGATGAATTCCTCGAATACGACTATATCGGCGCGCCCGGACACCTCGCGCGCGTCGACAGACCCGAAGGCATTTACTGGAAGAAGGATTTTTCTTGGTACGGCGATCTCGAGAACCCGGACTCCGTCGTGATTCCGGTGCTCAACGGAGGCTTCAGTCTTCGTAGCCGTCGCATGCTTCGTGCGCTGGTCGATCATCCGCACATCCGGATGGTGGTCCCGCCGCCCGACGTCAGCGATTCCGAGCCGATCGCCATGAGCTGGTTCAACGACGCCACGCATGAAGACGTGCAACTCACCTGCATGTTGCGTCCCGAGCTGGAAGCCGTGGGTCTGCGGTTCGCGCCGCTCGAAGTCGCGGCGCGTTTCGGTTTCGAACATGCCGCGCTCAGTCACATCGGCGTGAACCTTCACGCTGTATTCGGCATGCACGGTTCATGGCGGCGTCTTGCCAGCATCGATCCGCCGGTCGTGCGTTATGGCGCGACGCGGCGCCACATCGACGAACATCCGCTGGAGCCGCCTGTGGTCAAGATGCTCGAGGAGCGCGGTTATCGGCTCGAGTTCATGCCCGAGCCTGCTTGATCAACGCCCGCCCGACACGTCCAGAATCGCGCCCGTCACATACGACGACGCATCCGACAACAGCCATACGATCGATTCGCCGACTTCATCGGCGGTGCCCGCGCGTCCGATCGGCGTCTGCACGCCAAGTACGTGCGCGCGATCCGGCTTGCCGCCGCTCGCGTGGATGTCGGTATCGATGAGCCCGGGGCGAATCGCGTTCACGCGCACGCCTTCGCGCCCGAGTTCCTTCGACAGCCCGATCGTGAGCGTGTCGATCGCACCTTTGGATCCCGCGTAATCGACGTACTCGTTCGGCCCGCCGAGCCGCGCCGCCGCCGACGATACATTCACGAGCGATCCGCCCTTGCCGCCGCGCGAAGTCGACATGCGCCGCGCCGCCTCGCGCGCGCAGAGATACGCACCGAGCACGTTGATGTCGAAAATGCGCTTCATGCGCGCGATATCCATGTCCGCGAGCATCGAACCGGGCGCGACGATGCCCGCGTTGTTCACGACGCCATCGATCTTGCCGAAGGCTTTCTCCGTCGCGTCGAACATCGCGATGATCGCGGCTTCGTCGCTGACGTCGCCGGGAATCGCGATGGCCTTGCCGCCCGCCGCAACGACGGCCGCGACGGTGTCATCGGCGGCCGCGGCGTTCGACGCGTAGTTGACGCCGACCGACCAGCCGCGCGCGCCCGCGAGCACCGCAGCCGAGCGGCCGATGCCGCGGCTAGCCCCCGTAATCAGGATGACTTTAGACATCGGTTCCGCTCCTCAGACGGCGTTACGTTTTTCGGACCACTTGTCGATCGCGGGCGGCGTGTAGGTCTTCAGCTTTGCGATCATCTCGCCGGGTTCGGCTGCGACCTGAATGAAATCCAGATACGCCTCGCGCATGAAGCCTTCGTCGACCGTATGACGCAGCATCGCCATGAGCGGATCGTAGTAGCCGTTCACGTCGAGCAAGCCGACCGGCTTCTGGTGATAGCCGAGCTGCGCCCACGTGTAGACCTCGAAAAACTCCTCGAACGTGCCGACGCCGCCCGGCATCGCGACGAACGCGTCCGACAGATCGGCCATCTTCTTCTTGCGCTCGTGCATGTCGGGCACGACGTGCAATTCGGTGAGATCCGTGTGGCCGACTTCCTTCGCGAGCAGCAACTCGGGAATCACGCCGACGGCGCGTCCGCCCGCGGCGAGCACTTCATCGGCGATGAGTCCCATCAGCCCGACGCGGCCGCCGCCGTAGACGAGCGAGAGATCGTTTTCAACGAGCGCGCGGCCGAATGCCTTGGCCGCTTCGGCATAGACGGGGCGGGCGCCGGTCGCGGAGCCGCAATAAACACAAACTGCCTTCATTTATCTGGAATCCTTCGGTATTTCGGTCTTCGACGCGTTCGATGCGTTGGACGCGTCTTCGCGCGGCGGCAGGAAATCCGCATACTCGCGCTTTGGCAGCTTACCGGAAACGAGATCGTCGAAGAGCTGACGCGAGCGTCCGCGCAGATACGGCGCCATGATCGAGATGATATGCAGGCTCGCCTGATGCAGTTCCGTGCGGATCGCTTCCTGATCGTTGTACTTGCGCGGATTCATCACGTACTGATACGACAGCCAGTACGTCGCGATCACGCCGATGTTCGTCGCGATCACCTTGATCTCCTCGGGCGTCGCGACCATTTCCTGATCGGCCACGAGCGCCTCGCACAACTGGCTCGCGAAGTGCACCTTGTGCGTGATGATCTGCTTGAAGTGTGTTTCGAGCGTGCGGTTGCGCGCGAGCAGATCGTTCAGGTCGCGATACAGGAAGCGGTAAGTCCACAGGAAATCCGCCATGTATTGCAGATACGACCACATCTCGTCGATCGTCGGGCGATGATCGTCCGGAAAGCGCAGACGCTTCTGAATCTGCTGCTCGAACTGCGCGAAGATGCTGTTGATGATGTCGTCTTTGTTGCGGAAATGGTAGTACAGGTTGCCTGGACTGATTTCCATCTCCTCGGCGATGGTCGTCGTGGTGACGTTCGGCTCGCCGATATCGTTGAACAACTTCAGCGACAGCTCGAGTATCCGTTCGCGGGTGCGGCGGGGTGGTTTGGCTTCCATGTCGTCCGACCTTGGGATCGGGCCGCGAGGGCTCGGGATGAGCGTTCGCGCGGCCGCTTCCGTTGCTATTTTTGAGAATATCGGACGATTATAAACCGGTCGTTCTGCGGCACGGACGCGAGCTTTGAGCGCACGAATTCTCTTTTATAAGATACGCGCGAGCCAAGCGGATGCAAACGGCCAAAGAATCAGACCCCAGGTAATGACGCAGACGCCGAGCGCGACCATCACCGCGGCGCTGCCGAAATCCTTCGCGCGCTTTGACAACTCGTGACGTTCGAGCGATATCCGGTCGATGGCCGCCTCGACGCTCGAATTCAGCAACTCGACGATCAGCACCAGCAGCACGGACGCGATCAGCGCCGCGCGCTCGACGGGCGAGACCGGCACGAAAAGGCTGCACGGCAGGAGGATCGCGGCGAGCGTCAATTCCTGACGAAACGCGCTTTCCTCGCGAATCGCGACGCGAAAACCGTACAGCGAATTTTTCATCGCGTGCCACGCGCGCGTGAAGCCGCGGTTGCCCTTGTACGGATTGAAGGGCAGGTCGTCGGGGCCGAGCGGCTCGGGCGGCTGCGCGGACGTTTCGTCGATGTCTTCGGGGTCATCGTCGAAGGGATCGCGCGCGCGGCCCGTCGCGGACGAAGCGCCTCGCGCGTTCGCTTCGGCCCGTTCCTGCGCCACGGCGTGTCGCGTCATGCCGCTGCCCGGTCCGAGCTCGCGGCGCGCGGCCCGAACTGGCGCAGATGCGATGCGAACTGCTCCGAGGCCGCGCGCCACGAGAAGCGTTCGGCCCACGCGCGGGCATCGGCGCGTTCGATTTTCAGCGCCTGCAGGCAGGCTTCGTGAAGGTCGTCGTCGAGCGCACCGGGGCCGTTTTCGCCGAGCACGTCGATCGGGCCCGTCACCGGATAGGCCGCGACCGGCGTGCCGCAGGCCATCGCTTCGAGCAGCACGAGGCCGAAAGTATCGGTCTTGCTGGGGAACACGAAGACATCCGCCGCCGCGTAGACCTTCGCGAGCTCCGGCTGCGACAGCACGCCCAGATAGTTGACGTTCGTATAGCGCGACTTCAGCTCCGCGAGCGCCGGACCTTCGCCCGCGACCCACTTCGAGCCGGGCAGATCGAGCTTGAGAAACGCCTCGACGTTCTTTTCCACGGCCACGCGCCCGACGTACAGAAAGATCGGCCGCGCCGTGTTGAGCACCTTCGACTCCATCGGATGAAAGATGTCGAGATCGACGCCGCGCGTCCACAGCACGACATTGGTGAGGCCGTATTTTTCGAGATCGCTTTTGACGACGGGCGTCGGCGCCATCACCGCCTGCGAGCCCTTGTGGAACCAGTGGAGGAAGCGATACGTCAGCGCGAGCGGGATGCCGAAGCGCGCCTTCACATACTCTGGAAAGCGCGTGTGGTACGCGGTCGTGAACGGCAGCTTGTGACGCAGCGCATACGCGCGCGCCGCGAGTCCGAGCGGACCTTCGGTGGCGATGTGCAGCGCGTCCGGCCCGAACGCGTCGATGCGGCTCGCGACGCGCTGTCCCGGCATCAGCGACAGGCGAATCTCCGGATAGGTCGGGCAGGGAATCGTTCTGAACTCGAGCGGCGTGAGCAATTCCACGCGATGTCCGAGCGCGGTGAGTTCCTTCGTCGTCTGCGTGAGCGTGCGCACGACGCCGTTGACCTGCGGTTCCCATGCGTCGGTAACGATCATGATCTTCATCGGCTTTGGCCCCGTTGGTTCGTTCGTGGTCAGACGGTCGCGCGTGCTTTCGCCGGCCGCGCTTCCGGCGAGCGCATCACCGTCCAGTAGACGATTTTCAGTTCGCCGTCGTAGGTTTCGACGAGCGCCGAGAGACTCTCGACCCAGTCGCCGTCGTTGCAGTAGAGAATGCCGTCGATGTCGCGGATTTCGGCCTTGTGGATGTGCCCGCACACGACGCCGTCGCAGCCGCGGCGGCGCGCTTCGTCGGTCATCACGCGCTCGAACTGCGAGATGAAGTTCACCGCGTTCTTGACCTGATGCTTCAGGTATTGCGACAGCGACCAGTAGTTGAAGCCGAGCTTCGTGCGCACGCGATTGAACCAGCGGTTGAGCAGCAGGATCATCGTGTAGGCGGTGTCGCCGAGATAGGCGAGCCATTTGGCGTGCTGGATCACGCCATCGAAGAGATCGCCGTGCACGATCCATAGACGCTTGCCCGCGAGCGTCGTGTGAAAGGCTTCGCCGCGAACGTGGATGTCGCCGAACGCGAGATCGCAGAACTGGCGCGCCGCTTCGTCGTGATTGCCCGGGATGTACACGACCTGCGTGCCCTTTCGCGCCTTGCGCAGGATTTTCTGCACGACGTCGTTGTGCGCCTGCGGCCAGAACCAGCCTTTGCGAAGCTGCCATCCGTCGATGATGTCGCCGACGAGATACAGATACTCCGACTCGTGGTGCCGCAGGAAATCGAGCAGATACGGCGCCTGGCAGCCGCCCGAGCCGAGGTGGATATCGGACAGCCAGATCGTGCGGTATCGATGCGGCTCTCCGCCAGAATCGGCGATGCCGTCGTGCTGGCCCGGCGACGCGGATTCGGACCCGAACGATTCCGTGGACTCCGATCGCAGCGCGAAGGGACCGGTGCGCAGTTCGTTATTGCTGAAGCTGAAGGGAGAGGGCGGGTCGATTGCCGGTCGGGCGGACGAGTTGAAGGCCATTGGCTCGCGCATCGGGTTTCGGTATGCGCATTACGCCTTCCGGCCGTGACCGAGCCGTGACAGTCACGAGAAGTTCTTATTACTTGACAACGGATTGCGCGGGAACGATGCGCGTGCCGGCGAGGCGGTCATGGAGAAATTGACGCGCCGGATCGAGCCACACGGCGGCGGCCCACAGCGCGACCCACGCGGCGAAGACGGCGAGCGTCTGCGGCACGGCGAGCGAGAAGAGCGGGTGCAGCGCGAGCGGCGGCAGGAACCACAGCCACGCGAGCGCGTAGCGCGCGAGCGCGCGGGCGGGTTTGACGGGTTGCCCGCGCGCATCGACGAGTTTGAGGCGCCAGGTTTTCATCGGCAGGGTCTGGCCGCCGTGCGTCCAGAAATACACGAAGTAAGCCGCGAGGACGATGCCGATCCACGACATCAGCCAGTTGTGATGCGTGAGACCGTTGCGTTGCTGCGTGAGCGTGCTGAAGAGATAACCGGCGAGGAACACGACGCCGAAGAGAATGACGCCTTCGTAGAGCATCGTCGCGAGCCGGCGGCGCAGTGTGGGCGCGCGCATCGGATCGACGGTGGCCACTGCCGGCTGCGCGCTCACGAGCCGTTGTACATCGAAGGCGCCTGCTGCGGCGATACCGGAATCGGCGTGGCCGGCACGATGCTCGCCGCGCTCGGAATGGCGGGTTGCGCCGGCGCGCCGGAAACGGGCACTGCCGGCGCGGCCGCCGCCGCCGAACTGCCGTCCACGTGGCCGCCGACGTGTCCCTGCTCGCGCGCCGCGACGAGCCGGTTGATGTCCTTCACTTCCGTCTTGCCGGTGGGCGGCGCGGAAACGATTGTCGGACGGCGCGTGTGCTCGCTCGCGGCCAGCTTTTTCTTCTGTTCTTCGGAGAGCTTCTGATACGCGTCCCACGCCTTCTCGCGCTTTTCGAGCGGCACCGACTTCGAAACCTGATAGTTCTCGCGCGCGACCTTGCGCTGGTCGGGCGTGAGCCGCACCCATTCTTCCATGCGCTGATGCAGATGCTTCTGCGCGTCGGGCGACATCCGATGGAACCGCGACGCGATCCTAAGCCACTTTTTCTTGCGCTCGTCGGAGAACGAGTCCCACTGCGTGGCGAAGGGCGCGAGCGCAACGTGCTGCGCTTCGGTGAGATGACTCCAGGAGATCGGGCTGTCGGACGACAGCGCCGCGAGCGGCGATGCGTTCGAATCGGCGGGCGTGCCGGAACTGCCGCTCGGCGCGGCGGCGGACGACGGCGCTGCGGCGGTGGAATAAAAGCGCGGATAAGTCGCGGCGAACGCAACCAGACCCGCAATCGCGCAACTAAAGACAATCGCGAGACCGCGCTTGTAACTCACCCGGAAATTCCCCCGCTGTTTTCAGTGCTTAATGATTGCGCGTCAGATACGCGTTGAAACCGTGATCCAGATAGGCGTCGATGGGCAGGCTGTCGCTCATCATGGCCGCGTCGATGTCGGCCAGTTCCGCCTTGCGCTGCTGATCTTCCCAATACGCGATGCCCGCAATCCCGATGACGAGCGCCGCGAGCGGCCACGCGAGTCCGAGGCCGCCGAGCCGCGCGAGCAGCCCTTTTGCGCCGCGGCCGTTATCGGCGCCGCCCGCGTCGAGCGTGCCTCCGGCGAACGCCGGAGCGAAGGCGGGCGCGGTCATCGCGACGGCCACCTTCTCCGGCTTCTTGCGCGCGATCGCGGCGCGGCGCGCATCGCGCAGCCGGTCGACGGCGGCAGCCGGAATGTTCAACGTGCTTTCATCGAGTGCGCGCACGACTTTCAGCGCGAACTCGTTTTCCTTCGTTTCAAGAGTGGAACTCATAGCGTGATCCCTTTGGCTTTCAGGGCTTGCGCGAGTGCATGCGTAGCGCGTGAACAGTGCGTCTTCACGCTACCCTCGGAGCATCCCATCGCGGCGGCCGTCTCGGCGACATCCATATCCTCCCAGTAACGCATGAGAAAAGCTTCTCGTTGACGCGCGGGCAGTTTCTGGATTTCGGCGTCGATCAGATTCAATACCTGCTCGCGCTCCAGACGGTTTTCGCTGCTCTCGCTGCTCGCCGCGCCGTCCTCGGATTCGAGGGTTTCGAGCGGGTCGAATTCGTCGTCGTCCGCATTGCCGAAGGACGAAAACAGGCTGACCCAGGTGTTGCGCACCTTCTGGCGACGAAAATAATCATGCGTCGCGTTCTGAAGGATACGCTGGAATAAAAGGGGAAGCTCGGATGCAGGCCGGTCGCCGTATTTTTCCGCCAGCTTGATCATCGCGTCCTGCACGATGTCGAGCGCCGCGTCGTCGTCGCGAACGGTGTACACGGTTTGCTTGAACGCGCGTCTTTCGACGCCCGCCAGGAAGTCGGCGAGTTCCTTGTCTGATGCCATCCGTTGGGGACCCGGCGCAACGAAGCTGCGTCCGAAGTTGCGTCGATGAGGATCGTGGAGTTCTAGGAAAACCTGCGAATCCTAGCAAAGTTTCGCCGCATCCGGAGCGGATGAGAGCTTTTGTTGCCATTTGCCGCCTGCACTCGACCGGTCGAATGCGCCCCGGACAGCCTCTCCCCGTAAAGGAACTTTCGCGCCGCAACGGCGCAAAATCAGCGCGCATGCCGCGTTCGGTAACTTTTTGCTTGACCGCCCGCGCGCGCCGCTGTTACATTTTCTGACTCGCATCATCAGTGAAATGTCTGCTTTGAGGCGAGCCCAAGAAGCACGCCAGTCAAACCTAGACGCGCCGCTTGAACCCGAGCCACAAGCCCGGCAGAGAGCACCCGATCAATTTTTTGCCGAAAATTCGAAAGGTGATGAATGAACATGCCCAGCGCGGAATTCTCCACGTCGGATACGACTCCTCCTCACGAAGCTGACTCCATCGGCGCCACCGTGCTCATGCGCGCATTGGCCGATGAGAACGTCGAGTTCATTTGGGGCTATCCCGGCGGCTCGGTACTCTACATCTACGACGAGCTGTACAAGCAAGACCAGATTCAGCACATTCTCGTGCGCCACGAGCAGGCCGCCGTGCACGCCGCCGACGCGTATTCGCGCTCGACCGGCAACGTCGGCGTGTGTCTCGTGACCTCGGGCCCGGGCGTCACCAATGCCGTCACCGGCATCGCCACGGCCTACATGGATTCGATTCCGCTCGTCGTCATCAGCGGGCAGGTTCCGACCGCGGCCATCGGTCTCGACGCATTCCAGGAGTGCGACACCGTCGGCATCACGCGTCCATGCGTGAAGCACAACTTCCTCGTGAAGGACGTGCGCGACTTGGCCGAGACCGTCAAGAAAGCGTTCTACATCGCGCGTACCGGCCGTCCCGGCCCGGTGCTGATCGACATTCCGAAGGACGTGTCGAAGGCGCCGTGCAAGTACGAGCCGGTCAAGAGCGTGTCGCTGCGTTCGTACAATCCGGTCACGAAGGGCCATTCGGGCCAGATCCGCAAGGCGGTGCAGCTTCTGCTGTCGGCGAAGCGCCCGTACATCTATACCGGCGGCGGCATCATCCTCGCCGACGCATCGCGCGAGCTGAACCAGTTCGCCGATCTGCTCGGCTATCCCGTCACCAACACGCTGATGGGCCTCGGCGGCTATCGCGCATCGGACAAGAAGTTCCTCGGCATGCTCGGCATGCACGGCACGTACGAAGCCAACATGGCGATGCAGAACTGCGACGTGCTGATCGCCATCGGCGCGCGCTTCGACGACCGCGTGATCGGCGATCCGAAGCACTTCGCGTCGTCGCCGCGCAAGATCATCCATATCGACGTCGACCCGTCGTCCATTTCCAAGCGCGTGAAGGTGGATATCCCCATCGTCGGCGACGTGAAGGAAGTGCTCAAGGAGCTCATCGAGCAGCTTCAGCACGCCGAGCACGGCCCGGACACGCAGGCGCTCGCGAAGTGGTGGGACGAGATCGAAGGCTGGCGCTCGAAGGATTGCCTGTCCTACGACCGCAAGAGCGAGATCATCAAGCCGCAGTACGTCGTCGAAAAGCTCTGGGAACTGACCGACGGCAACGCGTTCGTGTGTTCCGATGTCGGCCAGCATCAGATGTGGGCGGCGCAGTTCTATCCGTTCAACAAGCCGCGCCGCTGGATCAACTCGGGCGGTCTCGGCACGATGGGCTTCGGCCTGCCGGCGGCGATGGGCGTGAAGATGGCCTATCCGGACGACGAAGTGGTCTGCATCACGGGCGAAGGCTCGATCCAGATGTGCATTCAGGAGCTCTCGACGTGCAAGCAGTACAACACGCCCGTCAAGATCATCTCGCTGAACAACCGCTATCTCGGCATGGTGCGCCAGTGGCAGCAGATCGAATACAAGAAGCGCTATTCCAGTTCGTACATGGACGCGCTGCCCGACTTCGTGAAGCTCGCTGAGGCGTACGGTCACGTCGGCATTCGCGTCGAAAAGACCGCGGACGTCGAGCCGGCGCTGAAGGAAGCGCTGCGCCTGAAGGATCGCACCGTATTTCTCGACTTCCAGACCGATCCCACCGAAAACGTATTCCCGATGGTGCAGGCAGGCAAAGGCATCACGGAAATGCTGCTCGGGTCTGAGGATCTATAACGCGGCTTCGACTCGCGAGGCCCGCGCGCGCCTGTCTTCACAAAGGACATGTGACGCGCGCGGGTTTTTCGGACGAACGCCTCTTCTGGACACATTCGGGAAAAGACAATGAAACACATCATCTCCGTTTTGCTGGAGAACGAACCGGGCGCGTTATCGCGCGTCGTCGGGCTCTTTTCGGCACGCGGCTATAACATCGAAACGCTGACGGTGGCGCCGACCGAAGACAGTTCGCTGTCGCGGCTGACCATCGTCTCCATTGGCTCGGACGACGTGATCGAACAGATCACGAAGCACCTGAACCGCCTGATCGAGGTGGTGAAAGTGGTCGACCTGACAGAGGGCGCCCACATCGAGCGCGAGCTGATGCTCATCAAGGTAAGGGCGGTCGGCAAGGAACGCGAAGAAATGAAGCGCATGGCGGATATCTTCCGCGGCCGCATCATCGACGTGACCGAGAAGACCTACACGATGGAACTGACGGGCGCGTCCGACAAGCTCGACGCGTTCATCCAGGCGCTCGACGCCACGGCGATCCTCGAAACGGTTCGCACGGGCAGCTCAGGCATCGGCCGGGGCGAGCGGATTCTCAAGGTCTGACGCCTTTCCAGTCAAAACGAAGCAAAGTAGCGCAACCAAATTCAACGCACGATCAAGGAACCACCATGAAAGTTTTCTACGACAAGGACGCCGACCTCTCCCTCATCAAGGGCAAGCAAGTCACCATCATCGGTTATGGCTCGCAAGGCCATGCACACGCGCTCAACCTGAAGGAAAGCGGCGTGAACGTGACGGTCGGCCTGCGTAAGGGCGGCGCATCGTGGAGCAAGGCCGAGAACGCGGGCCTCAAGGTGAAGGAAGTGGCCGAAGCCGTGAAGGGCGCGGACGTGGTCATGATGCTGCTGCCGGACGAGCAGATCGCTGAAGTCTACAAGAACGAAGTGCATGACAACGCCAAGCAGGGCGCGGCGCTCGCGTTCGCGCACGGCTTCAACGTGCACTACGGTCAGGTGATCCCGCGCGCCGATCTGGACGTCATCATGATCGCGCCGAAGGCGCCGGGCCACACCGTGCGCAACACGTACACGCAAGGCGGCGGCGTGCCGCACCTGGTCGCCGTGGCGCAGGACAAGTCCGGCTCCGCGCGCGACGTGGCGCTGTCGTATGCGGTGGCGAACGGCGGCGGCCGCGCGGGCATCATCGAAACGAACTTCCGTGAAGAAACCGAAACCGACCTGTTCGGCGAGCAGGCCGTGCTGTGCGGCGGTACCGTCGACCTGATCAAGGCCGGCTTCGAAACGCTGGTGGAAGCCGGCTACGCGCCGGAAATGGCGTACTTCGAGTGCCTGCACGAACTGAAACTGATCGTCGACCTGATCTACGAAGGCGGCATCGCCAACATGAACTACTCGATCTCGAACAACGCCGAATATGGCGAATACGTGACGGGTCCGCGCATCGTCACGGAAGAGACGAAGAAGGCGATGAAGGCCGTGCTGAAGGACATCCAGACGGGCGAATACGCGAAGAGCTTCATCATCGAGAACCGCGCGGGTGCGCCGACGCTGCAATCGCGCCGCCGTCTGACTTCGGAGCATCAGATCGAGCAAGTCGGCGAGAAGCTGCGCGCGATGATGCCGTGGATCGCGAAGAACAAGCTCGTCGACCAGTCGAAGAACTAAATCTTTAGCTAGTCACGCTTTTTGCTGCATCGAAAGCCGCCCGGATGCCCTGTGCGCCGGGCGGCTTTTGCTATCCTACGGTTTTTATAAAACACAGAACTCGTTCATGAACTATCCTCATCCGATCATTGCCCGCGAAGGCTGGCCGTTCATCGCCATCGCGGCTGTCGTCGCCATCCTCGTGCAGGCGATCGGCGGCTTTGGCTTCGCCTGGATCTTCTGGCTGATCGTGATTTTCGTCGTCCAGTTCTTCCGCGATCCGGCCCGCCCGATTCCGACCCAGCCCAACGCGGTGCTGTGTCCGGCGGATGGCCGCATCGTCGCGGTCGAAACCGCGCACGATCCGTACGTGGGCCGCGAAGCGCTCAAGATCAGCGTGTTCATGAACGTGTTCAACGTACACTCGCAGCGCTCGCCGGTGGACGGCGCCATCACGAAGGTGCAGTACTTTCCGGGCGCGTATTTGAACGCGGCTGTCGATAAAGCGTCGACCGAGAACGAGCGCAACGCGGTCGTGCTGCAGACGGCGGGCGGGCATACCGTGACGTCGGTGCAGATCGCGGGCCTCATCGCGCGACGCATTCTCTGCTACGTGCATGTGGGCGAGCCGCTCACGCGCGGCCAGCGCTACGGCTTCATTCGCTTCGGCTCGCGTGTCGACGTGTATCTGCCGGTTGGCAGCCGGCCGCGCGTGTCGATCGGCGAGAAGGTTTCGGCTTCGTCGACGATCCTCGCCGAATTCGCGGAATAACGCGGAGGATTCGATGGCGGCATTCAAACCGCGCCGTAATCGCGCGAACGCGACGCCTCCGCGCGCGTTCCGCCGCAACAAGGCCGCGCAGGACGTCGGCGCCGTGGAGACGCGGCGCGCGAAGCGGCAGCAGTTCCTCAGAAAACGCGGCATTTACCTGCTGCCCAACGCGTTCACCACGGCCGCGCTTTTTTGCGGCTTCTTCGCCGTCGTTCAGGCGATGAACGTGCGTTTCGAGATCGCGGCCATCGCCATTTTCGTCGCGATGGTGCTCGATGGCATGGACGGACGCGTCGCGCGCATGACGCACACGCAGAGCGCGTTCGGCGAGCAGTTCGACAGCCTTTCGGACATGGTGTCGTTCGGCGTCGCGCCGGCGCTCGTCATGTACGAATGGGTGTTGAAGGATCTCGGGCGCTGGGGCTGGCTCGCCGCGTTCGTCTACTGCTCGGGCGCGGCGCTGCGGCTCGCGCGCTTCAATACGAACGTCGGCGTGGTCGACAAGCGGTACTTCCAGGGCTTGCCGTCACCGGCCGCGGCTGCGCTGATCGCCGGTTTCGTCTGGCTCGCGACCGACAATCGCGTGCCGCTCAAGCTCGTGTGGCTGCCGTGGGTCGCGTTTGCGCTGACCATCTACGCCGGCGTGACGATGGTATCGAACGCGCCGTTCTACAGCGGCAAGGCGCTCGACGTGCGCTATCGCGTGCCGTTCGCGGGCGTGTTGCTGATCGTGGTGGCGTTCGTACTGGTGTCGTCGGATCCGCCGGTCATGCTGTTCTGCCTGTTCGTGCTGTACGGCTTCTCGGGCTATATCTGGTGGGGCTATCTTGCGATGCGCGGACGGCCGAATCCCGCGCGCAGTTCGCAGCGGGAACACTAGGCCTCGACGCTTTCAAACAAAAAAGGCGGCAACCGATGAGGTTCGCCGCCTTTTTGCTTTTTGCGCGCCGATCAACCCGCGACCAGCGTGCCGTTCTGAATATGCACGCGCTCGCCTTGCTGGAACGGCGGCGGATTCTTGTACGTGAAGGTCCGAGTCTTGCCGTTTTCCATCCGCACGTGCACCGAGTAATCGGTTTCGCTGCGGATATGCTTTTCGACCGAATTGCCGGCCAGACCGCCGCCGAGCGCGCCGAGCAGCGTCATCGCCGTGCGCCCGCCGCCACGGCCGAACTGATTGCCAACGACACCGCCCGCCACCGCGCCGCCGACCGCGCCGATGCCGGTGCCGTGGCCTTCATGCTTGACGGCTGAAATCGACTCGACCGTGCCGCACGTCGAGCAATACGCCGGATGCTGCGGCGGTTGCTGCGCATACGATGGCTGCGCGGGTCGTGGCTGCGCCGGGGCCGGTTGCGCCTGCTGCTGCGCCGCTTGCTGTTGCTGGGCGGCTTGTTGCTGCGCCGCCTGCTGTTGAGCGGCGGCTTGCTGCTGCGCCGGGCTCGGCGCGGCGGAATCGACTACTGGCTGCTGCGCGACCGCCGCCGTCTGTGTCTGCGGGTTCTGCGAGGAATTGCTCGATGCTCTCGGGAACAGTCCCGTCATCGCGGCGGTAGCCACGAGGCTCGCGACGATGACCGCGCCCGCCGCCGTGGCGATGAGCGGATGCAGACGCCGCTGCGGCGGCTGAGCGCTGCCGGAAGAGGGTGACGTGCCGAGTTTGCTGGTTCCGTTATCCATTATCGAACCTCCGTTTCGAGGCGAACTGCCGCTACCGATGTCGGCAATCACGCCCATTCTCGGGGAAGCGCCGACTTTCCGCTTTTTCGGCGTGTAACAAATTCGCGGAGATTGTCTCTTTCGATGAAAGCAGGAGCGATGCCAATCCCGATGGCTCGCGGCTGTGCGCCCTTCCGGGCCGAATACGGCTTGAAATTTTTACCAGCGGTTACAACAACGATCGTTCCATCGAAAAAAAGGCGCCTCGAAAGGCGCGCTTTTTTCGCTGAAAACCGAGGCGAAAGCTCAGTCCTCGCGACGCAGATGCGGGAACAGAATCACGTCGCGAATACTCGGGCTGTCGGTCAGCAGCATCACCAGACGGTCGATGCCGATGCCGCAACCGCCCGTCGGCGGCATGCCGTATTCGAGCGCGCGGATGTAATCGGCGTCGAAGTACATCGCTTCTTCGTCGCCGGCGTCCTTCTGGTCGACCTGCTTCTGGAAGCGCGCGGCCTGATCTTCCGGATCGTTCAGCTCCGAGAAGCCGTTGGCGATTTCGCGGCCCGTGATAAAGAGCTCGAAACGCTCGGTGATGCCCGGCACCGAATCCGACGCACGCGCGAGCGGCGACACTTCGATCGGATAATCGACAATGTACGTCGGCTCCCACAATTGCGATTCCGCCGTCTCTTCGAACAGCGCGAGCTGCAGCGAGCCGAGACCGGCGTTGAGGAACGCGGGCTGCGTCGTATCCACACCGAACTTCTTCAGTTCCGTGCGCAGGAACGCGGCATCGGACAACTGCGCGTCGGTGTATTGCGGCGCGTACTTCTGAATCGCCTGATTGATCGTCAGACGATGGAACGGCTTGCTCAAATCAAGCTCGCGCCCCTGATACGTGATGGTGGCGGTGCCGAGCGCATCGATCGCGGCCTGGCGGATCAGTTGCTCGGTGAAGTCCATCAGCCAGCGGTAATCGGTGTACGCGGCGTAGAACTCCATCATCGTGAACTCCGGATTGTGACGCGGCGACACGCCTTCGTTCCGGAAGTTACGGTTGATCTCGAACACGCGCTCGAAACCGCCGACGATCAGCCGCTTCAGATACAGCTCGGGCGCGATGCGCAGGAACATTTGCATGTCGAGCGCGTTGTGATGCGTGGTGAACGGCTTGGCCGCCGCGCCGCCGGGAATGGGGTGGAGCATCGGCGTTTCGACTTCCATGAAGCTCGCCTGCGCCATGAAATTGCGGATCGACGTGACGGCTTTCGTGCGCGCCATGAAGGTCTTGCGCGATTCCGGCGTGACGATCAGATCGACATAGCGCTGGCGATAGCGCGTTTCCTGATCGGCGAGGCCGTGGAACTTGTCCGGCAGCGGACGCAGCGCCTTCGAGAGCAGACGCAACTCCGTGCAGCGCACCGACAGTTCGCCCTTGTTCGTGCGGAACAGCACGCCCTTGGCGGCGACGATATCGCCCAGATCCCACTTCTTGAATGCGTCGTAGGTTTCGGCGCCGACGTCCGCGGGCGTCACGAAGAACTGGATCTGGCCGCTGCCATCCTGAACCGTCGCGAAGCTCGCCTTGCCCATCACGCGCTTCAACATCATCCGGCCGGCGATCGCGACGGGCAGGGGATTCGCTTCGAGCGCGTCTTTATCCGTTTCGGCGTAGTCGCTCTGCAGCGCGGCGGCCTGATGCGTCGGGCGGAAGTCGTTCGGATAGGCGATGCCTTGCTCGCGCATCGCGCGCAGCTTGTCGCGTCGCTCGGCGATGATCTGGTTCTCTTCCAGTTCGGGAGCGGCGCCCGGTTGAATCGGTTCGGTCATGATGATTGTGGCTTTTTGATGCGAGGCGGGCTGAATTGAAAACGCGGATATCGAAGTCGATACCCGCGTCGGCGAATTAAACGCCCTGTTTCAGACTCGCGCTGATGAAGTCGTCGAGGTCGCCGTCGAGCACGGCGCGCGTGTTGCTCATTTCCACGTTGGTGCGCAAGTCCTTCACGCGGCTCTGGTCGAGCACGTAGGAGCGGATCTGATGGCCCCAGCCCACGTCGGTCTTGCTCGATTCGAGCTTGTCTTGCTCGGCCTGACGCTTGCGCATCTCGAATTCGTAGAGACGCGCCTTGAGCATTTGCATGGCTTCCGCGCGATTGCGGTGCTGCGAGCGGTCGTTCTGGCACTGCACGACGATGCCCGTCGGCGCGTGCGTGAGTCGCACGGCGGAGTCGGTCTTGTTGATGTGCTGGCCGCCCGCGCCGGATGCGCGATACGTGTCCGTGCGGATATCGGCGGGATTGATCTCGATCTCGATCGAATCGTCGATTTCCGGATACACGAACACCGACGAAAACGACGTGTGACGCCCACCCGACGAGTCGAACGGCGACTTGCGCACGAGGCGGTGAATGCCGGTTTCGGTGCGCAGATAGCCGTATGCGTATTCGCCCTCGACCTTGATCGTCGCGCTCTTGATGCCCGCGACGTCGCCTTCGGACTCTTCGAGCACTTCGGTCTTGAAGCCCTTGCGTTCGCAGTAGCGCAGGTACTGGCGCAGCAGCATGGACGCCCAGTCGCACGCTTCGGTGCCGCCCGCGCCCGCCTGGATGTCGATGAAGCAGTTGTTCGGGTCGGCCGGGTTCGAGAACATCCGGCGGAATTCCATGTCTTCGACGCGCAGGCGCAGCGCATCCGCATCGGATTCGGATGCGACGAGCGTGTCCTCGTCGTTTTCCTCGCGCGCCATGCCGAACAGTTCGTCCGCGTCGCGCAGGTCGTTGTCGAGGGCGGTGAGTGCGGAGACCACGCCGTCGAGCAGCTTCTTTTCGCGACCGAGCGCCTGGGCGTTCTTCGAGTCGTTCCAGACGTTCGGGTCTTCGAGTTCCTTATTGACTTCGGCTAGACGCGCGGACTTGGCGTCGTAGTCAAAGATACCCCCGTAGCTCGCCCGCGCGGCGGCGCAGGTCGGCCAGAAGGCTTTCGATCGCGTTGAGACGTTCCGCTTCCATTGTCGATCTTCGGCTTCGTAAAAAGATGAAATTATAGCCGATCGACAGGGTTTCCCCGGCCTTTGGGGTGCGCGGCGGGCCGCTCAGCCCGCGTGCTCCACGATCAGCTGCACCCGCGCGACGCCGTTCCACGAATCGCTGACGAGCCGGTACGCGACGGTCGCGCGCGGCGGCAGCGGATCGACGTGGTTGAACCAGATCGCGTTGAAACGCTGCCGCCCGCGCAACAGTGACAGCTTCAGATGCTTGTCCTTCACGAGCGCCTGCGACGCGACTTCGAACTCGCCGGAGAAGGTCGGCGCGGGAAAGCCCTGTCCCCAGACGGCGGCGTCGAGCATTTCGACGAATTGCGGCGTGAAGTACGCGTCTTCGAGTTCGCCATCGGTTTCGACGGTGCGCGACAGCGCTTCGGCCGTCAGCCATTCGCGCCCGATCGCTTCGAACGCGGCGGTGAAGCGCGGGATGTCGGCGGTGGAAAGCGTCAGGCCCGCGGCCATTGCGTGTCCGCCGAACTTGTGGATGAGGCCGGGCTCGCGTTTGGCGATCAGATCGACGGCGTCGCGCAGATGAAAGCCCGGAATGGAGCGGCCGGAGCCCTTGCTGAGCGTGCCGCTGTCGTCGGCGTGCGCGAACGTGAACGATGGCCGATGAAACCGCTCCTTCAGCCGCCCCGCGACAATGCCGATCACGCCCTGATGCCAGCTCGCGTCGTAGAGCGTGAGCGTGGCGCGCTCGCCCGGATCGATCGTCTGCAATTCGGCGAGCGCCTGCTGCTGCATGCCGGCTTCGATTTCGCGACGCTCGCGGTTCATCGAATCGAGTTGCTGCGCGAGCTCCCAGGCGCGGCCGACATCGTCGGTCGTCAGGCATTCGATGCCGAGCGACATGTCCGACAGCCGTCCCGCCGCGTTGAGGCGCGGCCCGAGTGCAAAGCCGAGATCGAAACCCGACGCCGCGCGCGCATCGCGGCCGGCGGCGCGAAAGAGCGCGGCGATGCCCGGCTGCATGCGGCCCGAGCGAATCCGCTTCAAGCCTTGCGCGACGAGAATGCGGTTGTTGCAGTCGAGCTTCACGACATCGGCGACGGTGCCGAGCGCGACGAGATCGAGCAGGCCATCGAGACGCGGCTCGGGTGTGCCATCGGCATAAGCGCCGCGCCGCCGCAACTCCGCGCGCAACGCGAGCAGCACGTAGAACATGACGCCGACTCCCGCGATGCACTTGCTCGGAAACGCGCAGCCCGGCTGATTCGGATTGACGATCGCGCGCGCGGCGGGCAGCTCGTCGCCGGGCAGGTGATGATCGGTGACGAGCACGTCGATGCCGAGCGCGTTCGCCGCCGCGACGCCATCGACGCTCGCGATGCCGTTATCGACCGTGATGAGCAGATCGGGCAGGCCGCTCTTCGAACGCGACGCCAGCTCGACGATTTCCGGCGTCAGCCCGTAGCCGTATTCGAAGCGGTTCGGAACCAGATAGTCGATGTTCGCGCCGAACATCCGCAGCCCGCGCACGGCGACGGCGCATGCGGTCGCGCCGTCGCAATCGTAGTCCGCGACGACGAGCATGCGCTGTCCCGAGACGAGCGCATCGGCGAGCACGACGGCGGCGGCGTCGCAGCCTTTCAGGCCGGCGGGCGCGTGCAGGCGCTTGAATTCGGTTTCGACTTCATCGGGAGAAGTCACGCCGCGCGATGCGTAAAGACGCGCGATGACGGGATGCAGGCCGTGGCGCATCAGCGCTTCGGCATCGGCGGGAGAAGAAGCGCGCGTAACGATTCGCGTCATTGCAAAGTGCCTTATTCGATGAAGAGCGCCGCGATCGGACGGCGCCGCCAGAACTTGCGCAGATCGGCGCGCGTGACCGAGAGCGTGACCGAGCCGGTATCGCCGCAAAGCGTGAGACTCAGGCGGCCGAGCGAGCCGTCGAGAAGCGCCTGCAGCGCGGGCGCGAACCACGCGTTTTCCAGCGCCTTGAGCGCATCGTTCCAGCGCGCCCAATCCTGTTCGATGAACGGCGCGGAGAACGCATCGAGCTCGACGAGCGTCGCGTCCTGCGCGTCGTCTTTCGAGAGCGATGCAAACGACTCCGGCGGCATCGACGGCTTCACGCCGGAAGCGAGCGCGAGACCGCGCGTCGCGGCCGCATCGGACATCACGCGCGCGAACGGGCTTTGCACGGGCCGCATCGCGCCTTGCCCGTGGAGCCAGATCGAATTGATCGCAGGCAGGCCGCGCGATTCGCGTTCCAGATTCAGCGGATGTTCGAACCATGCCATCTGCACTTCGTTCTGCAGCTTCATCCACGCGCGCGAGCGCTCGCCGGTGCGGGCCTCGTGCGGCAGCCAGATTTCGATGTTGCGCCCGGTCGCGCGCAACGGCGATGCGCCCGCGAGCGCGCCCAGCGCTTCACCCGACACGTACCAGCGTAATGGCGTCGGCGCTTGCAGCGTCACGCCGAGCGCTTCGATCACCGGCCGCGCGGTCTGGAGCAGGGCGCGCGCTTCTTCCGTGTGCACGCCGAGCGTGTCGGGATCGATCAATACGAGATGATCGTGCGCGATACGGACATGAACCGGCTCGATGCAGGCCCAGAGCGCATCGCCGGGCGTGCCGCCGTCGGCGAGCAGCATGAAGGGCGCGAGCGGGGCGTCGTCGGCATAGCGCTGATCGGCGGGCGTCACCGCGCCGAAGCGGCGCGCGATCCAGCGTTCGTGCGGCAGCGTGCGCTGAAAATCCTCGCCGATGACGCGTTCTTCGAGCGTGGCGCGGGCGAGCAGCTTGTCGAGCGCCGCGCTCTCCAGTCCGTGCAGGGCGGTGGCGGCGTCCGCGGCCGAAGGCAGGGCGAACGGCAACAGGAGATGGAGATGATGAACGGGCATGATGCTCGGCATTGTAGGGCAAAGCGCCTTCTCCGATCAGGCTCGGCGCGCCGTTCCCGCCTCGCGGACGAAGGCTGCCAGTGCGTGGCTTTCGCGACATATGGCAAACTTTCGCAAATTTGCTTCACCGGACTCAACAACGCTGGAACAGCAGCAGAAAGGAATCGCTTGAAACTTCCGTACGAATGGCAGATCGGCTGGCGCTACACGCGCGCCAGCAAACGCACCACGGGCAACGGCTTCATCTCCTTCATCGCGCTCGTTTCGATGGCGGGCATCGCGCTCGGCGTCGCCGCGCTGATCGTCGTGCTGTCGGTCATGAACGGCTTCCAGAAGGAAGTGCGCGACCGCATGCTGTCGGTGCTCGCGCACGTCGAAATCTTCTCGCCGACGGGTTCCATGCCGGACTGGCAACTGACCGCGCAGGAAGCGAAGCGCAATCCGGAAGTGATCGGCGCCGCGCCTTATGTCGAAGCGCAGGCGCTGCTCACGCGTCAGGGCGCCGTGAGCGGCGTCGCGCTGCGCGGCGTGGAGCCCACGCTCGAGCCGGAAGTGTCCGACATCGGCAAGGAAATGCGCGCGGGCAAGCTCACGGACCTGAAGCCGGGCGAGTTCGGCATCGTGCTCGGCAAGGATCTCGCGGCCAACCTCGGCGTGACGCGGGGCGACAAGATCACGCTCGTCGCGCCCGAAGGCACCATCACGCCGGCCGGCATGATGCCGCGCCTCAAGCAGTTCACCGTCGTCGGCGTTTTCGAGTCGGGGCACTACGAATACGATTCGACGCTCGCGCTCATCGAAATCCGCGATGCCGAAGCGCTCTTTCGCCTGCCCGCGCCGACCGGCGTGCGCCTGCGCCTGAAGGACATGCAGCGCGCGCCCGAAGTCGCGCGCCAGCTCGCGGGCACGCTGTCGGGCGATCTGTACATTCGCGACTGGACGCAGCAGAACAAGACGTGGTTCTCCGCCGTGCAGATCGAGAAACGCATGATGTTCATCATCCTCACGCTGATCATCGCGGTAGCGGCGTTCAATCTCGTGTCGTCGCTCGTGATGACCGTCACCGACAAGCAGGCCGATATCGCCATTCTGCGCACGCTCGGCGCGCAGCCGGGCTCGATCATGAAGATATTCGTCGTGCAGGGCGTGACGATCGGCTTCATCGGCACGGCCCTCGGCGTGACGCTCGGCTGTCTGATCGCGTGGAGTATTCCATGGCTCGTGCCGATGATCGAGCATCTTTTCAACGTGCAGTTCCTGCCGTCTTCGGTGTATTTCATCAGCGAACTGCCGTCTGAGCTCGTGCCGGGCGATGTCGTCAAGATCGGCGTCATCGCATTTTTGTTGTCGTCGCTCGCCACGCTCTATCCGAGCTGGCGCGGCGCGAAGGTTCGTCCGGCGGAGGCGCTGCGCTATGAGTGATCTGATTCCGGCCAACAACATCGTGCTGCGGGCATCGGCGATTTCGAAGACGTTCGTGCAGGGCGGCTTCAACGTGCAGGTGCTCAACAACGCGCAACTCGACGTGATGAAGGGCGAAAAGCTCGCGATCGTCGGCGCATCGGGCTCGGGTAAAAGCACGCTGCTGCATGTGCTCGGCGGGCTCGACGAACCGAGCGCGGGCAAGGTCTCGCTGCTCGGCAAGCCGTTCACCGAACTGAAGGAAAAGGAACGCAACGAGCTGCGCAATCGCGCGCTCGGTTTCGTGTATCAGTTCCATCATCTGCTGCCGGAATTCACGGCGCTCGACAACGTCGCGATGCCGCTGCGCATCCGCCGCATGCCCGAGGAAGACGCGCGCAAGGAAGCGCTCGTCATGCTGGAGCGCGTGGGCATCGGGCATCGGGCGAAGCATCGGCCGGGCGAATTGTCGGGCGGCGAGCGTCAGCGCGTGGCGATCGCGCGGGCGCTCGTCACGCATCCCGCATGCGTGCTCGCCGACGAACCCACCGGCAATCTCGACGGCGGCACCGCCGATACCGTCTTCAACCTGATGCTGGAGCTGTCGCGCACGCTCGAGACGAGCTTCGTGATCGTCACGCACGATCCCGATCTCGCCGCGCGCTGCGACCGCATCCTGCGCCTGCGCGACGGCGTGCTGCACGAAGAGCCGGTCGTGCCGGTCTGAATCTTTCGCGACGCGCGGAGGCCGCCATGTGGATCGATACGCACTGTCATCTGGATGCCGGCGAATTCGATGCCGACCGCGATGCCGTCGCCGATGCCGCGCTCGATGCGCTCGTGACGCGCATCGTGATTCCGGGCGTCGGGCGCTTCAACTTCGACACGGTGCGGGCGCTGGCGCATCGCATCGAAGGCGGCGCGTACGCGCTCGGCATTCATCCGCTCTTCACGCCGGGCGCGCACGAAGACGACCTGCGCGCGCTGCGCGAGGAAATCGAAGCGAGCATGGACGATCCGCGCTTTGTGGGCATCGGCGAAATCGGGCTGGATTACTTCGTGCCGACGCTCGACGACGCCCGCCAGCAGTTCTTCTACAACGAGCAACTGAAGCTCGCGCGCGAGTTCGATCTGCCGGTCATCTGTCATGTGCGCAAGTCGCAGGACAAGGTGCTGAAGGGCTTGCGCGCGCACGACATTCATCGCGGCATCGCGCATGCGTTCAACGGCAGTTTCCAGCAGGCCGAGGCGTTCATCGCGCAAGGCATGCATCTCGGCTTCGGCGGCAATCTCACGTTCGAGCGCGCGCTGCAGATCCGCCGGCTCGCGACGGAGCTGCCGCTCGACGCGATCGTGCTCGAAACCGATGCGCCCGACATCGCGCCGTCCTGGCGCTACAAGCAACGCAACACGCCGGACCAGGTCGCGCGCATCGCGCAAGTGCTCGCGCAACTGCGCGGCATCGACGAAAACGTGCTTTCCCTAGGCACAACGGCTAACGCTCACGCTGCGCTCCCACGGCTCGCGCTCGCCTCTTCATAATCGTTTCGATGGACGCATCGGCTGCATGCGTTCGCCGTGACGAGGAACGAAGAGGGAAGACGTGCGGGCGATTCTGCTGGGATTTGCATTGGGTGTCTGGTGGTTGCAGCAGCAGGCTCGCTTGCCGGATGTCATCGCGTGGTGCGCGTGCTGCACGGCGTTCGTCATCGCGATTGCGTCGGGCGCGATCGAGCCGCGTCCGCGCATCGCGAGCTTCGCGCTGGCTGCTTGCGCGCTGGGTTTCGCGTATGCGGCGATACGCGCGGATGTGCGGCTGCGCGAACAATTGCCAGCACGCTACGAGCAGCGCGACATCGAACTGACGGGTTTCGTGCGCGGCATGCCCGAGCGACGCGCCGACGGTACGCCCTTTCTCTTCGAAATCGAGGCCAACGGCGCGAAATTGCATGACTTTCCGCGCGTCGTGCGCTTGCTTTGGATGTCGGGCGATCATGTTCCGAACCTGCACGCCGGCGAGCGATGGAGCTTGGTGGCGCGTTTGAAGCGTCCGCATGCCAACGCCAACTTCGGTCTGCGCGATGCCGAAGCAACGCTGCTCGAACGCGGCATTCGCGCGACGGGTTATGTATCGGCAGCACGCGAGCCGCGCCGTTTGCACGCCGATGCGTCGGGTCCGCGGCTGACGATCGACCGGCTGCGTGCGCGCGCACGCGAACGCATCGAGACCGTGCTCGGCGATGCGCCGCATCGCGGGATCATCGTCGCGCTCGCGGTGGGCGCGCAGGACGCCGTCAGCGATGCCGACTGGACCGTCATGCGCGCGACCGGCACGAGTCATCTCGTTGCGATATCGGGCTTGCATATCGGCTTCGTCGCGGGGCTGGCGGCGTTGATCGTCGGATTCGTGTGGAAGCGCGTGCGCTTGCGCGGCCTGAGCGCGCCGTTGATCGCGGCCACGCCGAAAGCGGCGGCCATCGGCGCGACCGTGTTCGCTGCGTGCTATGCCGCGCTCGCCGGTTTCAACGTGCCCGCGCAACGCACGCTGTGGATGCTGCTGGTCGTTGCGCTCGCGTTTTTCTTCGGACGACGGCCGTCGTCGTCGCTCGTGCTGCTGTGGGCGCTCGCGTTCGTGCTGATCGCGGATCCGTGGGTGGTGACAGCGCCGGGATTCTGGCTGTCGTTCTGCGCGGTGGCGGCGATTCTGCATGCGATCGCGTCGGCGGGACGTCGCGCGTCGCGGGCGCAAACGGAAGAACGGGACGACGTCGATCAATGGGATCGCGTCGATCCGAGCGAAGTCGGTCATCGTCCGCAACATGTCGCGAAGCGCAGGCCGCTCGCGATCGTCGCGCGGTTCGCCGCGCGCGCGCGGCGGTATATCGCGTCGAGCGCGCGTGTGCAGTACGCGGTGACGATCGCGCTCGCGCCGCTCACCGCCTACTGGTTCTCGCAGATTCCGCTGCTCGGTCCGCTCGCGAATGCGTTCGCGATTCCGTGGATCAGCGCGCTCGTGACGCCCGCGACGCTCGCCGGTCTCATGCTTCCCGCACCGCTCGATGCGCCGATGCTTCACGTCGCCCATGCCGCGTTGTCCGTGCTCTGCGACATGCTCGCGCGTCTCGCGAATGCCGCGCCCGCGTCGCTCTGGCTTTTGCCCCGGCCGGATGCGTTCGCGCTCGCGGCATCGTGCGTCGGCGTCGCATGGGCGCTCGCGCCGCGCGGCTGGCCGTTGCGCTTCGCCGCGCCGCTGACGTGGCTGCCGCTGCTCGCGCCCGCGATGCATCCCGCGCCGGTCGGCGCGTTTCGCGTCACCGCGCTCGATATCGGCCAGGGCTCGGCGCTCGTCGTCGAAACGGCGCGGCGCACGTTGCTCTTCGACGCCGGTCCCGGTCCCGAATCGACGCATGCGGGCGAGCGGATCGTGGTGCCGTATCTGCAGGCTGCGGGCGTGCGTGCGCTCGATGCGCTCGTCATCAGCCATTCCGATTCGGATCACGCGGGCGGCGCGCCGGCGGTGCTGCAATCGATCGCCGTGCGGCAACTGCTCGCGTCGCTGCCCGCGCAGGACGCGTCGTGGTCCGATGCGCGCGCACGCGGCGCGCAGACGCTGCGTTGCGCGGCGGGGCAGCGCTGGACGTGGGACGGCGTCGAATTCCGAATGCTGTGGCCCGAGCCGGGACCGCTTTCGGGCAAGCCGAATCGGCAGTCGTGCGTGCTCAAGGTGACGAACGCGGCGGGACGCTCGGCGCTCTTCGCCGCCGATATCGAAGCGGACGTCGAACGCATGCTGATCGCGCGCGACCCGTCAGACCTGCGCGCCGATGTGCTCATCGTGCCGCATCACGGCAGCCGCACTTCGTCCACCGAGCCTTTCCTCGATTCTGTCGGGCCGTTGGCCGCGATATTTCAGGTAGGCTATCGCAACCGTTTTCATCATCCGCATCCGACCGTTTTCGCGCGCTACCGGATGCGCGACATCGTGCTTTCGCGCAGCGACGAAGACGGCGCGGCGCGTATCGAAATCGGTTCGCAGATTACGTTCGAGCGCTACCGGCAAAGCCACGCGCGCTACTGGATGGCGCGCTAAACGCTAAAAAAACAAGAGACACGCTTGAAAGACATCATCCATTTCTCGCACGCGAACGGTTTTCCCGCATCGACGTATCGCACGATGTTCGCGGAGCTTTCCGACGAATACGAAGTTCGCAGCATCGAGCGCATCGGTCATGACGCGCGCTTTCCCGTGACGCGCGACTGGCCGTATCTCGTCGATCAGCTCATCGACGACATGAGCCGCTATCGGCGCGAAGCCGACGGCGATCATCCGAAGGTGTGGCTCGTCGGGCATTCGCTCGGCGGCTATCTGTCGCTGATGGCGGCGCTGAAGCGCCCGGAATGGGTGAAAGGCGTGGTGATGCTCGATTCGCCGGTGATCGCGGGCTGGAAGAGCGGACTCCTGCGCGTCACGCAATGGACCGGGCTGGACGAGCGCCTGTCGCCCGCCGCCGCGACGCGCAAGCGCCGCACGCAGTGGGCGAGCCGCGACGAGGCGTGGCGGCATTTCCTGTCGAAACCGGCGTTCGCTCGCTGGGACGAACGCATGCTGTCGGACTATATCGATTTCGGCATTCCGCAGACCCATGCGAACGGCGCACGCTCGCTCGCATTCGATCGCCATGTGGAATATCTGATCTATCGCACGCTGCCGCACACGCTCGGCGCGCGGCTCGCGCACGGCGCGCCGGTGCCCGTCGGTTTCATCGCGGGGACGCATTCGCGCGAAGTGCGCCAGGTCGGGCTCGGGATGACGCGGCGCATCGCGGGCGAGCACATCGAATGGATGGAAGGCAGCCATCTCTTTCCGATGGAGCGCCCGATCGACACCGCGCGCGCCGTGCAGCGGCTGCTCACGGCCATGCAGACGGCGCGCTGAAAAGGGCGCGAGCACGCGCGGGACTTGACGAACGGCCCGCGTCACGTTCCGCAAAAATGACGCCGAAATGCGCGGATTTGTAGCCAATATCCGCGCCGGGCGCGCTTCGTGGGAACCGGCCTTTACGGTATAATCCGTTTTTCCCGCGAGCATCTAGCGATGACCAAATATGTATTCGTCACCGGCGGCGTAGTTTCGTCCCTTGGCAAGGGTATTGCCGCCGCCTCTCTCGCCGCGATCCTCGAATCGCGCGGTCTCAAAGTCACTCTCCTCAAGCTCGATCCCTACATCAACGTCGACCCCGGCACGATGAGCCCGTTCCAGCACGGGGAAGTGTTCGTGACGGAAGACGGAGCGGAGACCGACCTCGACCTCGGCCATTACGAGCGCTTCATCAGCACGAAGATGCGCAAGGCCAATAACTTCACCACCGGCCAGATCTACGAATCGGTGATCCGCAAGGAACGCCGCGGCGAGTATCTCGGCAAGACGGTGCAGGTCATTCCGCATATCACCAACGAAATCCAGGCATTCGTGGAGCGCGGCGCCGCTGCGGCGACGTGCGGCCAGCCGGACGTGGCGATCGTGGAAATCGGCGGCACGGTGGGCGACATCGAATCGCTGCCGTTCCTCGAAGCCGCGCGTCAGATGAGCCTGCGCATGGGCCGCAACAGCGCGTGCTTCGTGCACCTCACGCTCGTGCCGTTCATCGCGACGGCGGGTGAACTCAAGACGAAGCCCACGCAGCACAGCGTGCAGAAGCTGCGCGAAATCGGTATCTATCCGAACGTGCTCCTGTGCCGCGCCGACCGCCGCATTCCCGACGACGAGCGCGCCAAGATTTCCATGTTCTCGAACGTGCCCGAAGACGCGGTCATTTCCGTTTGGGACGCGGACAGCATCTACAAGATTCCGCAGATGCTCAACGACCAGCACCTCGACGACATCATCTGTGAAGAGCTGAAGCTCGCGCCGCCGCCGGCCGATCTGGCGATGTGGTCGAACCTCGTCGAGAAGCTCGAAAATCCGAAGCACGAAGTGACCATCGGCATGGTCGGCAAGTATGTCGAGCTCACCGAATCGTACAAGTCGCTGATCGAAGCGCTGCGTCACGCGGCCATCCATACGTCGACGAAGGTCAACATCGAGTACATCGATTCCGAGCAGATCGACGCCGAAGGCACCGACGCACTGAAGCACCTCGACGCCGTGCTGGTGCCGGGCGGTTTCGGCCGTCGCGGCACGGAAGGCAAGATCAAGGCGATCCGCTACGCACGCGAATCGAAGACGCCGTATCTCGGCATCTGCCTCGGCATGCAGCTCGCGGTGATCGAGTTCGCGCGCGATGTCGCCGGTCTCGCCGATGCGAATTCCACCGAGTTCGATCAGGACACGGGCAACCCGGTCGTCGCGCTCATCACGGAGTGGTACGACCGCGCGGGCCGCATCGAAAAGCGCAACGAAGAGTCGGATCTCGGCGGCACCATGCGCCTCGGCTCGCAGAAGTGCCCGATCAAGCCGGGAACGATGGCCGAGCGCATCTACGGCAGCGATGTGAACGAGCGTCATCGTCACCGTTATGAAGTCAATAACCGTTTCGTGCCCCAGCTCGAAGCCGGCGGGCTTATCATCAGCGCCCGTACGCCGAGCGAGGATCTGCCCGAGATGATGGAGTTGCCGCAGTCGCTGCACCCGTGGTTCGTCGGCGTGCAGTTCCACCCCGAATTCACGTCGACGCCGCGCGACGGGCATCCGCTCTTCAAGGCATTCGTCGATGCAGCGCGCGCGCACGCCGAAGGCAATGGCGTGAAGGCGCCGGCGAAAGCCACCGCGGGAGCGCAAGCATGAAGCTGTGTCATTTCGAAGCGGGCCTCGACAAGCCGTTCTTCCTGATCGCGGGCACGTGCGTCGTCGAGTCGGAGCAAATGACCATCGACGTCGCCGGCCGGCTGAAGGAAATCACGCAGAAGCTCGGCATTCCGTTCATCTACAAGTCGTCGTTCGACAAGGCGAACCGCAGTTCGGGCAAGTCGTATCGCGGTCCGGGCATGGACGAAGGCCTGCGCATTCTCGGCGAGGTGAAGAAGCAGCTCGGCGTGCCCGTTCTCACGGACGTGCACACCGAGGAAGAAATCGAAGCGGTCGCATCGGTCGTGGACGTGCTGCAAACGCCCGCGTTCCTCTGCCGTCAGACCGACTTCATCCACGCGTGCGCGCGCTCGGGCAAACCGGTCAACATCAAGAAGGGCCAGTTTCTCGCGCCGCACGACATGAAGAACGTGATCGACAAGGCGCGCGACGCCGCGCGTGAAGCGGGTCTGTCGGAAGACCGCTTCATGGCGTGCGAGCGCGGCGTGTCGTTCGGCTATAACAACCTCGTGTCCGACATGCGCTCGCTCGCGATCATGCGCGAAACCAACGCGCCGGTCGTCTTCGATGCCACCCATTCGGTGCAGTTGCCGGGCGGGCAGGGCACGAGCTCGGGCGGTCAGCGCGAGTTCGTGCCGGTGCTGGCGCGTGCGGCGGTCGCGACGGGCGTGGCGGGCCTCTTCATGGAGACGCATCCGGACCCGGCCTGCGCGAAGTCCGACGGCCCGAACGCGGTGCCGCTGCATCACATGGAAGCGCTGCTTTCGACGCTCATCACGATCGATCGCGCGGTGAAAAGCGGTTCGTTCCTCGAGAACGACTTCAACTGAGCGTCGGCAGCAAAAAGTAGTACGGCGCGGGCGTCATCATGGGCGCCCGTGTTGCGAGATCAGGCCGTCCGGCGTCATCCGGGCAACGGAGGAGCGTGCAACGCATCGGGGCGGCATCCGCAACCGGCGGATGAGACGCCCGCTCCCCACGAAAGCGATGCGGACCGGATTCGATCCGGTCCCGAAACGACCGCTCTTTGCGCCGGAGCTGAACCCGGCGGTCATCGAATGGGTCTGAGCGAAGCCAGTGAAGCGTGTATCGAAGTGTAAAAACAGGCGGCGCGCTTCGTTGTGACTGACAGAATTCATCGTCATTTCTTGAGGAAACCATGAGTGCTATCGTAGATATCATCGGCCGCGAGATTCTCGATTCGCGAGGCAATCCGACCGTCGAATGCGACGTGTTGCTCGAGTCGGGCACGATGGGCCGCGCGGCGGTGCCTTCGGGCGCATCCACCGGCTCGCGCGAGGCCATCGAATTGCGCGACGGCGAAGCGGGCCGCTACGGCGGCAAGGGCGTGCTTAAGGCCGTCGAACACATCAACACCGAGATTTCCGAAGCCATCATGGGCCTCGACGCCTCGGAACAGGCTTTCCTCGACAAGACCCTGCTCGAACTCGACGGCACCGACAACAAGTCGCGTCTCGGCGCGAACGCGATGCTCGCGGTGTCGATGGCGGTCGCGAAGGCTGCCGCCGAAGAAGCCGGCCTGCCGCTGTACCGCTACTTCGGCGGCTCGGGCGCGATGCAGCTTCCGGTGCCGATGATGAACATCGTCAACGGCGGCGCGCACGCGAACAACAGCCTGGACATCCAGGAATTCATGATCGTCCCGGTGAGCCAGCCGACGTTCCGCGAAGCGCTGCGTTGCGGCGCGGAAGTGTTCCACGCGCTGAAGAAGATCCTGGCCGAGCGCGGCATGAGCACCGCGGTGGGCGACGAAGGCGGCTTCGCGCCGAACTTCGGCAGCAACGACGAGTGCCTGTCGACGATTCTGCAAGCCATCGAGAAGGCCGGTTATCGCGCCGGTGAAGATGTGCTGCTCGCGCTCGACTGCGCGGCGAGCGAGTTCTATCACGACGGCAAGTACCAACTGGCTGGCGAAGGCCTGCAACTGTCGTCGACCGAATTCGCGGATTACCTCGCCACGCTCGCCGACAAGTTCCCGATCGTGTCGATCGAAGACGGCATGCACGAGTCGGACTGGGAAGGCTGGAAGACGCTGACCGACAAGCTCGGCAAGAAGATCCAGCTCGTCGGCGACGATCTCTTCGTCACGAACACGCGCATTCTGAAGGAAGGCATCGAGAAGGGCATCGCGAACTCGATCCTCATCAAGATCAACCAGATCGGCACGCTGACGGAAACCTTCGCGGCGATCGAAATGGCCAAGCGTGCGGGCTACACGGCGGTCATCTCGCACCGCTCGGGCGAGACGGAAGATTCGACCATCGCGGACATCGCGGTCGGCCTGAACGCCGGCCAGATCAAGACCGGCTCGCTGTCGCGCAGCGATCGCATCTCGAAGTACAACCAGTTGCTGCGCATCGAGGAAGATCTCGGCGATATCGCCAGCTACCCGGGCAAGTCGGCGTTTTATAACTTGCGCTAAAGCTTTTGCCGCTTTAGTCGATAAGGACGCTTAGTGGTCTTTGAAGCGTCATCTTTTGAAGCCCGTCGCCCGGGGCAGCTTGCCGCCGGGCGGCGCTTATTTCGGCTACGTGAATGCGGCTCGTAACTGTCGTTCTGGTTCTTTTGCTGGTGCTGATCCAATACCCGCTCTGGTGGGGACATGGCGGCTGGCTGCGCGTGCATGAATTGCAGCAGCAGCTCGCGCAGCAGACGGACAAGAACACGAATCTGAGACTGCGCAACGAGCGCGTCCAGGGCGAAGTGCAGGACCTGCAAAACGGCACCGCCGCCGTGGAAGAGCGCGCGCGCTACGAGATGGGCATGGTGAAGGACAGCGAGGTGTTCGTGCAGTTCGTCTCGCCGAATTCGAACGCGCCCGTCAATTCCGCGAACGTGCCGGGCATGAACGGCTCGACGCGCGGTCAGGTTTCAGCGGCGCCGCTGCGCGTGGTGCCGAATCCCGTGTCGCGCTCGAAGCAGGAGTTGCGCGAGCTGGACAAGAAGGCGCAGAAGGAAAAAGCGGCCGAAGCGAAGAAAAAGCAGCAGGGCGCGGCGCAGTAAGACGCCGGCTGGTTGAGATAAAAAATGGCGCGGTCACGACCGCGCCATTTTTGTATTTGGCAGACAAAGGCGGATGGCCGCCTCGCCTACCACGAAGTGCCGAATCCGATGCCGGTGCCCCAGTACGGGCCGCCCCAGCCGCCGCTCGAATAGCCGCCGTAGACCGACACCGGCGCGGGCGCGTAGAACTGCGACATCGTCTTCGCGGCGTTGCCAGCCGCGGCTGCCTGCTGCGATTCGTTGAGCGCCTGCTTGTCGATGGCGTTGTAGCGGTCCATCTCCTGCTGCGGCGTGAGCGTCTGTTGCGGCGCAGGCGATGTGTCGGGCAAGCGGCTGTAGATCGGCGACGGGCCGGGCGGATCCATCATGCAGCCGGCGACGAGCGCGACCCCGGCCAGACACGGCAGCAATTTCCAGTTGAGTGTTGCGGTTTTCATTTTGCGACCTCCAGCGGGCCGGACATCTGTGCAGGAGTCCCATCATAGCTTGCGGAATCTGTCGTGAGAGCCGGGCCGAAAGCAGGCCGCAAGCGGCGCGCCGTGCTTCGAGCGCCACCGGCGCGCGTGGCGAAACCTCGACTGGACAAGGCTTGCGCGGCGTTTCAGTGGCGCCGGTCCGACGCCGGGCTCACACCTTGTGAGAGTTCGTTTGCGACAAAAAGTTGCGCAACGTCGACGGAGTCGAAGTCATAGCGCTGGTTGCAGAACTCGCAATGCACTTCGACATTGCCGCGCTCCACGATCACGCTGTCGACTTCCTCGCGGCCGAGCATCTTCAGCATGCCGCCGACCTTCTCGCGCGAACATGTGCACTGGAAGCGCGCGGCTGCCGGCTCGAAGTGCTGGACGTTTTCTTGCCAGAAAAGGCGCTTGAACACGGTATCCGGCTCTTCCTTCAGCAATTCCTCGTTCGAAAGCGTGCTGCCGAGATGGCAGACGCGCTGCCACGTATCGGCGTCGTGCTCGCCCGGATGCGGAACGATGCCGCCATCGCCCGGCAGCTTCTGCAGCAGCAGGCCGACGGCGCGGTCGGTATCGGCGGCGAGCCACAAGCGTGTGTCGAGCTGCTCGGAGTGATGCATGTAGTGCTCGAGCACTTCGGCCATCGACTTGAGCGCGCCATGCTCGTCCGACAGCGGCACGATGCCCTGATACGGTTGCTGCCCCGGCTTTTTGTCGGAGGGATCGAGCGTGATGACGCAGCGGCCGCGCCCGTGACGGTTCAGCAGGTCCGGCAGCGACATTTCGCTGTCGAGCTCGCTCTCGCCGCCATCGGCCAGCTTCGCCGTGGCGCGCAGCGACAGGTTGGAATTGCACTGCACGACCAGCATCTTCACGGGGCCGTCGCCGTAGATCTGCATGATGAGCGTGCCGTCGAACTTGAGGTTCGCGGACAGCAGCGCGCATGCGGCCATCATTTCGCCGAGCACGTTGCGCACGGCCACGGGATACGAGCGGCGCGCGAGCACTTCCTGCCACGTATGACGCAACGAGACGATCTCGCCGCGCACCGGCGCCGCGTTGAACATGAATTTCTGCAACTGGTCGTTCACAACTCTTCCTTGGGTGTTGAGGCTGCTGCGCCGTCTCGTGCGGCGTCCGTTCAGCCGATACGCACGAGGTGCGCCTTGTAATATTCGCGACGGTCGGCATAACTCGCCGTGGCCGCACGCATGCGGGCGATATCCGCCTCGCCGATTTCCCGCACTGCCTTGGCGGGCGCGCCGAGAATCAGCGTATTGTCCGGAAACACCTTGCCTTCGGTGACGACGGCGCCCGCGCCAACCAGACAGTTGCGGCCGATCACCGCGCCATTCAAGACCACCGCCTGGATTCCGATCAGCGAGCCTTCCTTGATCGTGCAGCCGTGCAGCATTGCCTGATGGCCGACGGTGACATCGCTCTCGATCGTCAGAGGAAAACCCGGATCGGCGTGGAGTACCGCGCCTTCCTGCACGTTGCTGCCGCGTCCGACGACGATCGGCTCGTTGTCGCCGCGCAGCGCCGCGCCGGGCCAGACACTCGCGTTTTCCTCGAGCGTCACCCGGCCGATGATGGTCGCGGTGTCCGCGAGAAACACGCTTTCGTGGATGGTCGGGGCGTCGTCGCCGAGTTTGTAGATGGCCACATTGTCTCCTGAGGCGTGATGTCGTGAAGGTGGGACTACAATGCGCGCCTGCCGGTGAGGCGGCGCACGCGCATTGTTGCGCGTTTTGAGGCGTCCGCCGGGATTACCATTTTAGCTGTTTGCCGTAAGCGTCCGCTGGAACGCAGTGTTCGACGCCCGTTTTCGAGACAGTCCGATGCACGACCTTGTCATTTCCCCGGAAGCCGATGACTGCGCCCGCCGCGCAGCGCTCGCGGTCCTGCGCGAGCGCGATCCCGCGACGAAAGCCGCGCGCGCCCGCGCACTTTTCGATGCGGCGCGCGCCCAGCCGTCGCGGATCGATCCACGAGCCGAGTTCGCGGAACCCGGCGATCTGCCTGGCCGGCCCGAGCGTCCGGCGCTCGTGGAGCCATCGTCGCTGAAGCGTCGCAGCATGCAGTCGGATGCGGGGCGCGCCGTGCTGTTGCACGCGCTCGCGCACATCGAATTCAACGCGATCAATCTCGCGCTCGATGCCGTCTGGCGATTTCCGTCGATGCCGCAGGATTTTTATCTCGACTGGTTGAAGGTGGCGGCGGAGGAGGCGCATCACTTTTCGCTGCTGAGCGCGCGCCTCGCCGATTTCGGCCACGCTTACGGCGACTTCCCGGCGCACGATGGGCTGTGGGACATGGCGCAACGCACGCGCGGCGATGTGCTGGCGCGCATGGCGCTCGTGCCGCGGACACTGGAGGCGCGCGGGCTCGACGCGTCGCCGCCGATCAGAAAGCGTCTCGCGCAGGCGGGCGATCACCCGTCCGCGGCGATCCTCGACGTCATCCTGCGCGATGAAATCGGCCATGTGTTGATCGGCAATCGCTGGTTCCGGTTTCTGTGCGACGCGCGAAATCTGGACCCGCACACGACTTACGAACGCCTCGCCGCGCGATATCGCGCGCCGAAGCTGCGCGGCCCGTTCAATTTCGAAGCGCGCCGCGACGCCGGTTTCGACGAAGCCGAACTGCGCGCAC
The DNA here is from genome assembly GCF_023630765.1 of Caballeronia sp. ATUFL_F2_KS9A. NCBI lineage: Bacteria > Pseudomonadati > Pseudomonadota > Betaproteobacteria > Burkholderiales > Burkholderiaceae > Caballeronia > Caballeronia sp. ATUFL_F2_KS9A. Next base: position 50,202 of record NZ_JALQEK010000009.1, on the reverse strand, counting down.
TCGCCGGCCTCGACGATGCGAAGTAGGGCAGGTTCTTCGTCGCTATAATCGAACGATCATCCTTTTTTACTTCGAGACGACACCATGAAAGATTCGCGCTCCGAATTCGTCGACGCGCGCGGCGTGCGCCTGCACGTACGCCGCTGGGGCTCGCCCGACGCCCCGATGCTCTTCATGCTGCACGGCTGGATGGATATCGGCGCGTCGTTCCAGTTCGTCGTCGATGCACTCGCGGGCGACTGGCAAGTGCTCGCGCCCGATGCGCGCGGCTTCGGGCTCTCCGACTGGCCGGTCGCGCAGAAGGGCGGCGGCCATTACTACTTTCCCGACTATCTCTCCGATCTCGACGTGCTGTTCGACCATTACGCGCCGGGCGGTCAGGTGAACATCGTCGGCCACAGCATGGGCGCGAACGTCGCGCTGCTGTACGCGGGCGTGCGGCCCGCGCGCGTGCGCCGCGTGGTCGATCTCGAAGGCTTCGGATTGCCGGCGGCGCGCGCGTCGCAATCGCCGGGGCGCATTTCCCAATGGCTCGACGATCTGCGCGCGCCGCCCGCGCTGCGCAGCTACGCGAGCCTCGACGAAGTCGCCGACCGGCTGATCCGCACGAATCCGCGTCTGCCGCTCGCGCGTGCGCGCTATCTCGCGCAACACTGGTCCCGCGAGGAAGCGGATGGGCGCTTCCATCTGCTTGCCGATCCGGCGCACAAATTGCGCGGACCGACGCTGTATCGGCTCGACGAGGTGAGCGCGGCGTGGGCGCGCGTGGCGGCGCCCGTGCTGCACGTCGAGGCGAAGGATTCGCCGACGCTCGCGGCTTTCGCGGGCGAGACGCCCATCGCCGAATTCAAGACGCGCTTTCAGGCGTTTCCCGACTGGCGCGAGGAAATCGTCGACGAGGCCGGTCACATGATCCATCACGATCAGCCGGAGCGCGTCGCGGCGCTCGTCGAATCGTTCTGCGCGTGAGCGGCGCAGCACGGAACGAAGGAACTACATAATCGGCTTGTCGCGCCGATACAGTTAGAATGTGAGTGAAGCCCGATAAACGACGATGAACGCCGATCTGCATTGCCATTCCACCGTGTCCGACGGACAGTTTGCGCCCGCCGATGTCGCCGCGCGCGCGCACGCGAACGGCGTCACGCTATGGTCGCTGACGGATCACGATCAGCTTGGCGGGCAGGACGAAGCGAAGAAGGCCGCCGAGGCGCTCGGCATGCGCTATCTGCCCGGCGTCGAGATTTCGGTGACGTGGGCGTCGCGCACGGTGCATATCGTCGGCATGAACGTCGATCCGCATAACGATGCGCTGCGCAAGGGGCTCGAATCGACGCGCAACGGGCGCGCGGCGCGCGGCGTGGCGATCGGCGAGGCGCTCGCGGCGGTCGGCATTCCGGATTGCTACGAAGGCGCGCTGCGCTTCACCGACGATCCCGACATGATCTCGCGCACGCACTTCGCGCGGTATCTGGTGGAGGCGGGGTATGCGCAGTCCACGTCGGATGTGTTCGCGCGCTATCTCGGCGACGGCAAGCCGGGTTTCGTCGGGCATTGCTGGGCGAAGCTCGCGGACGCCGTGAAATGGATCAAGGATGCGGGCGGAGAGCCGATCATCGCGCATCCGGGCCGCTATGACTTCACGCCGGTCGAATTCGCCGCGCTCTTCGATGAATTCATCGAGCTCGGCGGCCGGGCCATCGAAGTCGTGACGGGCAGCCATACGCCCGACCAGTACCGCGAATACGCCGATGTCGCGCGCCGCTATGGGTTCGAGGCATCGCGCGGCTCGGACTTCCACGGCGCGGGCGAAGGGCGCGTCGATCTCGGCCTGCTTCCGCCGTTGCCCGACGATCTCACGCCTGTCTGGGAGCGCTGGCTTTAGCGTTCCCGCGGCGCGCGTCTTTCTGTTCGCGCGCACGGTCTTTGCATCACCTGTGATTTTCCGCACGCGCATCGCGCAGGGCGCGCTCGCGCGCGAGACAAGAAGTCGCGCGCCGCTCGGCCCATCGCGATAACGATCGAAACAATAAGGCGTCGCCATGTCTCAATTCTTTCGCATTCATCCGGATAATCCGCAGCCGCGGCTCATCAATCAGGCCGTGCAGATCATCAAGGACGGCGGTCTCGTCGCGTTGCCGACCGATTCGAGCTACGCGCTCGGCTGCCATCTCGACGACAAGGACGCGGTCGAGCGATTGCGACGCGTGCGCGGCATCGACGACAAGCAGTTGCTCTCCCTGCTCGTGCGCGACCTCTCCGAGCTGTCCAATTTCGCCATGGTCGACAACCAGCAGTATCGGCTGATCAAGTCGGTGACGCCTGGGCCTTACGTTTTCGTGCTGCAGGCGACCAAGGAAGTGCCGCGGCGGCTTTCGCATCCGTCGCGCAAGACGATCGGGCTGCGCGTGCCCGATCACGCGATCACGCTCGCGTTGCTGGAGGCGCTCGGCGAGCCGCTGCTTGCATCGACGCTGATCCTGCCGCCCGACACCGAGCCGCTCAACGACGCCGAGGAAATCCGCGAACGCCTCGAAAAACAGATCGAACTCGTGATCGATGCCGGCGCGTGTCCGGCGGAGCCGTCCACGGTGATCGATCTTTCTTCGGGGGAGCCAGTGCTCGTGCGCGCGGGGAGAGGCAGTCTCGAACCGTTCGGGCTCACGGCGTAAGCGCCGCGCAGTAGCGCACACGGGCATACGACCCGATTAAGCGTTTGCTCACACCATGGGCGAAATAGTGCGCGCCCGGCGCCGCCGTGCGTGTCTGATCCAACCTGCCTGCTTGTTACAATACCGCCCTATGGATGCTTCCCTGATACAGACCATCGCGGTCTACGCGCTCCCCGTGATTTTCGCGATCACGCTGCACGAGGCCGCGCATGGCTACGCCGCGCGACTGCTCGGCGACAACACGGCCTACGTTCTCGGCCGCGTTTCGATGAACCCGATGCGCCACATCGACCCGATCGGCACGATCGTCATTCCGATCGTCCTTTACTTCGTGACGAGCGGTGCGTTCATGTTCGGCTATGCGAAGCCCGTGCCCGTGGCGTTCGGCAACCTGCGCAATCCGCGCTGGGGCAGCCTGTGGGTCGCGGCGGCCGGGCCGGGCAGCAACTTCGCCCAGGCGATCGTCTGGGGCGTGATCTTCGTGCTGCTGCGGGCCTTTCACATCGACGAGCCGTTCTTCACGGGCATGGCTCAGGCGGGCATCAGCGTGAATCTCGTGCTCGGCGTGCTCAATCTCTTTCCGTTGCCGCCGCTCGACGGCGGGCGTGTCGTCATGGCGCTTCTGCCGGTGCGCGCGTCCATCGCGTTTTCGAAGCTCGAGCCGTACGGCTTCTTCATCGTGATGGCGCTCGTCGTGACCGGCGTGCTGACGCGCTTCTGGCTCGGGCCGCTCGTGAACGTCGGCTATACGGCGGTGTCGGCTATCTTGAATCCCCTCGCTTCACTATTCCCATAACATCATGTTCCCTGACCGTATCTTCTCCGGCATGCGGCCCACCGGGTCGCTGCACCTCGGCCACTATCACGGCGTGCTGAAAAACTGGGTGCGGCTGCAGTCCGAGTATCCGTGCTTCTTCGCAGTGGTCGACTGGCACGCGCTCACGACGCACTACGAGACGCCCGAGGTCATCGAGAAAAACGTCTGGGAAGTGCTCATCGACTGGCTGGCGTCCGGCATCGACCCGGCACAGGCGACGCTCTTCATCCAGAGCCGCGTGCCCGAGCACGCCGAACTTTCGCTGCTGCTCGGCATGGGCACGCCGCTCGGCTGGCTCGAACGCGTGCCGACCTACAAGGAGCAGATCGAAAAGCTGCGCGAAAAGGATCTGTCGACGTACGGCTTCCTCGGCTATCCGGTGCTGATGGCGGCGGACATCCTGCTGTATCGCGCGTCGCTCGTGCCGGTGGGCGAGGATCAGGTGCCGCACGTGGAAATGACGCGCGAGATCGCGCGCCGCTTCAACTATCTCTATGGCAAGGAGCCGGATTTCGAGGAGAAGGCGCTCGAAGCGGCCAAGAAACTCGGCGGCAAGCGCTCGAAGCTGTATCACGAGCTGCGCGTCGCGTATCAGCAGGAAGGCGACGACGAAGCGCTCGAACAAGCACGCGCGATGCTGCAGGAATCGCAAAGCCTGTCGATGAGCGATCGCGAGCGTCTGTTCGGCTATCTCGAAGGCGCGCGCAAGATCATTCTGGTCGAGCCGCAGGTTCTCCTGACCGAAGCGTCGCGCATGCCGGGCCTCGACGGCCAGAAGATGTCGAAGTCGTACGGTAACACCATCGGCTTGCGTGAGGACGCGGCGACCATCGAGCAGAAAGTCCGCAAGATGCCGACCGACCCGGCGCGCGTGCGCCGCACCGATCCGGGCGATCCCGACAAGTGTCCGGTGTGGCAACTGCATCAGGTCTACACCGACGAGAACACGCACGAATGGGTGCAGAAGGGCTGCCGCAGCGCGGGCATCGGCTGTCTGGAGTGCAAGCAGCCGGTGATCGAAGGCATCCTGCGCGAGCAGCAGCCGATGCTGGAACGCGCGCAGAAGTACATGGACGATCCGTCGCTGTTGCGCGCGATCGTCGCGGACGGCTGCGACAAGGCGCGCAAGTTCGCGACCGAAACGATGCGCGACGTGCGCGAGGCCATGGGGCTGTCTTACAACTGATGGACAGTGCGATCATTCCGTGGGTCGCGCGCTGGGCGCATCTCGTCGCGCCCGGCGGCGCGGTCCTCGACGTCGCCGCGGGCAGCGGGCGCCACGCGCGCTGGTTCGCGGCGCGCGGTTTTTCCGTGCTGGCGGTCGATCGTGACGCGGACGCGCTCGCGTCGATGGCGGCGCTCGAAGGCATCGAAACGCTTGCCGCCGATCTGGAAAACGGCGCGCCGTGGCCGCTTTCGGGCGATCGAAAGTTCGATGCCGTCGTCGTCACCAACTATCTGCATCGGCCGCTGTTCGGGCACTTCATCGACGCGCTCGCGCCCGGCGGCGTGCTGATCTATGAAACGTTCGCGGCGGGCAACGGCAGTATCGGCAAGCCGTCGAATCCGGCGTTTCTGCTCGAACCCGGCGAACTGCTCGAAGCGGTGCGAGGGCGACTGCGCGTGATCGGCTACGAAGACGGGTTCGTCGATGACCCGCGCCCTGCCTACGTGCAGCGAATCTGTGCGGTTCGCGCACCGCAGTCAGCGGAAAACCCACTCACGATTAGTAACATACCCCCGGGTCCGCCACGTTACGCGCTCGGCGGCTAATCCGCTACAATCGCGTAATATCGCTTTTTGCGATTAAATTCACGATTAAATTCATAGAGTTTCATGACAAACGGAACACACGGCGGCATCCAGATCCGCGGCAGTATCCCTGCCATCGTCACACCGATGCACGAGGACGGTAGTCTCGATCTGCCGGCGTTTCGAAAACTGATCGACTGGCACGTCGAACAAGGCTCGAACGGACTCGTCGTGGTCGGCACCAGTGGCGAGTCGGCCACTTTGTCGGTCGAAGAACACATCCTGATGATCCAGACGGCCGTCGAGCATACGGCCAAGCGCTTTCCGATCATCGCGGGCGCGGGCGGCAATTCGACCGCCGAAGCCATCGAGCTCTCGAAGCAGGCCAAAAAGGTCGGCGCCGACGCCACGCTGCAAGTCGTTCCGTATTACAACAAGCCGACGCAGGAAGGCATGTATCGCCATTTCAAGGCGATCGCCGAAGCCGTCGATCTGCCGGTGCTGCTCTACAACGTGCCGGGCCGCACCGTTGCCGACATGAGCAACGAAACGATCCTGCGCCTCGCGGACGTGCCGGGCATCATCGGCGTCAAGGAAGCGACGGGCAACATCGATCGCGCTGCGCATCTGATCAAGCACGCGCCGGCGCATTTCAGCATCTTCAGCGGCGACGATCCCACGGCGATCGCGCTCATGCTGCTCGGCGGACACGGCAACATCTCGGTGACGGCCAACGTCGCGCCGAAGGAAATGAGCCAGCTCTGCCGCGCCGCGATCGAAGGCGATGCGATCACCGCGCGCCGCATCCATCTGAAGCTGCTGTCGCTGCACAAGCAACTCTTCTGCGAATCGAATCCGATTCCGGCCAAATGGGCGCTGCAGGCGCTCGGCCGCATGGAAGGCGGCATCCGGCTGCCGCTCACGCCGCTCGACGCGCGCTATCACGACGTGGTGCGTGGCGCGTTGCGCGACGCCGGGCTCCTCGCCTGATCGCATGGGGCGGCGCGCCGAGTCACAAGGAATCGAAAGCCGCGCCGCCGCACGTGATCGAAATGAACCACACCTTCAGTCATCAACCGCCGCTCATTGGCCTCGACATTGGCCTCGCTGAGCCGCTCGCCTAGAGCGGGTTCGGCGCGAGGCAATGCGCATCAGCAGCAAAGAAGGACCTCATGAAACGTTCCGCTCTTCTTACTCGTGCCAAACGCCTGGGCGTGCTGTCGCTCGGCGCCGGTGCGGTCTTCGCGCTCGCGGGTTGCGACACGCTCAACGACTGGCTCGCGCCGGATCGCGTCAACTACAAGGCTGCTGAAACCGCACCCTCGCTGGCCGTTCCGTCCGACCTGACCACGGCCGACATCAGCCAGCGTTATGCCGCGCCGCCCAAGATCAACTCGCTCGGCGGCGCCGCGGAGCGAGCGGTCACGCCGGCCGGCAACGCGACGCTCGGCGTGCCGAACGCGCAGGATCCGTTCGGCATGCACATCGAAAGCGATGGCGATCACCGCTGGCTCGTCGTCGATGGCCGTTCGCCGGACCAGGTCTGGGGACCGCTGAAGGAGTTCTGGGAAGAGAACGGCTTCACGCTCAAGACCGATGCCCCGCAGACGGGCATCATGGCGACGGACTGGGCCGAAAACCGCGCGAACATTCCGAACGACTGGTTCAGGAACAGCGTGGGCAAGCTGCTCGACTTCGCGTACTCGTCGGGTACGCGCGACATGTTCCGCACGCAGGTCGATCGCGCATCCGATGGCTCGACCGACATCTCCGTCACGCACAGCGCGATGGAAGAAGTGCTGACGGGGCAGGACAAGACGTCGTCGCGCTGGGAGGCGCGTCCGCGTAATCCGCAGCTCGAAGCCGCGGTGCTCACGAAGCTGATGCAGAAGTTCGGCCTGACCGAAAAGCAGTCGCAGCAGTTGATGGCGCAAGCGCGTCCGATCGGCGCGAAGGTCGCGGTCGACCCGAGCGCGGGCGGCTCCACGCTCGATCTCGCCGAGCCGTTCGATCGCGCCTGGCTGCGTGTGGGCCTCGCGCTCGATCGCACCAACTTCACGGTCGACAATCGCGATCGCGACAAGGGCATCTACTACGTCCATTTTTCGGACTCCATGGCGGAGCTGAAGAAGGACGGCCTCTTCGGCAAGTTCTTCTCGAGCAACACGCCGAAGCCGACGCGCCAGTTCCTCGTCAACGTGAGGCCGAAGGCCGACTCGGTCACGCAAGTCGGCGTCGTCGATGCGAACGGCCAGCCGGACACGTCGTCCGATGCGCAGCGCATCGTTTCCTTGCTGCACGCGCAGTTGAACTAACGACATCCTGAAGTGAAGACATCGTGAGATTCGCCAGTCTCGGCAGCGGCAGCGAGGGCAATGCATTGCTCGTCGAGGCATCGAGCGGTACGACGACGACGCGCGTGCTGCTCGATTGCGGATTCTCCGGCAAGGAGGTCGAGCGCCGTCTCGCGCGTCTGAACTGCCGTGCCGAAGATCTCGACGCCATCGTCATCACGCATGAGCACACGGACCATATCGGCAGCGCGCTGACGCTGGCGCGCCGCTGGTCGATTCCGCTGTACATGAGCTGGGGCACGGCGCGCGCGATCGGCGCCGATGAAGCCAAGGTCGAATTGAACGTGCTATGGGGCGATGAAAGCGTCGCCATCGGCGATCTGAGCGTGCTGCCGTACACCGTGCCTCACGATGCGCGTGAGCCGCTGCAATACGTGTTCTCCGACGGCGCGAGCCGGCTCGGCGTGTTGACGGATGTCGGCGTGTCGACGCCGCATATCACGAGCGTGCTGAGCGGCTGCGACGCGCTCGTGCTCGAATCCAATCACGATGTCGAGATGCTTGCCGCGAGCCGCTATCCGCCGATGCTCAAGGCGCGTATTGGCGGCACGCATGGACACCTGAATAACGAAGCGGCGGCGGCCATTCTCGCGTCGCTGGATCGCTCCAAGCTGCGCCATCTCGTGGCCGCGCATCTGAGTCAGCAAAACAATCTGCCGCACCTCGCGCAGGCGGCGCTTGCGTCCGTGTTGGGCGCGAGTGCGGTGGACGTCGTCGTCGCGACTCAGGCGGAAGGCTTCGACTGGCTCACGCTCTGAATCGAAGATGCCTTGCGCGCCGACCGACGCCGCAAGCAGATACAAAAGCAGATACAAAAAAACCGGCCCAAGGGCCGGTTCTTTCGTTGGCAGACCGCATGAAGCGGCCTGCGGCGTAGCGCTAGCCTTACTGGCTTGCGCCCGATGCCGGAGCGGCAGCCGAAGCGGCAGCGTCCGAAGCTGCGCCAGCAGCCGAAGCTGCGTCGCTTGCAGCGGCCGAAGCGCTCGATGCAGCAGCGTTTGCGTCCGAAGCAGCAGCAGCCGGAGCCGAAGCAGCCGACGTATCGCTTGCAGCGCTCGGAGCAGCCGTTTCGCTAGACTTGTTGCATGCAGCCAGAGCAACAGCAGCCAACAGGGATGCTACGAGGAGGGATTTCTTCATGATCACGTCCTTTTATGGTTAAAGGTAAGCAACAGCGCAAAGTACCGGTAATGTGTGCTCCAACACCGACCTGGGCCGCTGTGGAGACTCACAATTCTTTTTTATGTGAGACTTCCTACGGCTTGGCCGGAAATTATAGGCACTTTCGTAACGACCGTCGATAAATCAGGGGACGATACGTTGTCTTTCTCATACAAATTTTCATATTGCGGAACAGCAAATTTCTAGCATCTGCTGTATTCCGTGAAATCCTGTAAAGGCACGCCCGTCAAGGCAAAGCGCCCAAAAGAATCCAGCCCGCACGATACCATTCGTGTAGCAGCGCTGTCATTGTCGATTCGTCTGTAAGTGTTACAAAGCGTTTCGCCTCCAGAGACCGAGTATCGGCCAATTCAGGGAGCCACTTTTTCAGCTTCGACGACAAGACTTCCGCTTCGCCATTTACGAAATAAGAACGGGCGTTGTAGAGCAAAATGGTCTTTCTATCCAGCCTGACGCCTGTCTTTTTCGCTCGTTCTACAAATTTTTGCTCATTCAGCGCACGGTCGGGTGCATCGAACACGACGTTCGCTTTCGGCTCGCTCAGATAAGTACCCAGAAACTCCGCGATGTCCTTTTCGTTCCAGTTCACGTTCGCAAGTATCGCGCCAACGCGGTCGACCAGGAGCGCGGGCAGCGCCGCTGGATTCGACACCGGCTCCTGCGCCGGATCGCGATACCGCGCGTTGCCGCGAGCACCCTCCGATGCTTCACCGGCGCGCTCGGCGAGGTGATAGAGGAACTGAGCCGTGAGCTCGTGCGACGAGGGCGCGCGAAAGCCTATCGATGCCGTCATGCATTCGCCCTCGGCGATGCCGTCGTGTGCGATATGCGGCGGCAGATAAAGCATGTCGCCCGGCTCCAGCACCCATTCTTCCTCGGGCTCGAAGTGCTGTAAAACTTTCAACGGCAGTCCGGGTTTTAGCGAAAGGTCGCGCTGCGCGCCGATTCGCCAGCGCCGCTTGCCATAGACCTGAAGCAAGAACACGTCGTAAGAGTCGAAGTGCGGTCCGACGCCGCCGCCATCGGTCGCATAGGAGATCATCAGATCGTCGAGGCGCGCGTCCGGAATGAAGCGGAACCGGTTCATCAGCGCGTGTGCGCGGTCGTGATGCAGGTTCACGCCTTGCACGAGCAGCGTCCATTCACGCTTTTTGACCGATGGCAATTCGTCGGGCGCGAACGGTCCGTGCTCCAGATTCCACGCATTGCGAAAATGCGTGATGAGCCGCGCCTCGACGTCGTCGAGATCGGCAAGTTGGAACAGTTCGTCGCGTGCGAGCGGCGCCGCGATATCGGGAATCGCCTGCCGGATCAAGAGCGGTTTCTTCTGCCAGTAACGCCGCATGAACTGTCGCGGCGTACGGTTGCCCAACAGCGGTGTGAGTTCGTCCGGCAAAGGCGCGCGGGCATGCTCGGGAAGGCCGGAAACGGGGGACGGTGTTGCGTATGAGGGCCGCTTGGGCATCGTATAATCGAGGCTTGTATCTTGGAGGATCCAATGAAAATTGCGAAAGACACTGTCGTTTCGGTCGCTTACAAGCTATCGGATGCGCAAGGCAATCTGATCGAGGAGAGCGACGAGCCGATGGTCTATCTGCACGGCGGCTATGATGGCACGTTCCCCAAGATCGAGGAAGCGCTCGACGGTCACGAGGCGGGCTATGAAACGCTCATTCAACTCGAGCCGCAGGATGCATTCGGCGAGTACGATCCCGAGCTCGTGAAGGTCGAAGAGCGCAGCCGTTTTCCGGAGCCGCTGGAAGTCGGCATGCAGTTCGAAGGCACGCCCGAAGACGGCGATGACGATATCGACTCGCTCATCTACACCGTGACCGACGTCGCCGAAGACAAAGTGGTGCTCGACGGCAATCATCCGCTCGCCGGCATGGCGCTGCGTTTCGCGCTGTCGGTGCAGGAAGTGCGCACGGCGACGGACGACGAAATCGAACATCAGCACGCGCACGGCGCGGACGGCCTGCATGTCGTCGATGACGACGAGGACGATGACGACGCACCGCCCAAGGACGCAGGTCCGACGCTGCACTGAGCGCGTCGGCCGATGAAGAAAGCGCAGCTACGGCTGCGCTTTTTTATTGCCCGTTCGTCGCGCCGGTCCCGTTCTGCACGCCCGACGCGGGCACGGGATAGATCGGCGGCAGGTCGGATGCCGGCAGGGGCATCGACGGCGGCGCCGGCAGCGACTCGGGCAGGTCGTTACGCGGCAACGCGGGCGGCGCTGATGCGGGCATCGTCGGCTGAGGCGCGGGGTAGGGAGCCGGATAGGATGCAGCTGGCGTCTCTGGTGGCGCGACCGGTTCACGCGTGCGCGTGTCCTTCACATTCACATTCACATCGCGCACGCGCAGACGAAACGGCGGATGCCACTGCGCATCGCTCTGCACTTCGAGCCATTGCGATTGCGGCTTCTTGAACGCAATCGCGACGCGCGTGAGATTCGTAACGATCAAGCCCTTGTCGTTGCGCAAAGGTTGATCGATGTGAAAGCCGTTCGGCTCGGGCGCATCCGTGCCGTGAATCACGATCACGGGCCCGCGAAAACTTTCGGCCGCTTTCACGAGGCTGCGTTTCAATTCGAGAAAGCCATCGCGCGGCTGGTTCGTGCGCGAGAAGCGCAGCCACGCGAAGCGCTCGCGCCGTTCGTAGCGCGAAAAATCGGGATCGCCCTGCAGCAGGATGACGAGCGCGCGCATCTCGGAACGTCGCGCCGATTCCGCCGCGTGTTCGAGCCAGAATGTTGTCGCGACGGCGCGATCCTCGAACTCGCCGTTGCGCCCGCCCGCGGTCAGATAGTGATTGTTCGGACTCGGTGCATTCAGCCCGATGAACGCGACGCCTTGCGCCTGCCAGCGCACGATTTCCCGGAAGGTCCGAAAGCGCGCGACATCGCTTTCGCGCGAGAGCGTAAGCGGGTTCTGCCCGAGCGACCCGGCATCGGCGAAAAAGAGCTGGCGCACGAAGTCGAGCCGCTCGACCGGATCGTAGGCACCCGCATGCGCGAGTCCGCAATCCGCCCAGTCGTGCTGGCCGAGCAGCAGCACGAGCGGCGTGCGCGACGCGTCGAGCAGATCGTGCCGCGACTGATAGACGCTGTCGCGGCACGGTTCGGCGCCGTCCTTCAAATTGCCGTCGTAGACGATGAACGCGATGTTGGGGTCGCGCCCGATCGCGTCGAGCATGCGGCGCACGGGCGCTTCGTCGGCGGGGCGGGAAATGGCGCCGGACAGAACCGCGAAGCCGAGCGGCGCGCTGCTCTCGGCGCGCGCCTGCGCGATCGTGCCGCACGCGAGTGCGGCGCCGATCGCCATGACGCGCGTCAAACGTGTCGCGGCACGCGCAACGCGCGAAGTGTCACGCTCAACGCGAGGCATCCGGCGCAAGCTTCGCCAGTTCATGCAGTTCGTAGAGCAGATCGAGCGCCTCACGCGGCCGCAGATCGTTCGGATCGAGCGCGCGCAGTTTTTCCATCACCGGATGTTCAGGCGCTTCCTTCGCTGGCGCTTCATCTTCATAAGGCGTGTAAGGCTGGCTCGCGAACAGGTCGAATTGCGCGGCGGGCTGGCTGATCGACTGCTGCTCCAAATGGACGAGATGCTTGCGCGCCGCGCGGATCACGGCGCCTGGCACGCCGGCGAGCTGCGCGACCTGCAGACCGTAGCTCTGATTGGCCGGACCTTCGCTCACCGCGTGCAGGAACACGATGCCGTGATCGTGCTCCACCGCCGACAGATGCACGTTGGCCGCCTGCGCAAATTCCGCGGGCAACTGCGTGAGCTCGAAGTAATGCGTGGCGAAGAGCGTGTAGCAGGCGTTGTGCGTGAGCAGATGCCGCGCGATCGCCCATGCGAGCGCGAGGCCGTCGAAGGTCGACGTGCCGCGTCCGATCTCATCCATCAAGACAAGGCTCGACGCGGTCGCGTCGTTGAGAATCGCCGCTGCCTCCGTCATCTCGACCATGAAGGTCGAACGTCCGCCCGCGAGATCGTCGGCGGCGCCGATGCGCGTGAAGATGCGATCCAGCGCGCCGAAACGCGCGCGCTTTGCGGGCACGTAACTGCCGACGTGCGCCATCAGCGCGATCAGCGCGGTCTGACGCATGAAGGTCGATTTACCGCCCATATTCGGGCCGGTGATGAGCAACAGCTTGCGGTCCTGGCTGAGACAACAGTCGTTGGCGATGAACTGCTCGACCTGCGCCTCGACGACGGGATGCCGGCCCTGTTCGATATCGATGCCCGCGTCGGCGCTGAATTCCGGTGCGACCCAGTCGAGCGCGCGGGCGCGTTCGGCAAACGCGCACAGCAGATCGAGTTCCGCGAGCGTGCTTGCGACGCGCTGACAATCCGCGATGAAGGGCAACAGGTTCTGCAAGAGCGCGTCGTACAGCGCGCGTTCGCGGGCGAGGGCGCGTTCCTGCGCGGAAAGCGCCTTGTCTTCGAACGCCTTCAGTTCGGGCGTAATGTAGCGCTCGGCGTTCTTGAGCGTCTGACGGCGGCGATAGTCGTCGGGCACCTTGTCGGTCTGCCCGCGCGTGACCTCGATATAGAAGCCGTGCACCTTGTTGTACTCGACACGCAGATTCGCGATGCCGGTGCGCGTGCGCTCGCGCGCTTCGAGATCGATCAGGAACTGATCGCAGTTCTCCGAAATATCGCGCAATTCGTCGAGATCGGGATCGTAGCCGCGCGCGATCACACCGCCGTCGCGAATCAGCGCGGCGGGTTCCGCTGCGATGGCGTTCGTCAGCAGATCGAGACATTCGTGCGGCGGTTCAAGCCCGGCGTCGATGCGCTCGAGCGCCGGCGCATGCGTGGCGACTGCGGCGACGAGGGCGCGCAGATCGGGCAGCGCGGCGAAGGTATCGCGCAGGCTCGACAGATCGCGCGGACGCGCCGACAGCAACGCGAGACGGCCCGTGATGCGCTCGATGTCCGAAATCTTGCGCAGCGCGCCGCGCAGCGTGTCGAGGCCGCCGCTCGTGGGCGCGTCGAGCAATGCGCCGATCGCCTGCTGGCGCGCCTGAGCGATCGACGCATCGCGCGGCGGATGATGCAGCCAGTGGCGCAACAGGCGGCTGCCCATCGTCGTACAGCAAGTGTCGAGCAGCGAGAACAGCGTCGGCGATTCGGTGCCGCGCAGTGTTTCGGTGAGTTCGAGATTGCGTCGCGTGGCCGGATCGAGCCCGATGTACTCCGATTCGTATTCGACTTTCAGACTGCGCACGTGGCGCAACTGCTGGCCTTGCGTGGCGGCGGCATAGAGCAGCAGCGCGCCGGCCGCACCGCACGCGCAGGTGAGCGTTTGCGCGCCGAAACCGTCGAGGCTCGCGACATCGAGTTGCTCTCGCAAGCGCTGCGTGCCCGAGCCGACGTCGAAGTGCCACGCCGGCACGCGCGTGGTCGCGCCGGGATGCGTCACGCCGAGCGACGCCTGAACGTCGGTGATCGAATCGGCGATGAGCGTTTCCGCCGGACGAATGCGCTCGAGCGCCGCGCTGACCTGATTCGGCGCGACTTCCGCGAGACGCAATGCGCCGCTCGCGAGATTGAGCCACGCGAGGCCGACGCTCGTCACCACGCCGCGACGGTTGTGCGCGGGGCAGAGCGCCAGCAGATAGACATCGCTCTTATCGGAGAGCAGGGCTGCGTCGGTGAGCGTGCCCGGTGTGACGACGCGCACGACCTTGCGCTCGACCGGACCTTTAGATGTCGCCGGATCGCCGATCTGCTCGCAGATCGCCACCGATTCGCCCAGCTTCACGAGCTTCGCGAGATATTGTTCGCATGCGTGATGCGGCACGCCCGCCATCCTGATCGGATTGCCGCCCGATGCGCCGCGCTGTGTGAGCGTGAGATCGAGCAGACGCGCGGCTTTCTCGGCGTCGTCGAAGAAAAGCTCGTAGAAATCGCCCATCCGGTAGAAAACGAGCGTGCCGGGATGCTCCGCCTTGATGCGCAGATACTGCTGCATCATCGGCGTGTGCTGCGACAGGTCCGCGAGCGGCGCGGCGGTGTCTGGTGAGGTGTCGGGAGTTGCCGTTTGAGTGCCCATCTTGCGTGCTTTGAAGGCCAGAATGACTAAACGGCCGGGCGCGACGTGCGCCGGCCGTCGTTCAGCCGATAGAGCAGGAGTTTAACCTGTCGCGAGATGACGGCGAGTCGGCCGAATGGCCAACGAGATGTGTCTAGTCGATGTGCATCGCCTGCGCGAACGCCGCCGCCGGCACGGACGCGATGCCGTGCCGGCGGCGATTTCCGATGACGCCGGAGCGCGTCACGCGCGCCCGGCGAGATATCCGACGAGCAATGCGAGACCCGCCACCGCGCCGAGCGTGTGCCACGGCTTGTCGTGAACGAACTCGTCGGCGTAACCGGCTGCGTCGTTCAGCCTGCCGGTGAGCGCCGTGCCCGCGCCGTTCATCTGCGAACGGGCGGTCTTGAGGCGCGATTGCAGTTCCTTGCGCAGCTTGTCGGCATCGACGTCCCTTGCGCCGGAGATCGAGCTTTCCAGATCATCGAGCAGGCTGCGCAACTGGCTGCTCGCCGAATCGACCGCGTCGCTCGCACCACGCACCGCGCGCTGGCCGACATCGGCTGCGCCATTGATCTTGCTGTCGAGCGTCGAACGTGTGAACAATCCCATTTCCATGCTCCTTTATTGACGTTTGCCGAGAAATGAATATCGCCGGGTCCGTCCGCGATGCGCCATGCGGATGCCCGCGATCGGCCGCGCCGGGCCGTACATGGCGTTACGACCCGACCCCGCCGCCGGCGTTCCTCCCATGGTTTCCTCGTGAGCCGGCGCCGGGGCATGAACCCAGAATACACCGTTCACCGTGGAGCAAGGTTCATTCCTCGACGAGCGCGACGAGATCGGTTTCGCGCTCGTTGTGCGTGTGGCGGCGCATCGCCAGCGCCATCATCAGGCACACGAAGACGCCGAACACGACGATGATCCACTGCACCGGCACCTTCTCCGTCAACAGCAAGGCGTAAGCGCCGAGCATTGCGAGCACGGCGAGATTCTGGTTGAAGTTCTGCACCGCGATGGAATGTCCGGCCGACAGCAGCGTCGCGCCGCGATGCTGCAGGATCGCGTTCATCGGCACGATGAAAAAGCCCGACAGGCCGCCGAGCGCGATCATCAGCGGATAGGCCATCAGGATGTACGCCGGCGCGAAGAGCGGACCGATATGCAGGCCCGCGCCGGCCGGAAAGAGGTCCTTGTTGTAGAACGCCATCGCGACCGCGACCGCGCCGATCAGCACGCCGACCGGCAGCACTTTCAGCGACTGGCGCAGCACGATCCACGCGGACGCCGCCGCCGCGCCGAGCGCGATGCCCACGCCCGTCACGCCCTGCAGCACGGCGGCTTTGGAGAGCGACAGGCCGAGGTTCGCATCGGCCCATTTCAGCACGAGCAATTGCAGCGTGACGGCCGCGCCCCAGAGCAGCGTCGTGACCCACAGCGCGATCTGCGCGAGCTTGTCCTTCCACAGCACCATGAAGCAGCGCGAGAAATCGTGGACGAGCTTCGTCGGTTCGTTCAGCAGATTCGGATAGCGCGCGCCGGTATCGGGGATGAATACGTTGATGACGGCCGCCGACGCGTAGATCACCATCACGGCGAAGAGCGCGGCGTGCGCGGCGCTGCTCACGAACGGCAGATGCGCGTGCTCGACCCAGCGCCCGACGACCTGGCTCACGAGCGCGCCGCCGATCACGGTGCCGAGAATCGTCGAGCCGACCGTCGCCGATTCGAGCCACGCGTTCGCCGCGATCAGCTTTTGCGGCGGCAAGAGCTCGGTGAGAATGCCGTATTTCGCGGGCGAATAGGCCGCCGCGCCGAGGCCGACGACGCCATACGCGATCATCGGATGCACGCCCGCGATCATCATCGCGCAGCCGGCCGCCTTGAGCGCGTTCGACGTGAACATGACGTGGCGCTTCTGGATCGCATCGGCGAATGCGCCGACGAATGGCGCGAGCAGAACATACGAAATCGTGAAGAAGATCTGCAACAGCGGCGTGACCCACGGCGCGGAATGCACGACGGCGAGCATGGCGATCGCCGCGATCAGGAGCGCATTGTCGGCGAGCGACGAAACGAACTGCGCGGCGATGATCGTATAGAAGCCTTTCTTCATGAGCGGGAATGACGTGGGGCGCGGCGCGCGGCGTGAGAGCGGGGCAGGCGGAAGAAAGCGCGCATCGCCGTTGCCGGAACGAGGGCAAAGCTTGCACTGTAACGGAGCCCTGCATTCGGTGCAGAGCAGGCGGCGCGCCCGGGATGCGGAAGAGGTAAAACAAAAGGGGCGCAAGACGCGCCCCCTCGATGCGGCTTATTCGCCGGTCAGGCGCGTGCGCGAGTACATGTCGAGGATCTTGACCATCTGCGCGTAGACCTTCGGATTGGCGGCGACGATTTCGTTTCTGAACAGGAAATCCGATTCGCCGGTGTAGTTGCCGACGAGTCCGCCCGCTTCGGTCACGATGAGGCTGCCCGCCGCCACATCCCACGGATGGATGCCTTGCTCGAAGAAGCCGTCGAGACGGCCGGCCGCGACGTTCGCGAGATCCAGCGCCGCCGCGCCCGGACGGCGCAGCCCTGCGCACGACAGCGTCATTTCGCTGAAGAGGCGCATATAGGCGTTCAGACCCTGGCCGTCGCGGAACGGGAAGCCGGTGCCGATCAGCGCATCCGACAGACGGTCGAGCTTGCCCACGCGAATGCGTCGCTCGTTCAGATACGCGCCGCGGCCGCGCGATGCGGTGAAGAGGTCGTTGCGCGTCGGATCGTAGATGACCGCCTGCTGCACGACGCCCTTGTGCGCGAGCGCGATCGACACGCAGTAGTACGGAAAGCCGTGGATGAAGTTGGTGGTGCCGTCGAGCGGATCGATGATCCACTGAAACTCCGACTCGCGATCCGTCGCGCCGGATTCTTCGGCGAGGATCGAGTGATCGGGATAGGCGGTGTGCAGCGTCTCGATGATCGCGGCTTCGGACGCCTTGTCGACTTCCGTCACGAAGTCGTTGTGCTGTTTCTTGCTGACCTGGAGACGATCCAGATCGAGCGACGCGCGGTTGATGATCTGTCCGGCGCGGCGGGCGGCCTTGACAGCGATATTGAGCATCGGATGCATGAGCGAAATCCTCTGACCGCCCAGCAGCTTCGTGTGGACGGGAAAATTGGCGACAACGACTATGTCGACGAAAGACGAATTGAATAAGAGCGGGGCGTTCGCGCGAAGGTTCTTTGGAAGCCATGCAAGAACCGTTCGCCGCGCGCGAAGGCGCCATTTTACCCGAAAGTGGCCGCGCGGTTCCGGCGCATGGCCAAAGCGCGTTAACATATCGGGTCGCACTTTCTTCAAAATTCAGCACGAACCGCGCCTTGGAACCCAACGAACTTTCCGCGCCCGCCGGCGGCTTCACGTCGACGCGCTTCATCCTGGTCGAGCCGAGTCATCCGGGCAATGTCGGCGCGGCCGCCCGCGCGCTCAAGACGATGGGCTTCGCGCGCCTCGTCCTCGTCGCGCCGCGCGTGACCGACGTCAAGAACGAGCCCGAAGCCATCGCGATGGCCTCCGGCGCCGACGACGTGCTCGCGTCCGCGCATGTCGTCGACACGCTCGCCGATGCGCTCGTCGGCGTGCGCTGGTCGGTCGCGCTGACCGCGCGTATGCGCGAATACGGGCCGCCGCAGATGCCGCCGCGCGCGCTCGCCGAACGCGCGCATGAATTCGTGCGCCACGGCGATATCGCGCTCGTGTTCGGCAACGAGCGCACCGGGCTTTCCAACGCGGACGTCGAAAGATGCAGCGCGCTCGCACATATTCCGGCCAATCCCGCCTACAGCTCGCTCAATCTCGCGCAGGCCGTGCAGGTGCTCGCGTATGAACTACGCGTCGCGTTCCAGACGTCCGCGAGCCCGCTTGCCGTGGTGGAATCGGCGGGGCAGAGCGCATCGAGCGATGAAATCGAAGGCATGTACGCGCATCTCGAAGACGCGCTCGTCGCGCTCGATTTTCTCGATCCGGCCAATCCGAAGAAGCTGATGTCGCGCGTGCGGCGGATGTTCGCGCGTTCCGGGCTCGAGCGCGAAGAAGTGAATATTCTGCGCGGCATCGCGAAGCACATCCTCCTTCGGACGAAAAAGGACTGACCGCGCTGGCGTCGGGGGCATCGGGCAGACTGCGCGCGCTCGTCCTACAATCGGCGAAAAACGGCGAACGCCGATAAGCTTTGCGCGATTCGTGCAAAGCACTCGTCCCCCTTTCAGAGACATCGCCATGTTCGACCGACTTCGCGAAGACATCGCCGCCATCCGCGAGCGCGATCCCGCCGCCCGCAGCGCCTGGGAAGTCGTCACCTGTTATCCGGGGCTGCACGCGATCGTCCTGCATCGCATCGCGAACGCGTGCTGGCGCGGACAGTGGCGCTGGCTCGCGCGGTTCGTGTCGCAGATCGGGCGCTTTCTCACCGGCATCGAAATTCATCCGGGCGCGACGCTCGGACGGCGCGTGTTCATCGATCACGGCATGGGCGTCGTGATCGGCGAGACGGCCGAAATCGGCGACGACTGCACGATCTATCAGGGCGTGACGCTCGGCGGCACGTCGCTCACGCGCGGCGCGAAACGTCATCCGACGCTCGGGCGCGGCGTGATCGTCGGTGCGGGCGCGAAGGTGCTCGGCGGTTTCACGGTCGGCGCGGATGCGAAGATCGGCTCGAATGCGGTCGTCGTGAAGCCGGTGCCGGCGGGCGGTACGGCGGTGGGCAATCCGGCGCGCATCGTGATGCCGGCCGTCGCGAAGAAGCCATCCGATGAAACCGCGAAGAGCGGCTTTTGCGCTTACGGCATTACGCCGAACGCGGACGATCCCGTGTCGCTCGCGATCCACGGGCTGATCGATCACGCGTCGACGCAGACGCAGCGCATCGACGACATCGTCGCGGCGCTCGAACGGCTCGGCGCGCGCGTGGAAGCGCTCAACGCCGTCGATGGCGCCGCGCTCGTCGATCTCAAGCGCCTGTGCACGTCGATGGATGGCAAGGCCGCGGACGAGCGCGCCGCGTCGCTCGAACGCGCGAGTTAAAGCGGCAGCGGGCGCACGCCTTCTTCATCGACGCGCAGATAGCCGCCGCGCGGCGGGTCCGCGTCGAGTTCCCAGTCGGGCAGAACCCAGCGCACGCCTGCGACTTCGCGATGCATCGCCGGACGATGCGTGTGGCCGTGAATCAGCGTGTTCGTGCGGCTATTGATGAAGAGTTCCGCGACCGCTTTCTTCGTCACGTCGTACTTCGCCTTGACGCCGGTGGTCACGCGCGCGCCCTCGCTTTTCGAGCGCATGCGCTGGCCGATGCCCAGGCGCGTGTCGAGCGGCAACGCCAGAAAGAGCCGTTGCGCGAGCTTGTTGCGCGCGAACGAGCGAAAGGCTTGATAGGCGCGATCGGCGGTGCACAGGCCATCGCCGTGGGCGAGCACGATGCGCTTGCCGAACGCGGTGATGACGAACGGATCGGGCAGCGGCAGCGCGCCTGCATCTTTCATGAAGCGCTTGCCCAGCAGGAAATCGCGATTGCCGTGCATCACATATAGGCCGATGCCGCGTTCCGAGAGCGTATGCATGAGGCGCGTCATGCGGCGCGCGAAGCTGGCGCGCGGGTCGGTTGGCGGGCCGTCGAGAATGTCGTCGCCGATCCAGAACTCGAACAGGTCGCCGAGGATGAAGACCGAATCGGCATCGTTCGCCGTGACCTCGATGAAATGCTCGAAGGCCGCAACGGTTTTCGGAATCGCTTCGGAGAGATGCAGATCGCCAATGAAAAACAGCGGGCGCGCGTTTTTCGCTGTGCCCGCTGCTTCGCGATCGAATGAAGTCTTCGTATCGATCATGCAATGACCGTGATCAGACCACGACGGCCTTCTCGATCACCACGTCGTCGACCGGAACGTCCTGGTGGAAGCCCTTCGAGCCGGTCTTCACCTTCTTGATCTTCTCGACCACGTCCATGCCTTCGACGACCTTGCCGAACACGGTGTAGCCCCAGCCTTGCGGCGTCGGCGACGAGTGGTTCAGGAAGTCGTTGTCCTTCACGTTGATGAAGAACTGTGCAGTCGCCGAATGCGGGTCGTTCGTGCGCGCCATCGCGATCGAGCCGTTTTCGTTCTTGAGGCCGTTGTTGGCTTCGTTGTCGATCGGCGCATCGGTCGGCTTCTGCTTCATGCCCGGCTCGAAGCCGCCGCCCTGGATCATGAAGCCATCGATCACGCGATGGAACACGGTGTTGTCGTAATGACCCTTCTTCACGTAGTTGAGGAAGTTCTCGACCGTCTTCGGGGCCTTGTCGGCGTCCAGTTCAATCTTGATGACGCCGTGGTTCGTATGCAGTTCGACCATGATGATGTTCTCTCCATTGTGTTTGATTGAGCCCTGGCGCAGCGCGCGCCAGGTCAGCGACAGGCGCTTACGGATTACTGCGGGACCACGGTGGCCGACTCGATCACGGTCGGCTTTTGCGGCACGTCCTGCATCGGGCCGCGCGTGGTGGTCGGGCTGCCTTCGATCTTCTTCACGACGTCCATGCCCGCGACGACCTTGCCGAACACGGCGTAGCCGTTGCCGTCCGGGCTCGGATAGTCGAGACCCGCATTATCGACGGTATTGATGAAGAACTGCGCGGTGGCCGAATTCGGATCGCTCGTGCGCGCCATCGCGAGCGTGCCGGTGGCGTTCTTCAGACCGTTCTTGCTTTCGAGCGGAATCGGCGCGCGCGTCGGCTTCTCGGCGAAGCTCGTGCTATAGCCGCCGCCCTGGATCATGAAGCCCGGAATCACACGATGAAAGATCGTGCCGCTGTACTGACCGGACTTCACGTAGTCGAGAAAGTTCGCGACCGTCTTCGGCGCTTTCTCGGGATACAGCTCGACCTTGATGTCGCCTTGCGTGGTCTTGAAGAGCACGGTGGGGTGCGCGGCCTGCGCGTTCGGCTGCGCTAACGCAGGCGTGGTCGCGATCAGGGCAGCGCTCGACAGCGCCAACATCAGGAATTTCATGAAGGATCGATCCTCGTGTGGTGAATGCAAACAGTCGGCCGCGAATGCGCCTGCTTATGGCTGCGCTTGCGGCGCGACGTATGGCGTGGCCGGCAGCGGGCTCGTCGGGCCGCCGAACGGCGCGTAATCGTCGGGACCGGGCATCGTCTGCGAGGCGGCTCCGGATGCCGGCGCCCATTCGTCCGCGGCCGGACTTGGCGCAATTGCCGCGCCCGTTCCCGATGCGCCTTCTGCCGCGCCCGCGCGCTTCTTCGGCGGGTTGTAGATGTTCTGAATCGCCGTGATGCGCTGGCGCGTGAGCGGACTCTTCGAGCCGAGCGATTGCGCGCGCTTGTACGACTCGCTCGCGAGACGAAGATAAAGATCGCCCAGGTTGTCATAGGCGAGCGCGTAGCCTGGATTCGCCTTGACCGCGGTTTCGAGCGCGACGCGCGCATCCTCGTAGCGGCCCTTCTTCGCGTAGAGCGCGGCGAGGTTGTTGTACGGCTCCGGCAATTCTGGATAGGCCTGCGTGAGCTCGGTGAAGGCGGCGATGGCTTCGTCGTCGCGATTCAGGCGCGCGAGCACGGTGGCGCGCTTGAACTTTGCCTGCACGTCGCGCGGGTTGCTCGCGATGCGCGCATCGAGTTGTGTTAGCGCGGCGTTCCAGTCCTTGCCCGCGATGGCCGAATCGATCTGCGGCGTGTCGTCGCGAGTTGCGGTCGAGGTCTGCGCGAGCGCGGCCCCGGACATGCCGACACATGCGAAGCCGAGCGCCGCGATGGCGAGCGTCCGGGAAACGAGCCGGCAAGAGAGTTGCAGAGGCGTGCGCGCGTGGCGATGAGTCACTTGGAATCGAGTCAATGAATGAGGCGGCGAAAGAAGCCGTGGAAGCGGCGAAAGGGACGGCGAGCGCCCGAGCACGCGAAGGCGTGCGAGCACTGGAGAACGAGCGGAAATGCCCGATGCGGCGTCGTGTCCGGCAAGGCTTTCGGCCCGGCCCGGAGCGCGGCTTGCCATGCCCGCCGCGCGGCCGCTTCGAGATTTCATAGGCTCAAGTCCCGGTGTTATACTCCGACCCATTCTAACAAAAGGTCTGCACGTCCCGCGCACGAGTCTTGCGCCTGGATCTCCAGGCGAGCATCTCGCGCCGACTCCAGACTGTCTTTCGCCACTCGTGGCCGTCTCCGTCCTGGTCGCATGACCGTCGTGTTCGCGCTCGCGTGTGGGTCTCTTCGCTCCCGCGCGTATCGCTCACGGCGCTCGCTGCCCGGCACACGGTTGATTCCGGCCCATGCTTCGCCTTCTATGAACTCGCTGCGCATCTACAACACGCTCGCGCGTGACAAGCAAACCTTCACGCCGCTTCGCGCCGGCGAGGTACGCATGTATGTCTGCGGAATCACCGTGTATGACTACTGTCACGTCGGGCACGCGCGCATGTTCGTGGTGTTCGACATCGTTCAGCGATGGCTGCGCGAGATCGGCTACAAGGTGACTTACGTCCGCAACATCACCGACATCGACGACAAGATCATTCGCCGCGCGGTGGAGAACAACGAATCGATCAAGTCGCTCACGCAGCGTTTCATCGAGGCGATGTATGAGGACATGGACGCGCTCGGCGTCGCGCGTGCGGACATCGAGCCGCGCGCGACCGAGTTCGTGCCGCAGATGCTCGGCATGATCGATGCGTTGCACGCCAACGGTTATGCATATCAGGCCAAAGACGGCGACGTGAATTACTCGGTGCGCAAGTTCACCGACTACGGCAAGCTGTCCGGCAAGTCGATCGAAGACTTGCGCGCGGGCGAGCGCGTCACGGCCAACGACGCCAAGGAAGATCCGCTCGACTTCGTGCTGTGGAAGCAATCGAAGGCGGGCGAGCCGGAAGACACAGGCTGGAACTCGAAGTGGGGCCGCGGGCGTCCCGGCTGGCACATCGAATGTTCCGCGATGGGCTGCACGTTGCTCGGCGAACAGTTCGACATCCACGGTGGCGGCATGGATCTCCAGTTCCCGCATCACGAGAACGAGATCGCGCAAAGCGAAGGCGCTACCGGAAAGCAGTTCGTGAACTACTGGATGCACAACGGCTTCGTGCAGATCGACAGTGAAAAGATGTCGAAGTCGCTCGGCAACTTTTTCACGATCCGCGAAGTTCTTGAAAAATTTGATGCTGAAGTCGTGCGCTTCTTTATTGCGCGGGCACACTATCGGTCGCCGCTGAATTACAGCGACGTGCATATCGACGACGCAAAGAACGCGTTGACGCGCCTATATACGGCGATGAAGGATGTCGAGCCGGACAATCAGCAACTTGACTGGAGCGAGGCGAACGCGCAGCGTTTCCAGTCTGCGATGAACGACGACTTCAACACGCCGGTGGCCGTGTCGGTGTTGTTCGATCTCGCGAGCGAAGTGAATCGTACGCGCGATGCCGCGCTCGCTCGTCAGCTCAAGGGTCTTGCGGGCGTGCTCGGACTGCTTCAGCGCGAGCCGCGTGCGTTCCTGCAGCGGGCGAGCGGCGCAGGCTCGAGCGAGGGACTCTCGCCGCAAGAGATCGAAGCGAAGATCGCCGAGCGCATCGCCGCGAAGCAGGCGAAGAACTATGCCGAAGCAGACCGGATTCGCGCTGCATTGCTCGAAGCCGGTATTGCGCTTGAAGACAAACCGGGTGGGTCGACCGAATGGCGCCGCGTTTGAGCGCGGCCCTTCGAACCCTCTGATCGACTCACCAGGCAGGAGGCAAGATGGCAACGGCCAGGAAGACGCCGGTCAAGCGACCCGCGTCTGTCAGCGATGCGTCGGGCGCAACGAAGCGCGCGAGCAGCGCACAAACGAAAGTGAACACGCAGAAGATCGATGGCGCAGGTGCGGCGGCCGGCAAGACGGCGAAGCCGGCGCGCAGCGTTGCGCTCAAGGCCGCGAAGCCGGAGACGGCAACGCGCCTGAACGGCGCTGCGCGCGCATCGAAAGCGGGCACGGAAGAAGCCGAAGCGTCGCCCGCGAAGGGCAACGGCCGCGCGATCGCAGGCGATGGCGCGCGCGCTCAGGCGCTCGTCGCCGAACGCGGCGAAGTGGTGCGCAAGTCGCGCGTCGTCACATCGGATGCCGCGGTGCCCGTGCAAATCGGCGGACTCACGCGCGAAGCCGTTCGTCCCGACTACTGGGACCGCGCGTGCGCAGATTTGATGCGACGCGACCGCATACTCAAGAAGCTGATTCCGAAGTTCGGCGAGATTCATCTCGTCAATCTCGGCGATCCGTTCTCCACGCTCGCGCGTTCCGTTGCCGGCCAGCAGATTTCGGTGAAGGCCGCGCAGGCGATCTGGGAACGGGTGAAGGGCGCATGTCCCGAGGTTCATCCGGCGCACTTCATCAAGCTCGGTCACGAGAAACTGCAGGCGTGCGGCTTATCCAAACGCAAGGCCGAGTACATTCTCGATCTCGCGCAGCATTTCGAATCGGGCGCGCTGCACGTCGACGCATGGACGTCGATGGACGACGAAGCCGTCATCGCCGAGCTCACGCAGATTCGCGGCATCGGCCGATGGACGGCGGAGATGTTCCTCATCTTCAATCTGTCGCGCCCGGACGTCCTGCCGCTCGACGATCTCGGCCTGATTCAGGCGATCAGCGTCAACTACTTCAGCGGCGAGCCGGTGACGCGCAGCGAGGCGCGCGAAGTGGCGGCGAATTGGGAGCCGTGGCGCACGGTCGCGACGTGGTACATGTGGCGCAGCCTCAATCCGATTCCGTCAGATCACTAAAATAACCACGCGAAAAGCGCGCGCTATCGTTGCTTTATAATCGATAGTTCACGCGCGAATTTTTGAGGGGCGGACGCGGTTAGAATACGCGCTGCCCGATGTTCCCAGGACTCGAACATATGAAGACCACGTTTCTGGATTTCGAGCAGCCGATCGCTGAACTCGAAGCGAAGATCGAAGAACTCCGCTTCGTTCAGGACGATTCCGCTGTCGATATTTCGGAAGAAATCGAGCGGCTGTCGAAGAAGAGCCAGCAGCTCACGAAGGATCTCTACGCAAACCTGTCGCCGTGGCAGGTTTCGCAGATTGCGCGTCACCCGCAGCGTCCGTACACGCTCGATTACGTCAGCGAGCTTTTCACCGATTTTCATGAATTGCATGGCGACCGCGCATTCGCGGACGACCTTGCGATCGTCGGCGGCTTCGCGCGCTTCAATGGCCAGCCGTGCATGGTGATCGGCCATCAGAAGGGCCGCGACACGAAGGAACGCGCGCTGCGCAACTTCGGCATGCCGCGTCCGGAAGGCTATCGCAAGGCGGAGCGCCTGATGCGTACCGCCGAGAAGTTCAGCTTGCCCATTTTCACGTTCGTCGATACGCCGGGCGCGTACCCGGGCATCGGCGCGGAAGAGCGCGGCCAGTCGGAAGCCATCGGCCGCAATCTCTATGTGATGGCGGAGCTCAAGACGCCGATCATCACGACGATCATCGGTGAAGGCGGCTCGGGCGGCGCGCTGGCGATCGCCGTCGCCGATACCGTGATGATGCTGCAGTTCTCCACGTACTCGGTCATTTCGCCGGAAGGCTGTGCGTCGATCCTGTGGAAGAGCGCGGCGAAGGCGCCGGAAGCGGCCGAAGCGCTCGGCCTCACGGCGCATCGTCTTAAGGCGCTCGGTCTCATCGACAAGATCGTGAACGAGCCGCTCGGCGGCGCGCATCGCGACGCGAAGGGCATGGCCGCGCTCCTGCGCCGCGCACTCGCCGATTCGCTGCGTCAGTTCCAGGGCATGAGCGTCAACGACTTGCGCGAGCGCCGCTTCGAAAAGCTGATGGCGTACGGCAAGTTCAAGGAATCGCTGCCGGGCGCGTAATCCGTTCCCGTCATCTTCGTCATCTCATCCATCACGAACTCTCGTGACATCCGATAACGAAACCCCGGCCGGCCGCCTCGTGTTACAGGCGGTGCGCGCGGCGGTTTCGGACGCGGACCTTTCCCCGGATTCACTTCTCGCGGTCGCATTGAGCGGCGGGCTCGACTCCACCGTGCTGCTCGACGCGGCCGTGAGTTGCTTCGGCGCGCGACGTGTGATCGCGCTGCATGTTCATCACGGTCTGAGTCCGAACGCCAACGCGTGGGCCGCGCATTGCGAGCGCTTTGCGGCGTCGCTCGGCGTGCGGTATGACGCGCGTCATGTCGATGTCGCGCGGACCGGCGGCGAGAGCCTCGAAGCCACGGCGCGCGACGCGCGTTATCGCGCGCTCGACGAGCTCTGCGATCAGCATGGCGCGGCGGCGCTGCTCATCGCGCATCATGCCGACGATCAGGCCGAAACCGTGCTGCTGCAACTGCTGCGCGGCGCGGGCGTCGCGGGCCTCGCGGCGATGGCGCCGCAACGCGCGGACGGCGCCGCGCCGCGTGTGCGTCCGCTGCTGCGCCTGCTGCGCGCGCAACTGGAGCAATACGCGCACGAGCGCGACCTGAGCTGGATCGACGACGAATCCAACGCCGACACGCGCTATTCGCGCAACGCGCTGCGCCATGACGTGCTGCCGATGCTCGCGGTGCATTTTCCCGGCTTTCGCGATGCCCTCGCGCGCACGGCATCGCATGCCGCGTCGGCGCAGCGGCTTTTGGATCAGCTTGCGCGCATCGATCTGGGACACGTTCAGAGCGCCGACGAAGAGGGCGCGCTCGTGCTCGACGCGTTTCTCGCACTCGACGACGAGCGCGCGATCAATCTCATGCGTTTCTGGATCCGCTCGCGCGGTTTGATGGCGGCATCGACGGCGCGCATCGCCGACATGTTGCGTCAGTTGCGCGATGCCGCCGCCGCGCGCGATGGCCACGCGCTGCGCGTCGATCATGCGGGGCACAGCTTGCGCGTGTATCGCAATCTGCTGTTCTGGGAAGCCGGCGACAGCGCCGATGCGCCCGATCTCGATGAAGGCGCGGCCGCGCTCAAAGTCGCGGCGGAACTGCTATGGCAGGGCGAAGAGGTGTGGCGTCTGCCGCAATGGCGCGGCTCGTTCGTGTTCGAGCCCGCTGATTCTTCCGCCGACGATGTCGTCGGGGAGGGCGTATTGCGCGCCGCGCCGCTCGTCGCGCGTTCGCGTGCGGGCGGCGAGCGCATGCGCGTCGCGGCCGAAGCGCCGAGCCGCACGCTCAAGAACCTCTTTCAGGAGCGCGGCGTGCCGGCCTGGAAGCGCGATGTGCCGCTGCTTTTCATCGGCGAGGCGCTGCTGTTCGTGCCGCATGTCGGCGTGAACCGCGAGGCCGCGCCGAGCGCCGCGCACGGACCGCTGCGGCGCATTTCGTGGCGGCCGGATTTGCTGCTCGTGTGAGGCGCTTTGGGCAAACGTTGCGCCGAAGCCGGTAAAATCGCCGTCACCGGTGCCTCATCTTGTAATTTCAGCCTCGATCGGGTACGGTAACTCGTTTTCGCCCAAGCGCGTTTTTGCGCGGCATCTGCGTTCAAAAGACTCGATTTCGCCCGCAACGACGCATCCGCTCGCGTCGCTTATCAATGGCGCGAGCGTGCGAAGGGCGTGCGGCAGCGCCCGCGTATCGTAGCCGGCTTCGACATCCCCTGAAGCGATCGAGCGCGAGTCTCGAGCGTTCTCGCGTCAAAGCGCGTGAAGCGCGGTTTTCTCTCCAGTTCAAGAACGACAATGGCACTCATCGTACACAAATACGGCGGCACTTCGATGGGCTCGGTCGAGCGCATCAAGAACGTCGCCAAGCGCGTCGCCAAATGGCATAAGGCCGGCCACAAGATGGTCGTCGTGCCCTCGGCGATGTCCGGCGAAACCAATCGCCTGCTCGGTCTCGCGAAAGACATCAAGGCCGATCCGGACCCGCGCGAACTCGACATGATTGCCTCCACCGGCGAGCAGGTCAGCGTGGGCTTGCTGGCCATCGCGCTGCACGCGGAAGGCCTCGACGCCGTGAGTTATGCCGGCTGGCAAGTGCCGATCAAGACGGACAGCGCGTTCACGAAGGCGCGTATCAGCGAAATCGACGGCGAACGCGTGCTGAAGGACCTCGACGCGGGCAAGGTCGTGGTCATCACGGGCTTTCAGGGCGTCGATCCGGAAGGCCATATCGCGACGCTCGGACGCGGCGGCTCGGACACGTCGGCGGTTGCGATCGCGGCGGCGATGAAAGCGGACGAATGCCTGATCTACACCGACGTCGACGGCGTCTACACGACCGATCCGCGCGTGGTGGAAGAAGCGCGCCGGCTGGACCGCGTGACCTTCGAGGAAATGCTGGAGATGGCGAGCCTCGGCTCGAAAGTGCTGCAAATCCGCTCGGTGGAATTCGCCGGCAAGTATCAGGTGAAGACGCGTGTGCTCTCCAGCCTGACCGACCCGCTGATGCCGCTCGAAGCCGAAATGCACTCCGGCACCCTGATTACTTTTGAAGAAGACGAGAACATGGAAAAAGCAGTGATTTCTGGCATCGCGTTCCAGCGCGACGAAGCGCGCATCGCGGTCATGGGCGTGCCTGACAAGCCGGGCGTCGCGTATCAGATTCTCGGCCCGGTCGCCGATGCGAACATCGACATCGACATGATCATTCAGAACCAGAGCGTGAACGGCAAGACCGACTTCACGTTCACGGTCGGCCGCGGCGACTATCAGCGCGCGCTCGAAATCCTGAACAACCAGGTGAAGGGCCACGTCCAGGCCGAAACCGTGCTGGGCGACCCGAAGGTGTCGAAGGTGTCGGTGGTGGGCGTCGGCATGCGCTCGCACGTGGGTATTGCTAGCACGATGTTCCGCACGCTGTCGGAAGAGGGCATCAACATCCAGATGATCTCGACGTCCGAAATCAAGATCTCGGTGCTGATCGACGAGAAGTACACCGAACTCGCCGTGCGCGCGCTGCACAAGGCGTTCGAGCTGGATCGCGCGTAAGCGTGTAAGCGTGTGACGGAGATGTGAAGGCTCGCGGGCCTTCACATCGTTGCGGTTCGCTGAACGCGCGATTCCATATTGGCCGTTTCGAAAAAAATCGTCGTGTGAATTTGACCCCGGCCTGCGAACACGCTATTATCTCGATCTCGTTGCACTGCACTCCCGGTGCGGCGAAAAGTTTGGGAGACGTGGCCGAGAGGTCGAAGGCACTCCCCTGCTAAGGGAGCATCTGGCTAAAAACTGGATCGAGGGTTCGAATCCCTCCGTCTCCGCCAGTTGTCGTAGAAAGGCCCCGCAAGGTTAAAAACTTGCGGGGCTTTTTCTTTTTGCCGCGTTAGTCGGCGAAGTGCATTGCGACGAAGTGCATTGCGACGAAGTGCATCGCTTCGTCATCCTTCTGAATCGTCGCCGAAGAGAACGCGAGCGTCGCCGCTCGCGTTCAGTCACATCCTTACTTCCCTGACGCGATCCGGTCCTCGATATGCTTCGCGCGCGCCGGCGACGACGGATGCGAACTCAGCATGCTCGACTTGCCGCCATCGATGGTCGCGAGCTTCTGGAACGCCGTGACCAGTCCCTTCGGGTCGTAGCCCTTCTTCTTCTGCGTATCGAAGGAGTAATCGTCAGCGGCCGATTCCTGCGTTTGCGAGAACTGCGCGTTGACGAATTTTTCCGACAGATCGCCGAGCTGCGACGCCGACAGGCTTCCGACCATACCGCCCGCCGCCGAAGCCACCGTGCGCGCCGCCGACGTCGCGTACGCCACCTGCATCGCTTTCTTCGTATGGCCGAGCGCGACGTGCCCCATTTCGTGCCCGACGACGCCACGCACTTCGTCATCGTTCATCAGGTCCATGAGGCCGCTGTAAACGCGCACGCAGCCGTTGGCCATCGCCCACGCGTTGACGTCCTTCGTCAGATAGACCTTGTAATTGACCGGCACGCCGTTGATGTTGTCGCCGAGCTGCTTCGAAATCTTGTTCAGGCGCTGGGTGTACGGGCTGTTGGCCGCCGCGACTTTGTTTTCCTTGTCGAGTTCGGCACAGGACTTGTCGGACAGCGTGCGGACATCGGAGTCGCTCAGCGACAGCGCCTGAGTCGCCATTTGCCCGGATTGCATCAATTGGTTCGGATCCATGCTGCTCATGCTGCTGCACGACGCAAGTGTGAACACAGCGGAGGCCGCCAGCGCGATGCGGAAGATCGTCATAGTTTTACCTTTCGAATGTTGTTGTGATCGTCGTTCTGCGCAGATTGCGCGAACGCAGCGAAATGCTAATGACAGTCGATTCGTAAGCTATTCGAAAATTCCGATTTTGTCGGCAAAAAAGATGAAAACGCCAGCGGAAACCGTGCATCAGTCGCGCACGGAACGCGAATCAATCGGTCGCGCGCTTGCAGGCGGCGCGCACGCGTGCGGCGACGGATGCGGCGGGTGCGGTGTCCATCGCGATCGAAGCCGCGTCCGGCAAGGCTTCGGCGGCAAGCTGCGTGAGCGTCTGTCCCGGCGGCATCTCGACGAACACCTTCGCGCCGAGTTCGGCGAGCGCGATCGTCGATTCGTGCCAGCGCACCGGATAGCGCAGATTGGTGGCGAGGTCTTCGCGAATGGCGTCGGCGCGACGCAGCACGCGCGCGCCGCGATTGCCGATGTAGGCGATGCGCGGCGCCTCGATCCGCACCTTGCTCGCCGCTTCGCCGAGCCGTTGCGCGGCGCTTTCCAGCAGCACGCAATGCGAGGGCACGCTCACGCACAGCCGTTCGGCGCGCCGCGCGCCGCGCGACAGGGCGATGTCGCGGACTTGCGCGAGCGCGGCGTCGCTGCCCGAAAGGACGATTTGACGCGGCGCGTTCAGATTGCCGATGTAGGCGTCGGCGCCGCAATCGGCGATCGCGCGGGCGATCTCGCTTTCGTTGAGCCCGAGCACGGCGAGCATGCCGTAGCCGCTCGGATACGCGTCTTCCATCAGCCTGGCGCGCAGGCGCACGAGTTCGAGCGCATTGTCGAAGCGAATCGCGCCGCACACGACCGCCGCGCCGAACGCCCCGACCGACAAGCCCGCGACGGCTTCCGGCTCGACGCCTTCCTCCACGAGCGCGCGCGCCGCGGCCACGCCCGCGACGACGAGCGAAATCTGCACGGCGACGGTCGATTTGAGCGCGTCGGCGCTGTCGAGATCGCGGACGTCCGCGCCGAGCACATCGGATGCTTCGTCGAGCGTGCGGACGATCGCCGGATGCGGCTCGCCGCCGCCGAGCCGATGCAGAAAGCCCGGCGCTTGCGCGCCCTGTCCGGGAAAGAGGTACGCGATCATGCCGCTGCCCACGGATTCGCGACGAGGCGCGGGCCGTCGGCGTGCCGCAGCATGACGCGTAGTCCGACGCGCGCGAACTCCGCGAGCGAGAAAGCCGCGTCGCATGTTTCGATCTGCACGTCGATGCGCGTGTCTTCCTTCTGCGCCGCTTGCGAGAGCGCATCGAAGAGCGCCGATGCGTCTTCGCGGGGCAAGGGCGTCGGCGCGCGCACGACGATATCGAGGTCGCTGTCGCGCGTGATCGCCGGCATCGCGCACGCGAGCTCGAAGCCCGCGCTGCCGGCCGGGCCCCATTCGAGACCGCATCCGTCGATGATCGGCGCGACCGCGCGCAACAACGCGAACGCGGGCAGGTCGCGACGCGCCGGATCCGGCGCGCGCGTGCGCAGCGCTTCGGGCGTGAGCATCGCGTCGATGTGACGCGTCTCGATCCACGCGCCGAAGCGTTCGCCGCGCGCCATTCCGCGCACGCCGACGGGAATCGCAGCGCCGATGCGCGGTGCGCGCCGCACGACGACGAACGGCGCGCGCGCGAGCGACGCGGCGACCCACGCCGGCGCGTTGTCAAAGGCGGCCGTCCCGGGCGCGATCCGCAGCAAATCGTGCGGACGCGGCGCGCGCTCCATCACGCGGTCCATCAAACGCTCCACTGCTCGCGCATGCGCCTGCGCACCTCGATCGATGCGGCGCGCGTGCGTTTCGCATCGGCGGAAGCGAGCCGGTTCGACAGATCGCGCGGACCGTTGCGCGCATCCTTCACCGCCGCCGCGAGCGATGCCTTCACGCGCTCGATGTCGGCGGAAGAGGGCGCGTCGGCGTCGACGCCTTCGATCAGCTCGTGCAGCAAGCCGAGCTTCGCGTAGGCGCTCATCTTGTACGACATCGGCAGGACCGCGTCGCCGAGCGCGTCGAGGCTTTCGACGCTGCGCCGCGTAACGCGCGCGGCGGCTTCCTTGCCCATCGCGTGGACGGCCGTGCCGGGCGCGTCGAGCGCGACGATGCGATTCGCCTGATAGCCGTGCGCGAGATACGCGCCCGACATCGCCGGTCCGACGATCAGCGCGATCACCGGATGGCCCGCGAGCCGCGCGCTCGCGTAGGCATCGACGGCGGCGGCGCACGCGAGATGAATGCCGAGCAGTTCTTCGCGACGTCCGTACGCCTGGCTCTTCACATCGACGACGGCGACGATGGCGCGCTTCACCCCGGCATCGCGATCGGCGTCGATCGTTTCGCGCACGGCGCGTGCGAGCAGCCAGCCCTGTTCGAGGCCGACGACGTTATCGGTCGCGCGCGGGAAGCGGTTCTGCGGATCGGGCACGACGGCAAAGAAGCTCGCGCGTTCGCCATCGAGAGCGCCTTCGCGCACGCGGATCGGCCCGCGCTCCGATTGCGTCGACGCAGAAGTCAGCGCGTCGAGCCAGCGCTCGCCGCGGGAAAGTGTGTCGGTCATGATGCGCCCCACAGTTTGCGCAAGGTGTCGGGATCGATGGCGTCGGGGTTCACGTCGGCAAGCCGCGCGATGAAGCCATCCACGTTCTCCGTGCGATGCCGCGGCGGCACGCCGCGCCTGAACGCCGCGAGCACGGCGTCGCGCACCTGCTCGGTATCGTCTTCGACGAGCGTGTCCGCAAGACCGACCGCGACGCGTTCCTCGCCGCCGATCATCGACCAGATGAGGCGCCGGTCGCCCGAATCGAGTTCCTCGATGCCCGCTTCCTGCTCGATCACCTCCGGCCCGTTCATGCCGAGGCGCGCCTGCCGCGTCATCACCAGCTCGGTACAGAGCGCGGCCGCGAGCGACATGCCGCCGAAGCAGCCGACCATCCCGCCGATCACCCCGACGACAGGCACATGAGCCCGCAGCGCGACGATCGCCGCCTGAATTTCGGCGATGGCCGCGAGCCCGAGATTCGCTTCCTGCAGACGCACGCCGCCGGTTTCGAACAGCACGACGGGACGGATCGCGCGCCCGGCTTCGAATTCGCTCAAGGCCATTTCGAGCGCGGCGGCGATCTTCGCGCCGGATACTTCGCCGATGCTGCCGCCCTGAAACGCCGGCTCGATCGCGGCGATCACCGCCGGTTCGCCGCCGAGCATGCCGCGTGCGATGACCGCGCCGTCATCCGCCTGGCAGACGATGTTCTGCATCGCGAGCCACGGCGATTCGATGCGGTCGAACGGGCCGAGCAGTTCGCGGAACGTGCCTTGGTCGAGCAGCGCGTGCGCGCGTTCGCGCGCCGTCATTTCGATGAAGCTGTGCCGCGCGAGAAACGTGTCGTGCGCGTTCATGGCGTGTCTCCTTCGCTTTCGCTTGCTTCGACGGCTTCGTTGAGTCGCAGCATGACGACGCCGGGCGTCGCGCCGAAATCGTTCAGTTCGATTTTCGCCGCGCCGTCGTAGCGCTGGAAGAAGCGGTCGAGCACGCTTTTCCAGACATGGCCGTAGCCATCGACGCTCGTGCGGATCACCACTTCCGCGTTCGCACTTTGTGACGGCGAAAGCAGCACTTCGAGATCGCCCGAGCCGACGACGCCCACGTGCGCGCGGCGCGTGACGGGCCGTTTGGCCGGATATTCGTATCGCATGTTTTCCATCGTTCGTTCCTCTTCAGGGCAAGCGCCTGAGACTGTCGAGAAAGAGTGTCGCCGCGAGCAGGTCGGCCGCGCCGCCGGGCGATGCGTTCAGCTTCATCAGTTCTTCGTGAAGCGCCTCGAGCGCGCGACGGCCCGCGACGCTCGCCGCTCCGCCGCAAGCGATCACATCGCGCGCGCCGCGTTGCGCTGCTTCGAGCGCGGGCATTCCGCCGCGATGCAGAAGACACGTATCGTCCAGCGACGCGATGATCGCGACGAGCGCATCGAGCCGCGCGTCGGATTCGGCGAGTCCGCGTGCGCGCGCGGCGTCCAGCGCGGACAGGCCGACGAGCCGCGCGTGCGGAAAACCATCGCGCGCTTCGCCGCGTGCGCCCGCCACGCGATAGCGTTCGCTGACGCGCGCACCGTGGCTCTTCGTTGCCGTTAGCGGCGCGTAGCGATCGTCGAAACGGGCGATCTTCGCCGCCGAAAAGCAGATCGCGCCGCTGTCGTCGGGCGCTTGCATCGCCGCGCCCGCGCACAGCAAACCGATGATCCAGATCGCGCCGCGATGCGCGTTGCTGCCATCGGTTGCGCGCATCATCGCGGATTCGCCTTCGCGGCCGATGCGCGCCAGTTGCTCGCGCAAGATCTGCGACGGCTCCGCGTGCGACGCCGCGCGCGCGATCGCGAGAAACGTCGGATGCAGGGCGCGAGCGGAACGCAGCATCGTGTCCAGATCGAGATCGCGATGCGCGCCGCTGCCGCGTTCATCGACGAGTGCGGGCTTCGGCGTGAGACGCGCCTCGGCGATCAGCGCATCGACGGCGCATTGCGCGATGAGCGGCGGCGACGCGACCGCGCGCGCAAGATCGCGAAGAGCCGGCTTCATCACCAGCTCCGGAAGCGCGCGGGCGGCGCGTACAAGCCGCCCGACCACGCGACGAGATCGTCGATGCTGCGCGCCGCGAGCAGCGAGCGCTTGGCTTCGCCGCGCCGCACGCCCAGATCTTCCGGATACGCGACGATGCCGCGCCGTCTCAATTCCGCCGTCTTCGCGGGATCGGCGCGCATGCCGATCGGCGTCACGCCCGCGACCGCCGCGAGCGCGGCGCGGCGCTCGTCGACGCCTTCGGCCGCGTGCAGATACGCGATGCCTTCTTCCGTCACGACGTGCGTGACATCGTCGCCGTAGATCATCACGGGCGCGATCGGCATGCCGCTTTTCTCGCCGACGGCAATCGCGTCGAGCGCATCGACGATGGTCGGCTCGCCGCCTTTCTTGTACGTCTCGGCCGTCTGCACGACGAGCTTGTGCCCGCGCGCGATCTTCGGATTCGGGCCGTCGTCCTTCAGGAGCTTCAGCCACGCTTCGCTCGAATGACGCCGGCCGCGCGGATCGTGTCCCATGTTCGGCGCGCCGCCGAAGCCCGCGAGCCGCCCGAGCGTGACCGTCGACGAATTCGCGTCGGCGTCCATCTGCAAGGTCGAGCCGATGAAGAGATCGACACCGTATTGCCCCGCGAGCTGGCAGAACACGCGATTCGAGCGCAGGCTGCCGTCGCGGCCGGTGAAGAACACATCGGAGCGCGCCGCGATGTAGTCCTCCATGCCGACTTCGCTGCCGAAGCAATGCACGCTGTCCACCCAGCCGGATTCGATCGCGGGAATCAGCGTCGGATGCGGATTGAGCGCCCAGTTCGTGCAGATCTTTCCTTTGAGGCCGAGCTTCTCGCCGTATGTCGGCAACAGCAGTTCGATCGCGGCCGTATCGAAGCCGATGCCGTGATTGAGCGCCTTGACGCCATAGCGCTCGTAGATGCCGCGGATCGTCATCATCGCCATGAGAATCTGCAATTCGCCGATGTGACGCGGATCGCGCGTGAAAAGCGGCTCCACGGCGAACGGACGATCGGCCTCGACGACGACATCGACCCACGAGCCGGGAATATCGACGCGCGGCAGTTCGTCGACGATTTCGTTCACCTGCGCGACCACGATGCCATGCCGGAACGCGGTGGCTTCGACGATCGTCGGCGTGTCCTCGGTGTTGGCGCCCGTGTACAGATTGCCGTGCCGGTCCGCCTGCGCCGCGCACACGAGCGCGACCTGCGGCGTCAAGTCGATGAACATGCGCGCATACAGTTCGATGTACGTATAGATCGCGCCGATCTCCAGCATGCCGTCTTCGAGCAGTTGCGCGACGCGCAGGCTTTGCGGCCCGGCGAACGCGAAATCGACCTTGTGCGCGATGCCTTGCTCGAAGAGCGCGAGATGCTCGGGACGGCTGATGCTCGAGATCAGCAGATGGATGTCGTGAACGCGATCCGGATCGAGCTTCGCGAATGCGCGCGAGAGAAAGTCCGCCTGCTTCTGATTGTTGCCTTCGAGCGCGACTCGGTCGCCGGTGACGATGAGCGCACTCAACGCATCGACGATGTGCGCGGCATCGAGCACGGAGCCGTTCATCCACGGCTCGATCAGCTTAAGACGCCGCGCTTTTTCCTGCGCGCGCGTGTTCCAGTTGCGGGTTTTAGCGATGACGTCGTTCATTGGTCAGCCTTGACGGAATTCGATCGGGAAGATGCGCGGCGTTTCTTCTTCTTGACGTGGCTCGAGTGCGCGAGCGCCTGGGCATCGGCGAGAAAGCGGTAGAGCAGTTCGCCCGTCGCGAGCAGATGGCGCGCGACGAGCGTCTGCGCCTGTTCGATATCGCGCGCGGCGAGGGCATCGAAGATCGCGCGGTGCTCGGCATCGGATGAATCCTTGTGGATCGGCAGACCGAGCTTCAGCCGCAGATAGCGTTCGCCGCGCCGATGCATCTGGCCGATCAGCTCCATCAGCCGAGGACGGTCGGCGGGCGCGTAGAGCGCCATGTGGAACTGCTCGTTGCGCACGACGTAGAGCGTCGGATCGGGCTCGTTCTCGGCGGCTTCGAGCAGGCGTTTCGCGTCGGCAAGCGTTGCGGGCGTGTGATGCGCGATCGCAATGCCGATCGCGAGACTTTCGAGCGATGCGCGAATCTCGTAGATCTCGCGCGCCTCGTCGGCCGATTGCAGACTGACGGCCGCGCCGCGATTCGGCTCGATTGTCACCCAGCCTTCGCTTTCGAGCTGGCGGAACGCTTCTCGCACCGGAATGGCGCTGACCGAAAACTGCCGGGCGATCGCGTCCTGCCGCAGCGGCTCGCCCGGCAACAGCGAGCCATCGACGATGGCGGCGCGCAGCGCATCCGCGATGAAGCGCGACGTGCTCTGGCGCGGTTCGAACTGCGCGTCGCGAAATGAGGCCGGAGTCGATCCGGCTGAGAGATCTGTCGGCATGGCTAGGTGAAAGTGCGGACTTGTCGTGTGTCGATGTTCAAATATTATATATAAAAATGCACACCGTACTTCGGTGCTTTCCCTAGACGCCATAACAAACATTTTTAACCGGCGCGTCGCTAATTCCTTTGGAGACATGGCCATGCCCAGCACGCTGGATCGACAGATAAGCGCCACGCGCGCCACGAAGACACCGCTCAACCGGTCGCAGATCACCGGTTTCTGGGGTGCGTGGGCCGGCTGGACGCTCGACGGAATGGATTCGTTCATCTACGCGCTCGTGCTCGCGCCGGCGCTCACCGAATTGCTGCCGCGTTCGGGCTATGATGCGACGCCGGCGAACATCGGGCTTGCGGGCTCAATTCTCTTCGCGCTCTTTCTCGTCGGATGGGGACTGTCGTTCATCTGGGGACCGCTCGCCGACCGTTTCGGACGCACCAAAGTGCTCGCGGCGACCATCTTCACGTTCGCGATCTTCACCGGCCTCGCGGCGACCGCGCATAACGTGTGGGAGCTCGGCTTCTATCGGTTTTGCGCGGGCGTGGGGATCGGCGGTGAATGG
This sequence comes from Caballeronia sp. ATUFL_F2_KS9A, assembly GCF_023630765.1. NCBI lineage: Bacteria > Pseudomonadati > Pseudomonadota > Betaproteobacteria > Burkholderiales > Burkholderiaceae > Caballeronia > Caballeronia sp. ATUFL_F2_KS9A. The sequence goes on along the minus strand of NZ_JALQEK010000009.1, from coordinate 11,677 downwards.
GCGCTCGCGGGCACGTATGTCGCGGAAGCGTGGCCGGAAGATCGCCGGAAGATGGGCGCGGGTTATCTGCAGACCGGCTACTACGCGGGCTTCTTCCTCGCCGCCGCGCTCAATTACACGATCGGCGCGACGTTCGGCTGGCGCGCGATGTTTCTCGTCGGCCTGTTTCCGGTCGTCGTGTCGATCATGGTGCTCCTGCGCGTGAAGGAAACCGACAAGTGGGAACGCGCCGAAACCGCTCATCCGCACGTCAAGCACGAGAGTTCGCTGAAGGCGATCTTCAATGCGCAATATCGCAAGCGGACGATCGTCGCGGCCGTGCTGCTGACGGTGGCGATCATCGGCTTGTGGGCGGGCGCGGTGTATGAACCGTCGGCGGTCGTTCAGCTCGCGACGAAGGCGGGCATGGACAAGCACGATGCCGCGCGCATGGCGTCGATCGCGACGGGGCTGCTTTCGATCGGCACGATCGTCGGCTGTCTCGCGCTGCCGCCGATGGCCGAAAAGATCGGCCGCAGAAAGACGCTCGCGGTGTATTTCGTCGGCATGGCAGCGTCGATCGCGCTCGCGTTCGGCTGGGCGTTCTATCTGCCGAACGGGCTGGTGCCGTTCATCGCGCTGCTCGTCGTGCTGGGCTTCTTCGGCGGCAACTTCGCGCTCTTTTCGCTGTGGCTGCCCGAGCAGTTCGAAACCCGCGTGCGTGCGACGGCCTTCGCGTTCTGCACGTCGGTCGGGCGCTTCTTCGGCGCGATCGTGAACTTCGGCATCGGCGCGATGGTGCTCAACATGAAGACGCTCGGCGTGCCGATTGCCATTACCGCGATTGCGTTTCTCATCGGTCTCGCGGTGATCCCGCTCGCGCCGGAAACCAAAGGCCAGGAACTGCCGAACTGATCTTCGCTGCGCCTCTCACGAACGGCGATCTTCGCGATGCGAGGGCCGCCGTTTTTCCATCTGCACGAGCTTACTTTTCGTAAGTTTTTCCTCAGTAATAGCAGGTTACGAAGTCGAACACTCGATGCGGCATCCGTCCGATATAGTCCGGTCAACACAACAAACAACCCATCGGGGTGGGGCTTTACATGAACAAGGTATCGAAGGCTTCCGTGCTGGCTGGCGCCGTGATGTTCGGCGGTCTGATGGTGTCCGGCGCGGCCAATGCGGGTGTGTCCGTGGGCGTGAACATCGGGGTGCCCGCGCCCGTGTACGTCGCGCCCGAGCCGGTCTATGCGCCGCCTCCGCCGCCCGTCGTGTACGCGCCGCCTCCGGCGCCTGTCTACGTGCAGCCGGCCATCGTGGTCGGCTGGCATGGCGATCGTTACTGGGATGGCCGTCGCTACTGGGATCGCGACGATTACTATCGCCACTACGATCATGGCCGCGGCCACGATCACGACGGCCATGACCACGGCCGTCACAACGGCTGGCGTTGATCGTCCCGCGCCGCCCGGCGTCCGTCGCCGAAAGCCACTCGTTCGTCACGGGTGGCTTTTTTGTTGCCGCTTGAACGTGGAAGGGCGAATTCCCAGTAAAACAACAACGCCGCGAATTCTCACCCGCGCGATGTAACAAAAGGTAAGGTTTCTCCAGACGTAAAGCGCGAGCAGGCAATAACTTACAAAGCTGAAATATTGCGTCGAAAGGTTTTCGTTATATTTGGGCGCAAGCGAACAAGTACAAAGCGAGGTCCGGTTGCATATGAAAAAGAAGTTCTCGGGACGAATCGTGGCCGGTGTGCTGACCATGGCGGCGCTGAGCGTGACGGGCATCGCGCGCGCGGCGGATGTTCATGTCGGCGTGAATATCGGCATTCCGGCGCCGGTCTACGTCGCGCCGACGCCGGTCTATGCACCGCCTCCGCCGCCCGTCGTCTATCAGCCCGCGCCGATGTACGCGCCGCCGGTCGTCATCGGCTGGCATGGCAGCCGGTACTGGGACGGCCGACGCTATTGGAGCCGCAACGACTACTATCGTCATTACGGGCACGGCCGTCCGCCGCCTCCGCCGCGCCCGCATGGTCCGCCGCCGGGGCACGGTTACGGACATGGCAACGGGCACGGCAACGGACATGGCGGCCCGCACGGCTATCGTTGAGGCAGGGCGCGGTCATCGCGGCAAATAAAAAGCGCCGCTCACCTGAAGTGAGCGGCGCTTCGTTTTGCAGCTGCGAACGGGCGCTTATTCCGCGTCGCCGCCCATTCCGCCGACGACCGCATGGAATCCGGCATCGACGTGGACGACTTCCGCGCTCATGCCGCTCGACAGATCCGACAGCAGGAACGCGGCGACATTGCCCACTTGCTCGATCGTCACATTGCGCTTGAGCGGCGCATTCTGTTCGACGAAGTTCAGAATCTTGCCGAAGCTCTTGATGCCGCTCGCCGCGAGCGTCTTGATCGGGCCGGCCGAGATGGCGTTGACGCGTACGCCCTTGGCGCCGAGCGACTGCGACGCCGCCATGTAACGCACGCTCGCCTCGAGCGATGCCTTCGCGAGGCCCATCGTGTTGTAGTTCGGCAGCGCGCGCTCGGCGCCGAGATACGACAGCGTGAGCAGCGACGAGCCGTCTTTCAGCATCGGCAGCGCGGCTTTCGCGAGCGCGGGGAAGCTGTAGGCGGAGATGTCGTGCGCAACGCGGAAGTTCTCGCGCGTCATGCCGTCGAGGAAATCGCCCGCGATCGCCTCGCGCGGCGCGAAGCCGATGGAGTGCACGAGGCCGTCGAGCGAGTCCCAGCGTTCTTTCAGCGACGCGAACAGCGCATCGATTTGCGCGTCGTCGGCGACGTCGCACGGATAGACCATGTCGCTGCCGAACTCGGTCGCGAACTCGGTGATGCGCTCCTTGAAGCGCTCGCCGACATACGTGAACGCCAGTTCCGCGCCTTCGCGCTTGCAGGCCGCGGCGATGCCGTAAGCGATCGAGCGGTTGGACAGCAGGCCCGTCAGCAGAATTCGTTTTCCAGCGAGAAAGCCCATGAATGCTCCTTCTTTGATGTCAGTGTCGCGGCGCGCACCGGTTGTCCGATGCCGCGCGGGGTCGTGCGTGGCGCGATCGGCCAGTCGACAACCCTTGGGTCGCAGGCCGAGCGGTGCGTGATTTTGGGTAGAATTCTCTCACATCGCAATGCCTCGCCTTAAGATTCCCGCGGCTCGCGCTTCGGGTTTCCGGCCGGGTCACTCCATCGCGTCACACACTCAAATCGCGCCCAGAGGCACATGACGATCCGTTTATGCAGCGCCTCACGCTTGGTCCTGACCTGGTCGCTGGCCGCATCGGCTGCATGGCTCGCGGGTCCGGCTTACGCGGTGCATGCCATCGCGCAATACGGCGAGCCGAAATACCCGGCCGGTTTCAAACACTTCGATTACGTGAATCCCGACGCGCCGCGCGACGGCACGCTCGTCCTCGCGAACCCGAACCGGCTGACGAGCTTCGACAAGTTCAATCCGTTCACGTTGCGCGGCAATCCCGCGCCCGGTCTTTCGCTGATGTTCGAGAGCCTGACGACAGGCAGTTCCGACGAAGTATCGACCGCTTACGGCCTGCTCGCCGATGACATTTCCGTCGCGCCCGATGGCATGTCGACCACCTTCCACATCAATCCGAAAGCGCGCTTTTCCAACGGCGATCCGGTCACGGCGGAAGACGTGAAGTTCTCGTTCGAGACGCTCAAGAGTCCGCTTGCCGCGCCGCAGTTCTCCGTGTACTTCGGGCAGATCGCGCGCGCGGTGATCGTCGATCCGCAGACGATCCGCTTCGAGTTCAAGATCGCGACGCGCGAGATGCCGCTGCTCGCGGGCGGCATTCCGGTGTTTTCGCGCAAGTGGGGCATGAAGCCGGACGGCACGCGCATTCCGTTCGACAGGATCGCGTTCCAGAAGCCCATCGGCAGCGGGCCGTATCTGATCGATCGTTACGACAACGGCCGCACGATCTCGTACCGGCGCAATCCGGATTACTGGGGCGCGGCGCTGCCGGTGCGTGTCGGCACGTTCAATTTCGCGCACATCGACTACAAGCTTTACGGCGATCCGACCGCGCGCCTCGAAGCGTTCAAGGCGGGCGAGTACGACGTGCTGGTCGAGTACGTCGCGCGCAGTTGGGTGCGGCGCGATATCGGCAAACGCTTCGACAGCGGCGAGCTCATCAAGCGCGAGTTCCCGCACCACAACGGCACCGGCATGCAGGGCTTCTTCATGAACACGCGCAAGCCGCTCTTCAAGGACGTGCGCGTGCGTCAGGCGCTCGATCTCGCGCTCGATTTCGAGTGGCTCAACCGGCAACTGTTCTTCAATCAGTACAGGCGCATCGACAGCTTTTTCGTCAACACGGATCTGCAGGCGAAGGGATTGCCGAGCGAAGGCGAACTCGCGATATTGAACCCGCTGAAGAAGCAGCTCGATCCTTCCGTGTTCGGCGAGATGCCGCGTCAGCCGGACACCGATCCGCCCGGCTCGCTGCGCGCCAATCTCATCAAGGCGCGCGAATTGCTCGCTCGGGCCGGCTGGACGTATCGCGACGGCGCGCTGCGCAACGCGAAGGGCGAGCCGTTCGTCTTCGAGATTCTCGACGACACCGGCGGCGGCGCGTCGATGGAGCCGGTCGCGGCCGCGTTCGGGCGCAATCTGCAGAAGCTCGGCATCACGATGAACTTTCGCACCGTCGATTACGCGTTGATCCAGAAACGTCTCGATGCGTTCGACTTCGACATGACGAGCGTGCGCATGCCCGACGTGCAGGTGCCGGGCACCGAGCAGGTTTCGCGCTTCGGCAGCAAGTCCGCGGACGAGCAGGGCTCCGACAATCTCGCAGGCGTGAAGTCGCCGGCCGTCGATGCGATCCTGCAGAAAGTGATCTCCGCGCAGACGCGCGAGCAACTGGTGGACACGACGCACGCGCTCGATCGCGTGCTGATGAACGGCTACTATGTGGTGCCGCACTGGTACTCGGCGACGCATCGCGTGGCGTATCGGAATACGCTGGCGTACCCGTCGACGCTGCCGCTGTATTACGGCGCGGAAGAGTGGGTCATATCGACGTGGTGGGCCAAATCCGGGCCCGCCGCGCACGCGGCGAAGTAACGAGGACGCGCCATGTGGAGCTACATCCTTAAACGCATTCTCTTGATGATCCCGACGCTCATCGGCGTGTTGACGCTCACGTTCGTCGTGATCCAGTTCGTGCCGGGCGGTCCGGTCGAACAGGCGGTGCACGACTTGCGGCGCGGACAGTCCGAAGGCGGCGGCGGCTTCGGGCTGCGCACGCATACGGGCGTCGATGCGCAGCAGGTCGAGCAACTGAAGAAGCTCTACGGCTTCGACAAACCGCCGCTGCAACGCTACTTTCTGATGCTCGGCAAGTTCGCGCGCTTCGATCTCGGCGAGAGTTATTTCAGGCATCAGAGCGTGTGGTCGCTGATCGTGTCGAAGCTGCCGGTGTCGATCAGCATCGGCTTGTGGACCTTCTTCATCACGTATCTGATATCGGTGCCGCTCGGCATCGCCAAAGCCGTGAAGAACGGCTCGAAGTTCGATGTCGCGACGAGTCTCATCGTGCTCGTCGGCTTTGCGATTCCGGGCTTCGTGCTCGGCGTGCTGCTGCTCGTGCTGTTCGGCGGCGGCACGTTCTGGCAACTGTTTCCGCTGCGCAATCTCACGTCCGACAACTGGGCGACGCTCTCGCTCGGCGGCAAGATTCTCGATTATCTGTGGCACATCACGTTGCCGGTCGTGGCGTCGGTGGTGGGCAGCTTCGCCGTCGTCACGATGCTCACGAAGAACGCGTTCCTCGACGAAATCCGCAAGCAATATGTGCTGACCGCGCGCGCCAAAGGCTTGAGTGAGCGGCGCGTGCTGTGGAAGCACGTATTCCGCAACGCGCTCTTGCCGCTGATCGTCGGTTTTCCGGCGGCGTTCATCGGCGCGTTCTTTACGGGCAGCCTGCTGATCGAGACGCTCTTTTCGCTCGACGGCCTCGGACTGCTCTCGTACGAATCCGTCGTGCGGCGCGACTATCCGGTCGTGCTCGGCACGCTTTATCTCTTCACGCTGATCGGCCTCGCGACGAAGCTCATCTCGGACCTCTGTTACGTCTGGGTCGATCCACGCATTCAATTCGAACAACTGGAGCGCTGATTTGAATCGAGCCGCTTCACCGGAATCGTCACGGCGCGGTGCCAACGGCAGCGATGCGCAACCGCTGCGCGGCGCGGCATCGGTGCCGCCAGGACGGCGCGTATGGCTGCGCTTCAAGCGAAACAGGCTCGGATACTGGAGCCTGATCGTGTTCATCGCGGCGTTCGTCATCAGTCTCGCGGGGCCGCTGTGGTCGAACGACAAGCCGCTCGTCGTGCGCTATCAGGGCCACATTTACTTTCCGCTCGCGAAGACGTATGCGGAGACGACCTTCGGCGGCGACTTTCCGACGCCCGCCGATTATCTCGATCCGTTCGTGCGCGATCGCTTCAGCGCGCCCGGCAACTTCGCGATCTATCCGCCGAATCACTACTACTACGACACGCTCAACTATTTTTCGAAGGGCTCGAACCCGGCGCCGCCGTCGCGCGAGAACTGGCTCGGCACCGACGATCGCGGCCGCGACGTGTTCGCGCGCCTCGTCTACGGCTTTCGCGTGTCGGTGCTGTTCGCGCTCGTGCTGACGGCGATCGGCACCGTGCTCGGTGTCGTCGCGGGCGCGGTGCAGGGCTACTTCGGCGGCAGGATCGATATCACCGGGCAACGCCTGATCGAAATCTGGAGCGCGTTGCCGGAGCTTTATCTGCTGATCATCTTCGCGTCGATATTCGAGCCGAGTCTCATTCTTTTGATCATCCTGCTGTCGCTGTTCGGATGGATCGGCCTGTCGGATTACGTGCGCGCGGAGTTTCTGCGCAATCGCACGCAGGACTATGTCCGCGCCGCGCGCGCGATGGGTTTGTCGAACTGGCAGATCATCTGGCGGCACGTCTTGCCCAATAGCCTGACGCCCGTCATCACGTTCCTGCCGTTTCGCATGAGCGGAGCGATTCTCGCGCTCACGAGCCTCGATTTTCTCGGCCTCGGCGTGCCGTCGCCGACGCCGTCGCTCGGCGAGTTGCTCGCGCAGGGCAAGGCCAATCTCGACGCGTGGTGGATTTCGCTGTCGACGTTCGGCGTGCTCGTCGCGACGCTGCTCCTGCTGACCTTCATGGGCGACGCCTTGCGCAACGCGCTCGATACGCGTATTTCCGATGCCGTGAAAGCCGGAGGCGGGCAGTGACGGAGCCGCTACTTTCGATCGAAGACTTGCGCGTGCGCTTCGGCGACACGCTCGCGGTCGATGGCGTCAATCTCGACATTCGCGCGGGCGAGCGTGTGGCGCTCGTCGGCGAATCGGGCTCGGGCAAGAGCGTGACGGCGCTGTCGGTGTTGCGCCTCGTGCACGAGGCCGAAGTGAGCGGATCGATCCGCTTCAACGGCGAGGAATTGCTGTCGAAAAGCGAACGCGCGATCCGAGGTCTGCGCGGTTCCGACATCGCGATGATCTTTCAGGAGCCGATGACCGCGCTCAATCCGCTCTACACGGTCGGGGACCAGATCGGCGAGACGATCCGCCTGCACGACGGCACGAGCCCGCGCGAGGCGAGAAAACGCGCGATTGCGCTGCTCGCGCGTACGGGGATCACCGAGCCGGAAAGGCGCGTGGACAGTTATCCGCATCAGCTTTCGGGCGGACAGCGTCAGCGCGTGATGATCGCGATGGCGCTCGCCTGCCGGCCGCGGCTTCTGCTCGCCGACGAGCCGACCACCGCGCTCGATGTGACGATCCGCGCGCAGATCGTCGAGTTGCTGCTCGAACTTCAGCGCGATGAAGCCGAAAAGCGCGGCATGGCGGTGCTGCTCATCACGCACGACCTGAATCTCGTGCGGCGTTTCGCCGAGCGCGTCGCGGTGATGGAGAAGGGCGTGCTCGTCGAAAGCGGCACGGTGGAGGCCATTTTCGCGTCGCCGCAGCATCCGTACACGAAGCGGCTCATCGAGAGCAAGCCGAAGCGCAGCGTGCTGCCGGTGCTGCCCATCGCCCCGGTGCTGCTCGATGCGAAGGATGTGTCCGTCGATTACCCGACGCGTCTGCCGGGTTTCGCGGGCTGGTTCCGGCGCGGCCGCTTCAAGGCCGTCGACGACGTCACGCTGACGGTGCGCCAGGGCGAGACGCTCGGCATCGTCGGCGAATCGGGTTCGGGGAAATCGACGCTCGCGATGGCGCTACTCGGCCTGCAGCGCATCTCGAATGGCGCGGTGGAGTTCCAGGGGCGCGCAATCAGCGATTTTCGCGGACGCGAAAAAACCGTGCTGCGCTCGAACTTGCAAGTGGTGTTTCAGGACCCGTTCAGCTCGCTCTCGCCGCGGCAGACGGTGGAGCGCATCGTCGGAGAAGGGCTCGCGCTGCATCGACCGGAACTCGATGCCGCCGCTCGACGGGCGAAAGTGATCGCCGTGCTGCGCGAAGTCGGCATGGAGCGCGCGGCGCTCGATCGCTATCCGCACGAATTCTCCGGCGGACAGCGCCAGCGCATTGCGATCGCGCGCGCGCTCGTGCTCGAACCGAGCATCCTGATCCTCGACGAGCCGACCAGCGCGCTCGATGTTTCCATTCAAACTCAAGTGCTTGCGCTTCTGGCCGATATTCAGAAGAAGCACAATCTTGGTTACGTTTTCATAAGTCACGACCTGCAGGTGATCGGCGCGATGGCTCATCGCGTGGCGGTCATGCGGAATGGTTTTGTCGTGGAGTCGGGGGAAGTAGAGAAGATTTTTGCGAACCCTTCTGACGAATACACAAGAAAGCTTCTGAAAGCATCGCTAGTTTCCTAAAAATCTTTCTTTTTCGCCAATTGGGTGCGCGTCTCAATTGTATTTTTCTATTTCTTTTGACAGTTAAATACTTTATGGCTAGTATCCCTCCAAACTTTCACGTATCTCCCTGATTTAGCAGCTTTTAATTGTAAAACCTACCGACCGATGCAGCCACTAACGATGACTCAGACATGTGCGCGCGCCGCCGCGAGCATGTTAATCGGCCTTCTGATGACAACAACTTCCGGCGCGTTCGCCGACGAAGTCAGCAGTAGCAGCCAAAATGCCAACAACGGCATTTTCTCCAGCAAATCCAGCGATGCAGCAAGCGCAGACGCCGCCAGCAATCCGGGCGGCGCGAAGTCGTTTCTGTCGGGCGTGGCGAGCAAGGCGGGCGACGTCGTCGTCGGCGCGCTCAACATGATCGGCGTGCGTTATCGCTGGGGCGGCAACACGCCGGATTCCGGTCTCGATTGCAGCGGCTTTGTCCGCTACGTTTTCCAGGACACGCTCGGCATGACCTTGCCGCGCCGCGCCGAGGAAATGAGCCGGGTCGGCGAGAAAGTGACCGTCTCCGACCTGAAGCCGGGCGACCTCGTGTTCTTTAATACGATGCGCCGCTCGTTCTCCCACGTCGGCATCTATATCGGCGACAACAAGTTCGTGCATTCGCCGTCGACCGGCAGCACGATCCGTGTCGACGACATGGAAGACGGCTATTGGGAAAAGCGTTTTCAGGGCGCGCGTCGCATCGAGAACGCGCAAGTCGGCGACGGCGCGGAACTGCGCCAGCGCGTGAGCGCGTCGATCGGCGGTTACTGATCGTCTGTCGGCATCGAAAAAAGCCTGCCTCCTTTGCGGACGCAGGCTTTTTTGTTTTGCGTTCGGGCGCGAGGTAAAGTCAATCGGCGCAATCGGAAAGCCTCATTGCACACGTCATCAAAAGTCGTTATAGTTTTTGAATGAACTTTTTCACGTTCCCCTTCTCGTTGTTTCCGGCTAGTGCGTCGCTACGCGCACTATCGCTGCTAGCGCGCCTACCGCGCTGATCCTTCACGCCTCCCGTCTGCTCGTCCATTCAGGTTTTCGACGCCAGCGGTGGCGCGAACACCCGAATTCCCTTTTGAGTTTCGTCTCGATATCTCCAACAATCGATAAATCTCCCCACAGGAGCCCAACATGGCAGCAGACAAGTTGATCATCTTCGACACGACCTTGCGCGATGGCGAGCAGTCCCCCGGCGCGTCGATGACGAAGGAAGAGAAGATCCGCATCGCGAAGCAACTGGAACGCATGAAGGTCGACGTGATCGAGGCGGGCTTCGCGGCCAGCTCGAACGGCGACTTCGACGCGATCCACACCATCGCGGGGCTCGTGAAGGACAGCACGGTCTGCTCGCTCGCCCGCGCGAACGACAAGGACATCCAGCGCGCCGCCGATGCGCTCAAGCCCGCCGGCCAGTTCCGTATCCACACGTTCATCGCGACGTCGGCGCTGCACATGGAGAAGAAGCTGCGCATGACGCCGGAGCAGGTCTACGACCAGGCGCGCCTCGCGGTGCGTTTCGCGCGCAAGTTCACGGATGATGTCGAATTCTCGCCGGAAGACGGCAGCCGCTCGGATATCGATTATCTCTGCCGCGTGCTCGAAGCCGTGATCGACGAAGGCGCGCGCACCATCAATATCGCGGATACGGTCGGCTACGGCGTGCCGGAGCTCTACGGCAATCTCGTCAAGACGCTGCGCGAGCGCGTGCCGAACTCCGACAAGGCGATCTGGTCGGTGCATTGCCACGACGACCTCGGCATGGCGGTCGCGAATTCGCTCGCGGGCGTGCAGATCGGCGGCGCGCGTCAGGTCGAATGCACGATCAACGGTCTGGGCGAGCGCGCGGGCAATACGTCGCTCGAAGAAATCGTGATGTCGGTGAAGACGCGCAAGGATTACTTCGGCCTCGATCTGGGCATCGACACGACGCAGATCGTGCCGACCTCGAAGCTCGTCTCGCAGATCACCGGTTTCGTCGTGCAGCCGAACAAGGCGGTCGTCGGGGCGAATGCGTTCGCGCACGCTTCGGGCATCCATCAGGACGGCGTGCTGAAGGCGCGCGACACCTACGAAATCATGCGCGCGGAAGACGTGGGCTGGAGCGCGAACAAGATCGTGCTCGGCAAGCTGTCGGGCCGAAATGCGTTCAAGCAGCGTCTGGAAGAACTGGGCGTGACGCTCGAATCCGAAGCCGATGTGAACGCGGCATTCGCGCGCTTCAAGGATCTCGCCGACCGCAAGGCCGAAATCTTCGACGAAGACATCATGCAGATCGTCTCCGAGGAATCCGCCGAGGCGCAGGCGAAAGAGCACTTCCGCTTCGTGTCGATGAAGCAGCATTCGGAAACCGGCGAGCAGCCGCAAGCGAAGGTCGTGTTCGCGGTGGAAGGCACCGAAGTCACGGGCGAAGCGCGCGGCAACGGTCCGGTCGATGCGACGCTGCACGCGATCGAATCGAAGGTCGAGAGCGGCGCGGAGCTCGTGCTGTATTCGGTCAACGCGATCACGACCGGCACGCAGGCGCAGGGCGAAGTCACCGTGCGTCTGTCGAAGAGCGGTCGCATCGTGAACGGCGTGGGCACGGATCCGGACATCGTCGCGGCGTCGGCGAAGGCGTACATCGCCGCGTTGAACAAGCTGCATTCGAAGGTCGAAAAGCTCAATCCGCAGCTTTGATTCGATCGGTCGAAACGCAAAAAAGCCCTCTTCTGAACTGACCCCGCAAAGTTGGACAGTTTTGGGCTAGGCCGCTAAGGGCTGAGTTCTGTACATCACAGGACTCAGCCCTTTCAGC
>NZ_JALQEK010000008.1:0-38518 GCF_023630765.1 Caballeronia sp. ATUFL_F2_KS9A | reverse complement strand
GAGTCGTGCGCTGTACTTGCTCATGAAAAAACACCCCAAATCGTTGAACGGGTGTCCAACTTTTGGGGTGCAGTTCATTCGCGAGGGCTTTTTACATGGCGTCGATGCGCTCAGAACAGATTGCGCCGATCCGGATCGTGCAACGGATCGGGCGTTTTCTGCGTCATGCGCAAGATGCCCTGCTCGTCGAAATAGAAGTTGTACATCAGATACCAGATGTTCGCCTCCATGTAGCGATAGGTCCAGACTTCGCGCTTCATCAGCGGAAAGTACGACGTCTCCACGGGCCGCCCGAAGTTCACGAGCACGTCCTGCCTCGTCCAGGTGCCGATCTGCGCCTTGTAGAACTCGTTTTCGTCGAGCACTTGCCGAACATTGACGATCTTGCCGGAAGCGTCGATATCGGCGGCGGTGGTGAATTCGCCGAGCGGTTGCGTCGGCCACATCAGGCGCTTGCCGCCATTGGGCAGATCGTAGATTTCGCGCGGCGGGCCGAGGCGGGCGGTGATCGTCGAGGCATCCGCGCCAGCCTGATAGTTCTGCCACGGCTGCGCGCAGGCGGACAGAAGGAGCGCGACCCCGGCGCATGTCAGCGATGCGCGCATGCGGTTGAGTATGTGCAGCATTGAAGCCTCCACGTGCTTGCTCCTCGCGGCGGCGAGCAGCGTTTGTTCGATGTTTCCCGTGATTTTGACATGCGCGCGCGGCAAAGCATTCTCCGATACGTCGCGGCATTCAAGCCGATGTGTCGGCAATCGCGACTTGCGCGGGGCGCGCGCTGCAGCCTATGATCCGCGCTTTCGGCGGATCGGCGGAAACTCATGAAGAACGGAACCAGCGCGCGCGCGATGCAATGGCTGCGCATCGCGGCATCGGCGTGTCTTGCCTTGTCCATGACGGCGCGGGCGGCCGAATTGCCACCCATCAAGCTCGCGCTGATCGAAGGCATGTCCGGCCCGTTCGCGAACGCCGGCGCAATGGTCGAGCGCAATCTGCGTTTCGGCGTCGAGCGCGTGAACGCGCAAGGCGGCGTGAAGCTCGCGGACGGCGCGCATCCGCTGCAACTCGTCGTGCTCGATGGCAAGGGCAGCAGCGAGGCGAGTCTCGTGCAGCTGCGTGCGGCGATCGACGAGAAGATCGGCTTCGTCATGCAGGGCAACAGTTCGGCGGTGGCGGCGGCGCTCGTAGCGGCTGTCGACCGCCAAAACGCTCGCGAGCCGGATCGCCGCGTGCTGTTCCTCAATTATTCCGCCGACGATCCCGCGCTCACCAACGACGCGTGCAGTTTCTGGCATTTCCGCTTCGACGCGCACGCCGGCATGCGGATGGATGCCCTCGCCGATGCGCTGAAAGACGATCGCGCGGTGAAGAAGGTCTATCTGCTCAATCAGGATTACAGCTTCGGCCACGACGTGAGCCGCGAGGCACAGCGCGCGCTCAGGGAGCGGCGCCCGGACATCGCGATCGCGGGCGACGAATTTCATCCGATCGGGCGCGTGAAGGATTTCGCGCCTTACATCGCGAAAATCCGCGCGAGTGGAGCGGACGCGGTGATCACCGGAAACTGGGGCAACGATCTGACGCTTCTCGTCAAAGCCGCGCGCGAGCAGGGGCTCGACACGAAGTTCTACACGTTCTACGGCAACAGTCTGGGCGCTCCGGCCGCGCTCGGCGATGCCGGCGTGAAGCGCGTGATCGCCGTGGCGGACTGGCATCCGAATGCGGGCAGCGCTGCGTCGGACGCGTACTATCGCGCGTTCAGAGCCCGCTATCCTGCCGCCGCGGACGATTACCTTGTCGCGCGTATGCCGCTGATGGTAGAAATGCTCGCCGCCGCGATGACGCGCGCAAAAAGCGCGGACCCGCTCGCGGTGGCGCGCACGCTCGAAGGCATGAAGTTCGACGGCGAAGGCTTCCACCCGATGACCGTGCGTGCCGAAGATCATCAGGTGATCCAGCCCCTTTACGTCATGGAAATGGACAAGGCGGGGACGAAAGGTGTCGCGCTCGATAACGAAGGTTCGGGCTACGGCTTCCGCACGCTTCTGAGCGTCCCCGCCGACAAGACCGCGCAACCGACGACGTGCCGTATGTCGCGCCCGCCGCGCTAAGGCGCCGATTCGCCCCGCGCAGAAGTGCTTCGGCGAGACATTGCACTGTGCTATACTCTGCGCTTCGTTTTTGGCGCATTGCCGGAAACGATTCATTTTTTGTAAATCCACGGCACGGCCTTTCTTCCGTGACCGCCTGTCTGTATCAAAGGAAAAGCAAATGTCCGTAGCAGAAATCAAGAAATCCGACATCGTCGCTGAATACGCACGCGGCGCAAACGACACCGGTTCTCCCGAAGTGCAAGTCGCACTGCTGACGAGCCGCATCAACGAACTCACCGTCCACTTCAAGTCGCACTCGAAGGATCACCACAGCCGCCGCGGTCTGCTGCGCATGGTGAGCCGTCGTCGTAAGCTGCTCGACTACCTGAAGGGCAAGGACGCGGATCGTTATCGCTCGCTGATCGAAAAGCTGGGTCTGCGCAAGTAATTGGCGCCAAGCGTGGCTTTGCGGCCAACGTCCTAATGAAGTGCCTGTGTCAGTCCGCTGATACAGGCACTTTGTTTTTGTGCGTTTCGGTCGCGAAGTGGTGCCCGATCGTGTTTTCGGCAATCGGCGCCCGTAATTGCCACGCAGTCGGAAGTTTCGGCAGTTCATAAGCTTTATCCCGGATGAGTCCATCCGGTCCGACACTCGGTCCAGCCTCGCAGCGGAGCTTTGTGTCATTCCAGCGCGACGACGTTCATCGAAACGCATCGCGCTGGAATGGCATAACACACCTCTCAAGCGTGGCTCCGGACCTTCCCGCACGCGCCAGTCGACCGGCGCGGCGCAAACGTAGAAGGAGTCGAAATGTTCAATAAGATCGTCAAAGAGTTCAAGTGGGGACAGCACAACGTCCGCCTCGAAACGGGTGAAATCGCCCGTCAGGCGAGCGGCGCGGTGATCGTCGATGTCGAAGATACCGTCGTGCTCGCAACCGTCGTCGGCGCGAAGACCGCCAAGCCGGGCCAGGACTTCTTCCCGCTGACCGTCGACTACCTCGAAAAGACCTATGCCGCCGGCAAGATCCCGGGCGGCTTCTTCCGCCGCGAAGGCCGTCCGTCCGAAGGCGAAACGCTGATTTCGCGTCTGATCGACCGCCCGCTGCGTCCGCTGTTCCCGGAAGGCTTCTATAACGAAGTTCAGGTCGTGATCCACGTCCTGTCGCTGAACCCGGATGTTCCGGCCGACATTCCGGCGCTGATCGGCGCGTCCGCCGCGCTCGCCGTGTCGGGACTGCCGTTCAACGGTCCGGTCGGCGCGGCACGTGTCGCGTACATCAACAACGAGTACGTGCTGAACCCGACGCGCCCGCAGATGAAGGAATCGGCGCTCGATCTGGTCGTCGCGGGCACGGAGCGCGCGGTGCTGATGGTCGAATCGGAAGCGCAGCAGCTCTCCGAAGAAGTGATGCTCGGCGCGGTCGTTTTCGGCCACGAGCAGATGCAGACCGCCATCGACGCGATCCATGAACTCGTGCGCGAAGGCGGCAAGCCCGAGTGGGACTGGCAGCCGGCGCCGAAGAACGAAGCGCTCATCGCGCGCGTCACGGAAATCGCCAAGCCGGAACTCGAAGCGGCTTATCAGTTGCGCAACAAGCAGGCGCGCTCGGCCAAGCTGAAGGAAGTCTACGCGGCGACGTCGGCGAAGCTGGCGGAAGAAGCCGCGACGGGCGGCACGGTCGCGGCCGATGCGGCGACGGTCGGCAACGTCCTGTTCGATATCGAAGCGAAGATCGTCCGCACGCAGATCCTGAACGGCGAGCCGCGCATCGACGGCCGCGACACGCGCACCGTTCGTCCGATCGAAATTCGTACGGGCGTATTGCCGCGCACGCACGGCTCGGCGCTCTTCACGCGCGGCGAAACGCAGGCGCTCGTCGTCGCGACGCTCGGCACGAAGGGCGATGAGCAAAGCATCGACGCACTCGAAGGCGAATACCGCGAGCGCTTCATGCTTCACTACAACATGCCGCCGTTCGCGACGGGCGAAACCGGCCGCGTCGGTTCGCCGAAGCGCCGCGAAATCGGCCACGGCCGTCTGGCGAAGCGCGCGCTGGTCGCGTGCCTGCCGAGCGCCGACGAGTTCGGCTATTCGATTCGCGTCGTGTCGGAAATCACTGAATCGAACGGTTCGTCGTCGATGGCTTCGGTCTGCGGCGGCTGCCTCGCGCTGATGGACGCCGGCGTGCCGATGAAGGCGCACGTCGCGGGCATCGCGATGGGCCTGATCCTCGAAGGCAACAAGTTCGCGGTTCTGACCGACATCCTCGGCGACGAAGATCACCTCGGCGACATGGACTTCAAGGTGGCCGGCACGTCGCAGGGCGTCACGGCGCTGCAGATGGACATCAAGATCCAGGGCATCACGAAGGAAATCATGCAGGTCGCGCTCGCGCAGGCCAAGGAAGGCCGCATGCACATCCTCGGCAAGATGACCGCCGCCGTTCCGACGACGAACACGGAACTGTCGGACTACGCGCCGCGCATGATCACCATCAAGATCAATCCGGAGAAGATCCGCGACGTGATCGGCAAGGGCGGTTCCGTGATCCGCGCGCTGACGGAAGAAACCGGCACGACCATCGACATTTCGGACGACGGCGTCGTGACGATCGCGAGCACGAGCGCGGAAGGCATGGCCGACGCGAAGAAGCGCATCGAGAACATCACGGCGGAAGTGGAAGTCGGCCAGGTCTACGAAGGCCCGGTGCTCAAGCTGCTCGATTTCGGCGCGATCGTGAACATTCTGCCGGGCAAGGACGGTCTGCTGCACATCTCTGAGATCGTCAACGAGCGCGTGAAGGACATCAACGACTATTTGAAGGAAGGCCAGATCGTGAAGGTCAAGGTCATCCAGACGGACGAAAAGGGTCGTGTGCGTCTGTCGGCGAAGGCGCTTCTGAACGAAGGCGCGCAGCAGGCAGAACCGACGCACCCGCAGCAGTAATGCGGTAATGTGTAGACGGCCGGCCGCTTCAGCGAGCCGGCCGTTTTCATGTATGACGCTTGGGACGCTATGCATTGTCCGACGCGTCATCGGACTCGATGGCAGTGTGTGGAGCGCGGATTGCTTCGAGGCGCGCGCAGTGCCATCCGGTTCGGATGCACACTAACTCTGGGCGGCACAGGGAGAGCATATGAAGGCCATCGAAATCACTGAGTTCGGCGCACCCGAAGTTCTCAAACTCGGCGAGCGTCCGACGCCTGCGCCGGGCAAGTGCGAGGTGTTGATCAAGGTGGCCGCTTCCGGCGTCAACCGGCCGGACGTGTTCCAGCGCAAGGGCGCTTATGCGCCGCCGCCGGGCGCGTCGGATCTCCCGGGGCTGGAGGTTGCCGGTGAAATCGTCGATGGCGATTTCGATCCGAAGCACAACCCGTTCGGTCTGAAAAAAGGCGATCGTGTGTGCGCGCTGCTCGCGGGCGGCGGATACGCCGAATACGCGGTGGCCCCGCTCGAACAGTGTCTGCCGGTGCCGAAGGGTCTGTCGGACATCGAGGCGGCATCCTTGCCGGAGACGTTCTTCACGGTGTGGAGCAACGTGTTCGAACGCGGTCAGTTGGGCGCGGGCGAGAACGGCGAGGAAGAAACGCTGCTCGTGCAGGGCGGGTCGAGCGGCATCGGCGTGACGGCGATTCAGATCGCCAAAGCGCTCGGCTTTCGCGTGTTCGCCACGGCCGGCACCGATGAAAAGTGCCGCGCGTGCGAAGCGCTCGGCGCGGAGCGGGCGATCAACTACAAGACGGAAGATTTCGTCGAAGTGGTGAAGTCGCTGACGAACGATCGCGGCGTCGACGTCATTCTGGATATGGTCGCTGGCGACTATCTTCAGCGCGAGCTCAAGGCGCTTGCCGACGGCGGGCGCATCTGCGTGATCGCGCTGCTCGGCGGCGCGAAGGCGGAGATCAATCTGAACGACGTGCTGCGCCGGCGTCTGGTCATCACGGGCTCGACGCTGCGTCCGCGTCCCGTCGCATTCAAGGCGAAGCTCGCGGCGAAGCTGAAGGAGCGCGTCTGGCCGGAAATCGAGGCGGGGCGCATCAAGCCGGTGATCCATCAGGTGTTCCCGGCGCGCGATGCCGCCGCCGCGCACGCACTGATGGAAAGCAGTACGCACGTCGGCAAGATCGTGCTCGACTGGCGCGACGACGCGTGAAATTCGCCGGGAGCGAGCGTTTCATGTTGCGGCTCGCTTTTGATGGTTTGACCGGTTTCGTCGTAACACAGTAAAATCGCCTGTTTTGCAGGCAGTTTGCGGTTCGTAGCGGTTCATTCTTATAACAGGGCGGCTGACCACGTGCATGCAACAAGCCGCCACCGACTGACGAGACATATGTCCAGAGAACGAGCGAAACTGGTGGTGGGCAACTGGAAGATGCACGGCCGCATCGGAGAAAATGCGACCTTGCTGATCGAGGTCGCCGCGGGCGCATCGGCTTTGCAGAAGGGCGTGAGCGTCGGCGTGTGCGTGCCGTGTCCGTATCTCGCGCAATCGCAAGCGCTGCTCAGCGGCTCGGTGGTGCGCTGGGGCATTCAGGACGTGTCGGCGCATACGGGCGGTGCGTTCACCGGCGAAGTCGCGGCCGAGATGGCGGCGGACTTCGGCGTCACGTACGCGATCGTCGGGCATTCGGAGCGACGCGCGTATCATCGCGAAAGTCCGGAACTCGTCGCGTCGAAAGCGCAGCGCGCGATCGAAGCGGGCCTTACGCCGATCGTCTGTGTCGGCGAGACGCTGGAAGAACGTGAGGCGGGCACGACGGAGCGGATCATCGGCACGCAGCTCGAAGCCGTGTTGCAGGCGCTCACGGAAGAGCAGGCGGCGGGCATCGTGGTCGCGTACGAACCGGTCTGGGCGATCGGTACGGGCAAGACCGCGCGGCCGGGGCAGGCGCAGGATGTTCATGCGTTTCTGCGTCACAAGCTGCTGGAGAAGGGCGCAACGGTTGCGAACGTGCCGCTCTTGTATGGCGGCAGCGTGAAGCCGGAAAACGCGGAAGAGCTGTTCGGGCAGAAAGACATCGACGGCGGGCTGATTGGCGGCGCGTCGCTGAAGTCGAAAGATTTTCTGGCGATCTGCCGGGCGGCGCAAACCGTGACGCATTGAGCGTCGAACGGCGAGCGGGCAGGGCAGGCGAAAGAGCATAGTGCGACACGAAGGTGTCACGGAAACATCAGGAATCGGGTGAGTTGAAATGCTGTATTTGAAGACATTGATTATCGTCGTTCAGTTGCTGTCGGCGTTGGGTGTAATCGGCCTCGTGCTGCTCCAGCACGGCAAGGGCGCGGACATGGGCGCGGCGTTCGGTAGCGGCGCATCGGGCAGTCTGTTCGGTGCGACGGGCTCGGCCAACTTTCTGTCGCGTACCACGGCCATTCTCGCCGCGATCTTCTTCGTGACGACGCTGGCGCTGACCTATCTCGGAAGCTATAAGCCGCAGACGTCCGCGGGTGTGTTGGGCGGTGCGGCTCCTGTGCCGGCATCGGCTCCGGTCGTGGCCGCATCAGGAGCGTCTGCGCCTGTGTCGGCACCGGTTGCATCGTCGGCGCCGGGCGCTGACGTGCCCAAATAACGACGGAACAGATTTTTCGCGGATTTTGCATTTTGTGCGTTGAACAATTCCAAGGGCCCAGTTATAATTCAAGTCTTGAAGCGATTCGCGGCAATTAAGAAGTAGTTTTCCCGGATTGCAGTACAGTGCCGACGTGGTGAAATTGGTAGACACGCTATCTTGAGGGGGTAGTGGCGAAAGCTGTGCGAGTTCGAGTCTCGCCGTCGGCACCAAAGTTATCCAATGCCAGCCGCTTGCATCGCTTCGGCTGGCATTGTTACTTCTGGAGTACGCTTACGTTTTTGCGGCGGCATCGACAACATCAAAGCGGTTGTCACGTTGTGCTGATATCGTGAGCGGTCCCAAGTGATATCTCCTGCCGGGTGGTCCGTCCCGGCTGAAGCGCCCCAATCAATTACAGGCCACATCTACCGATCTGAGGATAGCCTTGAACCTCGCACCCTATTACCCCGTCTTCTTGTTTCTTCTGGTGGGCCTTGGTTTAGGTATAGCGTTGGTCAGCATTGGCAAGATCCTCGGTCCCAACAAGCCCGACACCGAGAAAAACGCGCCGTACGAGTGCGGCTTCGAAGCGTTCGAAGACGCGCGTATGAAGTTCGATGTGCGTTACTATCTCGTCGCGATTCTTTTCATCATTTTCGACCTTGAGACGGCGTTCCTGTTCCCGTGGGGTGTTTCCCTGCGCGATATCGGCTGGCCTGGTTTCATCGCGATGATGATTTTTCTGCTCGAATTTTTGCTCGGTTTCGCCTACATCTGGAGAAAGGGCGGACTCGACTGGGAATGACAGTTAGATCACCGGATTCATGGGCGGCTTTGGCTGGCTGCTCATCTGGAGTGGAAAACAAATGAGTATCGAAGGGGTCTTGAAGGAAGGCTTTGTCACCACCACGGCTGACAAGCTCATCAACTGGACGCGCACCGGCTCCCTGTGGCCGATGACGTTCGGTCTCGCATGCTGCGCGGTCGAAATGATGCACGCGGGCGCCGCCCGTTACGACCTGGACCGTTTCGGCGTGGTGTTCCGCCCGAGCCCGCGCCAGTCGGACGTGATGATCGTCGCCGGCACGCTCTGCAACAAAATGGCGCCCGCGCTTCGTAAGGTGTACGACCAGATGGCCGAGCCGCGCTGGGTCATCTCCATGGGCTCGTGCGCGAACGGCGGCGGCTACTATCACTATTCGTATTCCGTCGTGCGCGGCTGCGACCGGATCGTCCCGGTCGACGTCTACGTTCCCGGTTGTCCTCCGACCGCCGAGGCGCTGGTCTACGGCGTGATCCAGTTGCAGGCGAAGATTCGCCGCACCAACACCATCGCCCGTCAGTAAGGGCCTGAGTCTCCCCAAACTATGGCAAGCAAACTCGAGACCCTCAAAGCGAACCTCGAGACGGCGTTTGGCGGCCGTCTCCAGAGCATTACCGAGTCGCTGGGTCAGGTGACGGTCGTCGTCAAGGCGGCCGACTATCTGGACGTCTGCAAGCAGTTGCGCGATGACCCGTCGCTGCGCTTCGAGCAGCTCATGGACCTCTCCGGCGTCGATTATTCGACGTATGGCGACGGCGTCTACGACGGTCCGCGTTTCGCGGCAGTCAGTCATCTTCTCTCGATCACGCACAACTGGCGCGTGCGCGTGCGCGTATTCGCTCCGGACGACGAAGTGCCCATCGTGGCTTCGGTGGTCGATATCTGGACGTCGGCGAACTGGTACGAGCGCGAAGCGTTCGACCTCTATGGCATCGTATTCGAAGGCCATCCCGATCTGCGCCGCATTCTCACGGACTATGGTTTCATCGGCCATCCGTTCCGCAAGGACTTCCCGATTTCCGGCTACGTCGAAATGCGCTACGACCCGGAAGAGAAGCGCGTGGTGTACCAGCCCGTGACGATCGAACCGCGCGAAATCACGCCGCGCGTGATTCGCGAAGATCGCTATGGCGGTCTGAAACATTAAGAGAACGCCATGGCAGAGATCAAGAATTACACGCTGAACTTTGGCCCGCAGCACCCGGCAGCGCACGGCGTGCTGCGCCTCGTGCTGGAACTCGACGGCGAAGTGATCCAGCGCGCCGACCCGCACATCGGTCTGCTGCATCGCGCGACCGAGAAGCTCGCCGAGACCAAGACCTTCCTGCAGTCCGTGCCGTACATGGACCGTCTGGACTATGTGTCGATGATGGTCAACGAGCACGGCTACGTGCTCGCTATCGAGAAGCTGCTCGGCATCGACGTGCCGATCCGCGCGAAATACATTCGTGTGCTGTTCGACGAAATCACGCGCGTGCTGAACCATCTGATGTGGATCGGCTCGCACGCGCTCGACGTCGGCGCGATGGCGGTCTTCCTTTACGCGTTCCGCGAGCGCGAAGATCTGATGGACGTCTACGAGGCGGTGTCGGGTGCGCGCATGCACGCGGCGTACTATCGTCCGGGCGGCGTCTATCGCGATCTGCCGGACGCGATGCCGCAATACAAGGCGTCGAAGATCCGCAACGCGAAGGCGCTCGACAAGATGAACGAGAACCGTCAGGGCTCGTTGCTCGACTTCATCGAGGACTTCTTCAATCGTTTCCCGGGCTGTGTCGACGAGTACGAAACGCTGCTCACCGACAACCGCATCTGGAAGCAGCGTCTCGTGGGCATCGGCGTGGTGAGCCCGGAGCGCGCGTTGCAGATGGGCTTGAGCGGCGCGATGCTGCGCGGCTCGGGCATCGAGTGGGACTTGCGCAAGAAGCAGCCGTACGAAGTGTACGATCAGCTCGACTTCGACATCCCCGTCGGCGTGAACGGCGACTGCTACGACCGCTATCTGGTGCGCGTGGAAGAAATGCGCCAGTCGACGCGCATCGCCAAACAGTGCATTGCGTGGCTGCGCAAGAATCCTGGCCCTGTGATGGTCGATAATCACAAGGTTGCACCGCCGTCGCGCGTCGGCATGAAGAGCAACATGGAAGAGCTGATTCATCATTTCAAGCTCTTTACCGAAGGCTTCCATGTGCCGGAAGGCGAAACGTACGCTGCGGTCGAGCATCCGAAGGGCGAGTTCGGCATCTACCTGATCTCGGATGGCGCGAACAAGCCGTATCGCCTGAAGATTCGCGCGCCGGGCTATGCACACCTCGCAGCGCTCGATGAAATGGCGCGAGGCCACATGATCGCCGACGCAGTGACGATCATCGGTACGCAAGACATCGTGTTCGGCGAGATCGATCGCTGATTCATCGGCGCCTGCGCGGTCGGCTCGCCGAGCCGCTGCGCAAGAAACGCGAAAGCAATAACAGGAACCCGCAGGAACGCCAGGTCTGCCGCAATACGAAGGGCGCGGCAGGTTTTCGTTCGGTAGGAATTGAAAGAGTCGTGTCTGAAAATGATCTCAGCTGAAGGCCTGAAAGAAATCGATCGCGCGGTCGCGAAGTATCCCGCCGAGCAAAAGCAATCGGCGGTGATGGCGGCGCTCGCTGTCGCTCAGGAAGAGCATGGTTGGCTTTCGCCCGAAATCATGCAGTTCGTGGCCGATTACCTGAGCATGCCGCCCGTCGCGGTGCAGGAAGTCGCTACGTTCTACACGATGTACGAGCTGAAGCCGGTCGGCAAGCACAAGATCACGCTCTGCACGAATCTGCCCTGCCAGCTTGGCCCGGATGGCGGTTCGGACAGCGCTGCCGAATATCTCAAGCAGAAGCTTGGAATCGATTTCGGCGAGACCACGCCCGACGGCAAGTTCACGCTGAAAGAAGGCGAGTGCTTCGGCGCGTGCGGCGACGCACCTGTGCTGCTCGTGAACAACCATCGCATGTGCAGCTTCATGAGCCGCGAGAAGATCGACCAGTTGATCGAGGAACTTTCGAAATGACGTCACTCCACGATCGTCACATCAAGCCGCTGATCCTCGCTGGCCTCAATGGCGAGAACTGGCATCTCGAAGATTACGTCGCGCGCGGCGGCTACAAGCAGTTGCGCCGCATTCTCGAAGAAAAGATTCCACCCGAGCAGGTGATCGCCGACGTCAAGGCGTCGGGTCTGCGCGGCCGCGGCGGCGCGGGCTTTCCGACCGGCCTGAAGTGGAGCTTCATGCCGCGTCAGTTTCCGGGGCAGAAGTATCTCGTCTGCAATTCGGACGAAGGCGAGCCGGGCACGTTCAAGGATCGCGACATCCTGCGCTGGAATCCGCACGCGCTGATCGAAGGCATGGCCATCGGCGCGTATGCAATGGGCATCACCGTCGGCTACAACTATATCCACGGCGAGATTTTCGAGGTCTATCGCGTGTTCGAAGCGGCGCTCGAAGAAGCGCGTCAGGCCGGCTATCTGGGCGCGAACATCCTGGGCTCGGGTTTCTCGTTCGAGCTGTACGCGCACCATGGTTACGGCGCGTACATCTGCGGTGAAGAAACCGCGCTGCTCGAATCGCTCGAAGGCAAGAAGGGCCAGCCGCGCTTCAAGCCGCCGTTCCCGGCGAGCTTCGGCGTGTACGGCAAGCCGACCACGATCAACAACACCGAGACGTTCGCGGCGGTGCCGTTCCTGCTGGAAATCGGCCCGCAGAATTACCTCGAGATCGGCAAGCCGAACAACGGCGGCACGAAGATTTTCTCCGTCTCGGGCGATGTGAACCGTCCGGGCAACTACGAGATTCCGCTCGGCACGCCGTTCTCGACGCTGATGGAACTGGCGGGCGGCGTGCGCGGCAAGTCGATCAAGGCCGTGATTCCGGGCGGCTCGTCCGCGCCGGTCGTGCCGGGCGACATGATGCTCGCGACCGACATGGACTACGACTCGATCGCGAAGGCCGGCTCGATGCTGGGCTCGGGCGCGGTCATCGTGATGAACGAAACGCGCTGCATGGTGCGCTCGCTGTTGCGCCTGTCGTACTTCTACTATGAAGAGTCGTGCGGCCAATGCACGCCGTGCCGTGAGGGCACGGGCTGGCTGTATCGCGTCGTGCATCGCATCGAGCACGGTCTCGGCCGCAAGGAAGATCTGGATCTGCTGAACTCGGTCGCCGAGAACATCATGGGCCGTACGATCTGCGCGCTCGGCGATGCAGCGGCGATGCCCGTGCGCGGCATGCTCAAGCACTTCTGGGACGAATTCGAATATCACGTCGAGCACAAGCATTGTCTCGTCGGCGGGCACGCGCATCACGCGCCGTCCGAAGCGCTTACCGCGTAATCAGGCGCGCAGTCAGATGCGCGACAACGCTCGAGAAGGGTTGAGGATCTTTATCCATCATGGTTGAACTAGAAATTGACGGCAAGGCGGTCGAGGTGCCTGAAGGCAGCATGGTGATCCAGGCTGCGCACAAGGTCGATACGTACATCCCTCACTTCTGCTATCACAAGAAACTGTCGATCGCGGCGAACTGCCGGATGTGCCTCGTCGAAGTCGAAAAGATGCCGAAGGCCGTTCCCGCCTGCGCCACGCCGGTATCGAACGGCATGATCGTCCGCACGACGTCGGACAAGGCCGTGAAGGCCCAACAGTCGGTGATGGAATTCCTGCTGATCAACCACCCGCTCGATTGCCCGATCTGCGATCAGGGCGGCGAGTGCCAATTGCAGGATCTGGCCGTCGGTTACGGCAAGTCGCAGTCGCGCTATAGCGAAGAAAAGCGCGTGGTGTTCCACAAGAACGTCGGTCCGCTCATCTCGATGGAAGAGATGTCGCGCTGCATCCACTGCACGCGCTGCGTGCGCTTCGGCCAGGAAGTCGCCGGCGTGATGGAGCTCGGCATGCTGGGCCGTGGCGAGCATTCGGAAATCACGTCGTTCGTCGGCAAGACCGTGGATTCGGAGCTGTCGGGCAACATGATCGACCTGTGCCCGGTCGGCGCGTTGACGAGCAAGCCGTTCCGCTACAGCGCCCGTACGTGGGAACTGTCGCGCCGCAAGTCGGTGAGCCCGCACGATTCCGTCGGCGCGAACCTCGTGGTGCAGGTGAAGAACAACCGCGTGATGCGCGTTCTGCCGATGGAGAACGAAGCCATCAACGAATGCTGGATCTCCGACAAGGACCGCTTCTCGTACGAAGGCCTGAACAGCGACGAGCGTCTCACCGCGCCGATGCTGAAGCAGGGCGGCAACTGGATCGAAACCGACTGGCAGACCGCGCTCGAGTACGTCGCGAAGGGCCTGAAGGGCATCAAGGCGGATCACGGCGCGAATGCCATCGCCGCTTTGGCCACGCCGCACAGCACGGTCGAAGAACTGCATCTGCTGAAGACGCTGGCTGAAGGCGTCGGCACGCCGAACGTCGATTTCCGTCTGCGTCAGAACGATTTCTCGGCGCCGGTCGGCGTCGGCGCGCCGTGGCTCGGCACGAAGATCGCGAATCTGTCGACTATCGACACTGCGTTCGTCATCGGCTCGTTCCTGCGTCGCGATCATCCGCTGTTTGCCGCGCGTCTGCGTCAGGCCGCGAAAAACGGCGCGAAGCTCACGTTCCTCAACGCAAGCAACGACGACTCGCTGATCCCGACCGCGCATCGCCTGGTCGCGGCGCCGTCGGCGTGGCTCGATCAGCTTGCGGGCATCGCTGCGGCGGTTTCGGAAGCGCGCGGCGTCGCGCTGCCGGACGCATTCGCGGGTCGCGAAGTGTCGGCCGCGGCGAAGGACGTCGCGGCGTCGCTGTCGGCGGGCGAACAGCGCGTCGTGCTGCTCGGCAACCTCGCGGTTCAGCATCCGGATTTCGCGCAGATTCAGGCGGCCGCCCAGTGGATCGCCGACAATACCGGCGCGACGCTCGGCTTCCTCACGGAAGGGGCGAACTCGGTCGGCGCGCATCTCGTCGATGCATTGCCGGGCGAGGGCGGTCTCAACGCGCGCGAAGTGTTCGAGCAGCCGCGCAAGGGCTACGTGCTCTTCAACGCGGAACCGGAATTCGATACGGCCAATCCGGCGCAAGCCATCGCCGCGCTCAAGGCAGCGGAAATGGTCGTCGTGATGTCGCCGTTCAAGCACGGCATGGACTACGCGGACGTGCTGCTGCCGATCGCGCCGTTCACGGAAACGTCGGGCACGTTCGTCAACGCGGAAGGCACCGCTCAGTCGTTCAACGGCGTCGTGCGCGCGCTCGGCGAGACGCGTCCGGGCTGGAAGGTGTTGCGCGTGCTGGGCACGATCCTCGGCCTGCCGGGCTTCGAGTTCGACACCGCTGACGAAGTGCGTGTCGCGGCGTTGGGCACGGGCGATCTGACCGCGCGTCTGTCGAACAAGACGACGGTGCAGGCCAAGCGCGCTGCATCGAACGTCGTGTTGAACGGCAGCGGCCTGCAGCGTCTCGCCGATGTACCGATCTATCACGCCGATGCGCTCGTGCGCCGCGCGCCCTCGTTGCATTTGACGGCAGCCGCACGCGATGCAAACGTGGCGGGCCTCCCGACGGCGCTCTTCGACAAGCTCGGTCTGAAGGATGGCGAAGCAGTGCGTATTCGCCAAGGCAATCTGTCGGTGACGTTGCCCGCGGTCCGCGATGCGAATCTCGCGGAATCGGTGGTCCGCGTGTCGGCGGGCACGACGGCTGGCGCCGCGCTCGGCGGCCTGTTCGGTGAACTGGTAGTGGAGAAGGCGTAAAAATGGGCTTGTTCGATACGATCAACGCAGGCGGCACGCAGCTTCTGGGCGTCGCATGGCCGACGGTGTGGGCGGTGGTCCGCATCCTGGTGGTTTCGGTGGTCATCCTGCTGTGCGTGGCCTACCTGATTCTCTGGGAACGCAAGCTCATCGGCTGGATGCACGTGCGTCTCGGCCCGAACCGCGTCGGCCCCGCAGGCTTGCTGCAGCCGATCGCCGACGTGCTGAAGCTTCTGCTCAAGGAAGTCATCCAGCCGACGGCTGCGAGCAAGTGGATCTATGTGATCGCACCGATCATGACCGTGGTGCCGGCGTTCGCCGTGTGGGCGGTGATCCCGTTCCAGGCGAAAGCGGTGCTCGGCGACATCAACGCGGGTCTGCTGTACATCATGGCGATTTCGTCGATCGGCGTGTACGGCGTGATTCTGGCGGGTTGGGCGTCGAACTCGAAGTACGCGTTTCTCGGCGCGATGCGCGCCGCGGCGCAGATGGTGTCCTACGAAATCTCGATGGGCTTCGCGCTCGTCGTGGTGCTGATGGTTGCGGGCACGCTGAACATGTCCGACATCGTGCACTCGCAGCAGCGCGGCATGTTCGCGGGCTGGGGCATCAACTTCCTGTCGTGGAACTGGCTGCCACTTTTGCCGATGTTCGTCGTGTACTTCATCTCGGGCATCGCGGAAACGAACCGTCACCCGTTCGACGTGGTGGAAGGCGAATCGGAAATCGTCGCCGGTCACATGATCGATTACTCGGGCATGGCGTTCGCGCTGTTCTTCCTCGCCGAGTACATCAACATGATCGTGATCTCGGCGATCGCAGCGACGCTGTTCCTCGGCGGCTGGGATGCACCGTTCGGCTTCCTGTCGTTCATTCCGGGCGTATTCTGGTTCGTTTTCAAGGTTTTCCTGCTGCTGTCGGTCTTCATCTGGGCGCGCGCGACATTCCCGCGTTACCGCTACGACCAGATCATGCGTCTCGGCTGGAAGGTGTTCCTGCCGGTGTCGGTGATCTGGGTGGTCGTGGTCGGTTTCTGGATCATGTCGCCGCTCAACATCTGGAAGTAAGCGAGCGCGGACGAAAACATCATGAATGCTATTCAGAACTTCTTTAAGACCTTCTTCCTGACCGAGTTGCTCAAGGGTCTTGCGCTGACGGGACGTTACACGTTCCAGCGCAAGATCACGGTGCAGTTCCCGGAAGAAAAGACGCCGATCTCGCCGCGTTTTCGCGGTCTGCACGCGCTGCGCCGCTATGAGAACGGCGAAGAGCGCTGCATCGCCTGCAAGCTGTGCGAAGCGGTGTGCCCGGCGATGGCGATCACGATCGAATCGGAAACGCGCGCGGACAACACCCGTCGCACCACGCGTTACGACATCGACCTGACCAAGTGCATCTTCTGCGGTTTCTGCGAGGAGAGCTGCCCGGTCGATTCGATCGTCGAAACGCACATCCTCGAATATCACGGCGAAAAGCGCGGCGACCTGTATTTCACGAAGGACATGCTGCTTGCGGTGGGCGATCGCTACGAAACGGAAATCGCCGCATCGAAGGCGGCCGACGCGCCTTATCGTTGATATGCGTCCGATGCCCGAGCCTCATGTTCCGGCATCGCACCGTAGCGATTTTGTTGTTGCTGTTTGGCACACTGCGGCGCGCGCCGAGGGCGGCTCCTGTCCGAAAGCGCCGACACACCATGCCTGATGATGGCCTAACGATGAACCGGTAATCATGGAATTCACAATCGTACTGTTCTATATCTTCGCGCTGCTGCTGGTCGTTTCCGCGCTGAAGGTGATCACTTCGCGCAACCCGGTGTCGTCCGCGCTCTTCCTCGTGCTCGCGTTCTTCAACGCGGCCGCGATCTGGATGCTGCTGCAAGCCGAATTCCTCGCGATTCTGCTGGTTCTCGTATATGTCGGCGCCGTGATGGTGCTGTTCCTGTTCGTCGTCATGATGCTCGACATCAACATCGATGTCCTGCGCAAGGATTTCAGGCGCTTCGTGCCGCTCGCGAGCATCGTCGGCGCGATCATCGTGATCGAGACCGCGCTGATCCTTTGGCACGGCTACGGCGGCACGATCACACCCGAAACGTCGACGGCGGTGACGGGCGCAGCGGCGATGTCGAACACGCAACTGATCGGCAAGGTCATCTACACCGACTACATCTTCGCGTTCGAAATCGCCGGCCTCGTGCTGCTGGTTGCGATCATCGCGGCGATCTCGCTCACGATCCGCGACAAGAAGGACAAGAAGACCCAAACCGTCAGCCAGCAGGTCAAGGTGCGCCGCGAAGACCGCGTGCGCCTCGTGAAGATGCAGGCCGAAACGCAGGCGCCCGACGCCTCCACGGAACCTGCCGTGACCGGCAACATCGGCGCGGGCACGGTCGACAACAAGGGCTGAGCGCGAAGGAGAAATCGAATATGTTGAGTCTTGCCCATTACCTCGTGCTCGGTGCGATCCTCTTTGCGATCAGCATCGTCGGCATCTTCCTGAACCGCCGCAACGTCATCATCATCCTGATGGCCATCGAATTGATGCTGCTCGCGGTGAACACCAATTTCGTCGCGTTCTCGCACTATCTGGGCGACGTGCACGGCCAGATCTTCGTGTTCTTCGTGCTGACTGTCGCCGCCGCTGAAGCCGCGATCGGTCTCGCGATTCTCGTGACCCTGTTCCGTAGCCTCGACACGATCAACGTCGAGGACCTCGATCAGCTCAAAGGTTAATTTCAGGCTAGGCTGTTATGTCCACGACACTCAATGAAAACCTCCTGCTCGCGGTTCCGCTGGCGCCGCTTGCCGGCTGTCTGATCGCGGGGCTGTTCGCGAAATGGGTAGGGCGCAAGGGCGCGCATCGCGTCACGATCCTCGGCGTCTTCATCGCGTTCATTCTTTCGGCGATCGTCTTCAACGACGTGATGCACGGCGCGAGCTTCAACGCGACCATCTACGAATGGATGAGCGTCGGCACGCTGAAGATGGAAGTCGGCTTCCTGGTCGACTCGCTCACGGCGATGATGATGGTCATCGTGACCTTCGTCTCGCTGATGGTGCACATCTACACCATCGGCTACATGGCGGACGAGGAAGTCGGCTACGAGCGCTTCTTCTCGTACATCTCGCTCTTCACGTTCTCGATGCTGATGCTCGTCATGAGCAACAACTTCCTGCAGCTGTTCTTCGGCTGGGAAGCGGTGGGCCTCGTGTCGTACCTGCTGATCGGCTTCTACTTCACGCGTGAGAGCGCGATCTACGCCAACATGAAGGCGTTCATCGTGAACCGCGTGGGCGACTTCGGCTTCCTGCTGGGCATTGGCCTGCTGCTCGCGTTCGCCGGTTCGCTGAACTATGGCGACGTGTTCGCGCAGGGCGACAAGCTCGCGACGATGACGTTCCCCGGCACGCAATGGGGTCTGCTGACGGTCGCGTGCATTTGCCTCTTCATCGGCGCGATGGGCAAGTCGGCGCAGTTCCCGCTGCACGTCTGGCTGCCCGACTCGATGGAAGGCCCGACGCCGATCTCCGCGCTGATCCACGCGGCAACGATGGTGACGGCCGGCATCTTCATGGTGACGCGCATGTCGCCGCTCTTCGAGCATTCGGATGCGGCGCTTTCGTTCGTGACGGTCATCGGCGCGATCACGGCCTTGTTCATGGGCTTCCTCGGCGTCGTGCAAAACGACATCAAGCGCGTGGTCGCGTACTCGACGCTCTCGCAGCTCGGCTACATGACGGTCGCGCTCGGCGTCTCGGCTTATCCGGTCGCCGTGTTCCACCTCGGCACGCACGCGTTCTTCAAGGCGCTGCTGTTCCTCGGCGCGGGCTCGGT
Source organism: Caballeronia sp. ATUFL_F2_KS9A (assembly GCF_023630765.1). Lineage (NCBI taxonomy): Bacteria > Pseudomonadati > Pseudomonadota > Betaproteobacteria > Burkholderiales > Burkholderiaceae > Caballeronia > Caballeronia sp. ATUFL_F2_KS9A. Next base: position 19,445 of record NZ_JALQEK010000008.1, on the reverse strand, counting down.
CATCATCGGCATGCACCACGATCAGGACATGCGCAACATGGGCGGCCTGCGCAAGTACATGCCGATCACCTGGATCACATCGCTGATCGGTTCGCTCGCGCTGATCGGCACGCCGTTCTTCTCGGGCTTCTACTCGAAGGATTCGATCATCGAAGCCGTGAAGTACTCGCATCTGGCGGGCTCGGGCTTCGCGTATTTCGCGGTGGTCGCGAGCGTCTTCGTCACGTCGCTGTACTCGTTCCGTATGTACTTCATGGTGTTCCACGGCGAAGAGCGCTTCCGCGGTCCGAAGCATCCCGACTCGCCGATGGGCCAGGCGGAAGCGCACGGCCACGGTCATGATTCGCACGGTCATCACGACGATCACGGTCACGGACACGCTCACGTCCCGCACGAAACGCCTTGGGTCGTGACGCTGCCGCTCGTGCTGCTCGCGATTCCGTCGATCATCATCGGCGCGATCATGATCGGCCCGATGATCTACGGCGACTTCTTCTCGCACGGCGTCGTGTTCGACAAGGTGATCTACATCGCCGAGAACCACGAAGGCCTGAAGGAAATGGCCGAAGAGTTCCACGGCTGGATTGCGATGGCGCTGCACGGCATCATCACCCCGGGTCCGGTGTGGCTCGCGGCGCTCGGCGTGATCGTCGCGTGGTTCTTCTACATGAAGCGTCCGGACCTGCCGGCGGTTGTCGCGCGCACGTTCCGCCCGATCTACGTGCTGCTCGACAACAAGTACTACTGCGACAAGATCAACGAGGTCGTGTTCGCGAAGGGCGCTGTCGCCATCGGCCGCGGCTTGTGGAAAGAGGGCGATGTGGTCGTCATCGACGGCATCGTCAACGGCAGTGCGCGGTTCATGGGCTGGTTCGCCGGTGTGATCCGCTTCCTTCAATCCGGTTACATCTATCACTACGCGTTCGCCATGATTATCGGCATGTTGGGGCTCTTGACCCTGTTTGTGACGCTCGGCGGCAAATAAGGCGAGGGATCCTATGCACTCTTTTCCGATTCTCAGTGTCGCGATCTGGCTGCCGATCGTTTTCGGCCTGCTCGTGCTCGCAGTTGGTAACGACCGCAACCCGGCGCCCGCGCGCTGGGTCGCGCTGGTCGGCTCGGTGCTCGGGCTGATCGTCACGATTCCGCTCATCACCGGCTTCGATACGTCGACGGCCGCGCTGCAGTTCGTCGAACAGTCGAACTGGATCGAGCGCTTCAACATCACGTATCACCTCGGCGTCGACGGCATCTCGATGTGGTTCGTCGTGCTGACCGCGCTCATCACGGTGATCGTCGTGATCGCCGGCTGGGAAGTGATCACCGAGCGCGTGTCGCAGTACATGGCCGCGTTCCTGATCCTCTCGGGCATCATGATCGGCGTGTTTTCGACGGCGGACGGCCTGCTGTTCTACGTGTTCTTCGAAGCCACGCTCATTCCGATGTACATCATCATCGGCGTGTGGGGCGGCCCGAACCGCGTGTATGCGGCGTTCAAGTTCTTCCTGTACACGCTGGCCGGCTCGCTGCTGATGCTGGTCGCGCTGCTGTACCTCTACACGCAGACGCACACGTTCGATCTGGCGACGTGGCAAGCCGCGAAGCTCGACATGACGCCGCAGGTGCTGCTGTTCATCGCGTTCTTCCTGGCGTTCGCCGTGAAGGTGCCGATGTGGCCGGTGCACACGTGGCTGCCGGACGCGCACGTCGAAGCGCCGACGGGCGGTTCGGTCGTGCTGGCGGCGATCATGCTGAAGCTCGGCGCGTACGGTTTCCTGCGCTTCTCGCTGCCGATCGCGCCGGACGCGAGCCATTTCCTCGCGCCGGTGGTCATCACGCTGTCGCTGATCGCGGTGATCTACATCGGTCTCGTCGCGATGGTGCAGTCCGACATGAAGAAGCTCGTCGCGTATTCGTCGATCGCGCACATGGGCTTCGTCACGCTCGGCTTCTTCATGTTCGGTGCGTCGAGCCAGCTCGCGGTCGAAGGCGCGATCATCCAGATGATCTCGCACGGTTTCGTATCGGGCGCGATGTTCCTTTCGATCGGCGTGCTGTACGACCGCGTGCACTCGCGCCAGATCGCGGATTACGGCGGCGTCGTGAACACGATGCCCAAGTTCGCGGCATTCGTGATGCTCTTCGCGATGGCCAACTGCGGCCTTCCGGGTACCTCGGGTTTCGTCGGCGAATTCATGGTGATTCTGGCGGCGGTGAAGTACAACTTCTGGATCGCTTTCCTCGCGACGTTCACGCTGATCCTCGGCGCGGCCTACACGCTGTGGATGTACAAGCGCGTGTACTTCGGCGCGGTCGCGAACGACCACGTCGCGAAGCTCAAGGACATCAACGGGCGTGAATTCCTGATGCTCGCCATCCTTGCGCTGTTCACGCTGTACATGGGCCTGCATCCGAAGCCCTTTACCGACGTGATGCACGAATCCGTGGCAAACCTGCTCTCCCACGTCGCGCAGTCTAAGCTGCCGCTGGCTCAGTAACGTCGTGCGGAGGAACTAAGAGATCATGCAAAACGCCTCTATGAGTATTCTTTGGCCTGACGCGGTCCTGATGGCGTCGGTCGTTCTGGCCTGGCTCAACGACACGATGTTCGGCCCGAAGAGCCGCGGCACGACGTATCTGATCGCGCTCGTGTCGACGATCGTCTGCGGCGTGTGGTTCGCCGTCACCGCGCTCGACCCGACGCCGCATTTCTTCTTCACGCGCATGTATATCGTCGATCCGTTCGCGAGCGCGATGAAGGCGGTGGTGTGTCTCGGCTACGCGGTGTCGATCATCTACTCGAAGAAGTATCTGGAAGACCGCGACCTGTTCCGCGGCGACTTCTTCCTGCTCGGCCTGTTTTCGCTGCTCGGCCAGTGCGTGATGATTTCCGGCAACAACTTCCTGACGCTGTATCTCGGCCTCGAACTGATGTCGCTGTCGCTGTACGCGGTGATCGCGCTGCGCAAGGACGTGCCGCAGTCGAACGAGTCGGCGATGAAGTACTACGTGCTCGGCGCGCTCGCATCCGGCTTCCTGCTGTACGGCATCTCGATGATCTACGGCGCGACCGGCTCGCTCGATCTGAACGAAGTGCTGAAGACCGTCGCTTCGGGCCGCATCAACGACGCCGTGCTGCTGTTCGGCGCGATCTTCATCGTTGCGGGCGTGGCGTTCAAGATGGGCGCGGTGCCGTTCCACATGTGGGTGCCTGACGTCTACCAGGGCGCGCCGACCGCGATGACGCTGCTCACCGGCGGCGGACCGAAGGTCGCGGCGTTCGCGTGGGGTCTGCGCTTCCTGGTGATGGGCCTCTTGCCGCTCGCGGTGGACTGGCAGGAAATGCTCGTGATCCTCGCGGCGCTGTCGCTGATCGTCGGCAATATCACGGGTATCGTGCAGAAGAACATCAAGCGGATGCTGGCTTATTCGGCCATCTCGAACATGGGCTTCGTGCTGCTGGGTCTGCTCGCCGGCGTGGTCGACGGCAAGCTGACGGGTGCGGCGGGCGCATACAGCTCGGCGATGTTCTACAGCATCATCTATCTCGTCACGACGCTCGGCACCTTCGGCGTGGTCATGCTGCTCGCGCGCCGCGACTTCGAAGCCGAAATGCTCGAAGACTTCAAGGGCCTGAATCAGCGCAGCCCGGTATTCGCGTTCGTCATGATGATCATGATGTTCTCGCTCGCCGGCATCCCGCCGACGGTCGGCTTCTACGCGAAGCTCGCCGTGCTCGAAGCGACGATGAACGCCGGTCTCACATGGCTCGCCGTCCTCGCCGTGATGACCTCGCTCGTGGGCGCGTTCTACTACCTGCGCGTCGTCAAGCTGATGTACTTCGATGCGCCGACGGACGCATCGCCGATCGTCGCCGGCGGCCTGAACCGCTCGCTGCTCGCGTTCAACGGCCTGGCCGTTCTGGTGCTCGGTCTGGTGCCGGGTCCGTTGATGAGCGCGTGCCTCACGGCGATCTCGCATACGCTGCCGCTGTAATGTCGGCGGCAGGCTGGTTCATCGTGCTGTTGGCGCTCGTTCTTGCCAACGTGCCGTTCCTGAATCAGCGCCTCTTCGCCATCGTCCCGTTGCCGCTTCCGGCGTCGACGGGACGCAAGGCGGCGAAGAAGAGCGCGTGGATTCGCATCGGCGAGCTCGTCGTTCTTTACTTTGTGGTCGGTGCGCTCGGCTTCATGCTCGAAGCGCGCGCCGGCAACCGATTCGATCAGGAATGGCAGTTCTATGCCATTACCTTCAGTCTCTTCGTCGTGTTCGCCTTTCCGGGCTTCACGTATCAATATCTCGTCAAACGCCGCTGACCGCTTCGTGCTGTCAGCGGCTTGTTTGCTTCAACAGCACAGGGCTCAAGATGGCAGATCATTCCTCGATTCCCGGTAACGACGACGGCCTCATCGAAAAGAAGGTCGAAAGCGTCACGCTGCACGAGGGCAAGTTCCTCACGCTGAAACGCGATACCGTTGAATTGCCCGATGGCAAGCACGCGACGCGCGAGTTCGTCGAGCATCCCGGCGCGGTGATGATTCTCCCGGTCTTCGACGACGGACGCGTGCTGCTCGAACGCCAGTTTCGTTATCCGGTGGGCCGCGTGCTGCTCGAATTTCCGGCGGGTAAGCTCGATCCGGACGAAGACGAGCTGACGTGCGCGAAACGCGAGTTGCAGGAAGAGACGGGTTACACCGCGCGTGAATGGACGTTCCTCACGCGAATCCATCCGGTGATTTCGTATTCGACCGAGTTCATCGACATCTATCTTGCGCGCGGCCTCAATGCCGGCGATGCGAAACTCGACGAAGGCGAATTCCTCGAGACTTTCGTCGCCGACGAAGCGCAGTTGATGGCCTGGGTGAAGGACGGCAGCATCAGCGACGTGAAGACGATCATCGGCGTGTTCTGGCTGGAGAAGATCCGCTCGGGTGAGTGGAAGCTTGGTGAGTCGATGGAGGATTGAGCGCTCGTCACACGGATGCGTGCAAAAGCGGCCTCGATGGCCGCTTTTGTCGTTTTTGCGTCGTCAAAGGCGCCCTTCGGGTCGAGCGGCTAGAATGAGTAGTTCAGCGTTTGACGGCCACTGCACATTCCTGCAGATTTGCGAACGACCGTTCATAAAGCGCGTTTTTGAGATAAACTTCAACGAAGCCCCATCAGCATGAAGGTCCTCGATTTAAAGTGCTCGCACGATCACCGGTTCGAAGGCTGGTTCGCCTCGACCGAAGAGTTCGAGTCGCAATTGTCGCGCAAGCTGGTTGCTTGTCCGGTTTGCTCGGCGACCGATGTGAGTCGTATGCCGTCCGCGCCACGCTTGAATTTGTCGTCCGCGCGAGGTGAGGCGGCTTCCCAGCCCGCGCAGGCGCAAGCCGCGCCTGAAGCGGCGGCATTGCAGGCGCGCGCGCTGCAATTCATGCGCGAGCTGATCGAGAAGACCGAAAACGTGGGCGACCGGTTTGCCGACGAGGCGCGGCGCATTCATTACAACGAGGCGCCGGCGCGCAACATACGCGGCGTCACGACGCCCGAAGAGACGCACGCCCTGCTCGAAGAAGGGATCGACGTGATGCCGTTGCCTGTTCCGGACGCGCTGAAAGAGCCGCTGCAGTAACGTTCTTGCGCGGTGTCTTTTCGGGCTCCGGAAGGGGCCGTGAAGGAGACACTGCGCATGGACCTCAGTTTTTCTCACCGACGCCAGTCCTCCGCGCGTTCTGCGCGACCGTGTTCTCCGTTTTCAGAATTTGCCGCCACGTAAAGGAGAACGCATGACCTACGCTTTTGAGGATTTCGAAATCGGCAGCGCCGTGACGCTGGGCGCGCACACGTTCACGAGAGAGGAGATCGTCGGATTTGCGGAGCGTTACGATCCGCAACCGTTTCATCTCTCGGAGGCGGCGGGCGAGGCGTCGCATTTCGGCGGGCTCGTCGCGAGCGGCTGGAACACCTGTTCCGCGATGATGGGCATCCTCGTGCGCGACATGTTGCGCGGTTCGACCTCGATGGGCTCGCCCGGTCTCGACAACATCCGCTGGATCAAGCCCGTGCGCGTCGGCGATAGCGTGCGCCTCACCGTGCGCGTGCTCGACAAGCGCGTGTCGAAGAGCAAGCCGGATCGCGGCATCGTGCAGACGCGCTGGGAAGCGCACAACCAGAACGGCGAGCTCGTGCTGACCGTCGATTCCGCCGCGCTTTTCGGCCTGCGCAATCCTGTCGATCCGGGCGCGTCAGCCGCCTGACGCGTATTTCCCGAGTTCGAGCTTCGCGATCGCATTTCGATGCACTTCGTCGGGGCCGTCGGCTAAACGCAGCGTGCGCGCCGATGCATATGCATAAGCAAGCGCAAAGTCGTCGCAGACGCCTCCCGCGCCGTGTGCCTGGATCGCCCAGTCGATGACCTGGCACGCGACGTTCGGCGCGACGACCTTGATCATCGCGATTTCGCCGCGCGCGCCCTTGTTGCCGACGGTGTCCATCATGTACGCGGCCTTGAGCGTCAGAAGCCGCGCCTGCTCGATCATGATGCGCGCCTCGGCGATACGCTCCTGCGTCACGCCATGCTGCGCGATCGGCTTGCCGAACGCGACACGCGCGAGTGTGCGTCTCGTCATCAACTCGAGCGCGCGTTCGGCGAGTCCGATCAGACGCATGCAATGATGGATGCGCCCGGGCCCGAGCCGCCCCTGCGCGATTTCGAAGCCGCGTCCTTCGCCTAACAGCATGTTCGTCGCGGGCACGCGCACGTTGTCGAGCGTGATGTCCATATGGCCGTGCGGCGCGTCGTCGTAGCCGAAGACGTTCAACGGCCGATGCACCGTGATGCCGCTCGCATCGGCGGGCACGAGAATCATCGATTGCTGCGCGTGTTTCGGCGCGTCGGCGTCGGTCTTGCCCATCACGATATACACTTTGCAGCGCGGATCGCCCGCGCCCGACGACCACCATTTGTGGCCGTCGATCACGTAGCTGTCGCCGTCCCGCGCGATGCTGCAGCGGATGTTCGTCGCATCCGATGACGCAACTTCCGGCTCCGTCATCAAAAACGCCGAGCGGACTTCGCCGCGCAACAGCGGCTCGAGCCATTGGGCTTTTTGCGCATCGGTGCCGTAGCGTTCGATGGTTTCCATGTTGCCCGTATCGGGCGCGCTGCAATTGAAGACTTCGGGCGCCCACGGCACGCGACCCATGATTTCGCACAAGGGCGCGTATTCGAGATTCGTCAGCCCCGCGCCGCGCGCCGATGCGGGCAGGAAGAGGTTCCACAGTCCCTCGGCGCGCGCTTGCTCCTTCAAGCCTTCGATGAGGCGCGTCGGAATCCACGCGTTGCCAGCCGCGCGATTCGCCGCGATTTCATCGGCGTAAGCGCCTTCGTTGGGATAGATGTGCGCGTCGAAGAAAGCGAGCAGCTTCTCGCGCAACGCCTGCACCTTGGGCGTGTAGTCGAAGTTCATGCGCTTGTCCCCACTTTTTGTGCGTATGTCCACGCGAGTTCGGCCATCGGCCGCGCGCGCTTGCCCGCATCGACGGCTTGCGCGCTTGCGGCGGTGCCATCGACGACGCGCTTCATGATGCCCTGCAGGATCGCGGCGATGCGGAACATGTTGTAGGCGAGATAGAAGTTCCAGTCGCCTTCGATTGCGAAGCCGGTGCGCTCGCAATAGCGCTTCACGTACGCGGCTTCGTCGGGAATGCCGAGCGCCGCCCAGTCGAGTCCGGCGATGCCGCGAAACTGCGATGGGTCGACATGCCACGCCATGCAGTGATACGCGAAGTCGGCGAGCGGATCGCCGAGCGTCGACAGTTCCCAGTCGAGCACGGCGAGCACGCGCGGCTCGGCCGGATGAAAGATGAGATTGTCGAGCCGGAAGTCGCCGTGCACGACGCTGACTTTCGGTTCGCGGGACGCGGGAATATGCCGCGGCAACCAGTCGATCAGGCGATTCATCGCGTCGATCTTCTCGGTTTCGGACGCGACGTATTGCTTGCTCCAGCGTCCGATCTGCCGCTCGAAATAATTGCCCGGCTTGCCGTAGCCCGATAACCCGGCGGCCTCGACATCGACGGTATGGAGCGCTGCGATCACGCGATTCGTTTCCTCATAGATCGCGGCGCGCTCGACGGGCGTCATGCCGGGCAACGACTGATCCCACAGCACGCGGCCCTGGACGAACTCCATCACATAGAACGCGCGGCCGATCACGCTTTCGTCCTCGCATAACGCGAGCATGCGCGCGACGGGAACGTCGGTGGCGGCGAGCGCGTGCATCACGCGATACTCGCGCTCGATCGCATGCGCAGACGGCAAGAGTTTCGCCGCGGGTCCGGGCTTCGCGCGCATCACGTAACTGCGCGCGGGCGTGACGAGCTTGAATGTCGGATTCGACTGGCCGCCGGCAAATTGTTCGATGGTCAACGGGCCGTCGAAGCCATCGACGTTCGCCGCGAGCCACGCTACGAGCGCATCGGTATCGAAACGCTGTTTGTCCTGCACGGGCCGCGTTCCTTCGAACGCGGAGAAATCGGACTGCTTTTGCGTCTCGTTGTTCTGCATCGTCTCCTCCGGACTGCGGTTTTCAGTTCATGTCGCCGGCCTTGTAGCGAACGAATTGGGCGTAGAGCAGTTCCATCGTCGTATTGCGCACGTCGGCGTGCAGCGGCGAGGGCGGCGAATGATTGATCGCGTGCACGACCCAGTCGGCCGGCTTGTCGCCGACATCGAGCGCGTTGATGCAGCCCGTCGCCTGCGACAGATGCCCGAAGAACGCGCGCCCGCCCGCGGTGATCGCGTGCGAGAGCAGCGCGCGATTGACGCCACCGTGCAGCACGAGCAGCGCCGTGTCCCACGATCGATCTTCACGCAGACGCGCGACCGCAGGCAGCACGCGGTCGAGCAATTCGCCGATGGTTTCGCCGCCGAGGAATTGCGTCTCTTCCGGCACGACGCCATCGAACACCGAGAGAAACGCGCGCTCGATGTCCGACACCGTCAGATCCTTCAGCTTGCCGCCGCGAATTTCCTGCCACTCGGGCCACACTTCGATGTCGATGCTTTGCCCCGTCGCGTCGAGCACGCGTTGCGCGGTTTCGATCGTGCGCGGCAATCCGCTCGCGATCACGCGATCGAAGCGCACGTTCTGCGCGGCGAACTCGCGGCCCGCGGCGTTCGCTTCCTCGCGTCCGCGCTCGTTGAGCGGCACGCTTTCGGGATCGATCGCGCGGCCGCTGTCGTCGAAATAGGTGACGTCTCCATGACGCATCAGAAAGATGCGCCGGCGCTTCGGCAATTCGTAGTGAGCCATGAGCTTAGCGATAGTTCGGCTGGCGCTTTTCGAGGAACGCGGTGATGCCTTCGAGCGCGTCGCCGTGATGCAGCGCATCGACGAAACTGTCGCGCTCCATGTCGAGATGCGCGGCGAGCGGCTGCAGTTCGGCGGCGTTGATGAGCGACTTGATGCGCGCCATCGCTTTCGGCGACACGCTGCCGAGATCGTCGGCCCACGCGATAGCCGCATCGAGCGCGATGCCTTTCTTCGTCAGCCGGTTCACGACGCCGACTTCATGCAGCCGCGCCGCGCCGATCGGCTTCGCTTCGAGCAGCACTTCGCTCGCGAGCGTGCGCGGCAGCGTGCGTGACAGAAACCACGATGCGCCGCCATCGGGCGTCAGGCCGACGCGTGCATACGACATGACGAATCGGGCGTCATCGGCGGCGACGATCAGATCGCACGCGAGCGCGAGCGAGAAACCCGCGCCGGCCGCCGCGCCTTCGACGGCGGCGATGACCGGTTTCGTCGATGAGCGCAACGCGCTGATCCATTCCGCCAGCAGATCGATGCTTTCGCCTTGCACCGACGGATCCTTCGCGCGGTTTTCCAGCAGGCGATTCAGATTGCCGCCCGCGCAGAAGAAGTTGTCCGCGCCGGTCAGCACGATCGCGCGCACGCTGTTGTCGCGCTCCGCCGTGTTCAACGCCTCGATGCCGGCCGCGTACATGTCCGGATGCAGCGCGTTGCGCGCGCCGGGATTGGACAACTTGAGCACGAGCGTGGTGTCGCTGCCCGCGGGACGGTCTGTCAGAAGTTCGGCGCTCATCTGAGCTCCTCGGTATGGGTAAGCGAAAGTCCGAGCTGCGCGCGCCGCGTGAGCCACGGCGAGGGCCGGTAGCGCGGATCGCCGAGCGCGGTGCAAATGTTGCGCAGGATCGTGAGGATCGTCGTCGCGCCGAGCGTATCGCCGAGCGCGAGCGGACCTTGCGGATAGCCCAGGCCGAGCATCACGGCGAGATCGATGTCCTCGGGCGTCGCGATGCCTTGCTGCGCGATATCGCAGCCGATATTGACGATCGTCGCGACGACGCGTTGCGCGACGAAGCCGGTCGAATCGCGGATCACGGAGACCGGCACGCCGTCGAAAGCGAGGAGGGCGTGCGCGGCGTCGCGCATCTCGGGCGAGGTCGCGGGCGTCGTCATGATCGTGCGGCGCGCGACCGTATCGAGCGGGAAGAGCGTATCGACGGCGACGACGCGCGTCGCATCGAGATGCTCGTTGACCGCGGCGGTGGTCGCATCGAAACCGAGCGGCGTCACGATGATGAGCGAATCCGGCTCCGGCGTGTGGCCCGCGTCGATGTGCACCGAGCAATCGCATTTGGCGATCAGCTTCAGCACTTGCTCCCGTCCTTCGTGCGATGCGCGGCTGATCCACACGCGCGTCGGCAGTTCGGTCGGCGCGGCGGGTTCGGGCGGCACGTCCTGCTTGCCATCGACATAGCGATAAAAACCTTCGCCTGCCTTGCGCCCGATGAGCCCGCCCGCGAGCCGCGTGCCCGTGATCGGCGACGGCTTGAAGCGCGGCTCCTCATAGAACTGGTGATAGATCGACTCCATCACCGGATGCGATACATCGAGCGCGGTGAGATCGAGCAGCTCGAACGGTCCGAGCCGAAAGCCTGCCTGCTCGCGCATGATGCGGTCGATTTCCGCGAAGCTCGCGACGCCTTCGCTCGCCACGCGCAGGCCTTCGGTGTTCATGCCGCGCCCGGCGTGATTGACGATGAAGCCCGGCATGTCCTTCGCGCGCACGGGCGTATGACCCACGCGGCGGGCGAGGTCCATCAATGCGTCGCCTGCGCGCGGGTCGCCGCGCAGTCCGTCGATGACTTCGACGACGCGCATCAACGGCACCGGGTTGAAGAAGTGAAAGCCCGCGACGCGCTCGGGATGCGCGCATCCGGCGGCGATCGCGGTGATCGAAAGCGACGACGTGTTCGACGCCAGAATGCAGCGCTCGCCGACCACGGCTTCGAGCTCGCGAAACAGTTCGCGCTTGAGGTCGAGGTTCTCGACGATCGCCTCGACGATGGCGTCGCAATCGGAAAGCTCGCCCGTGTCGCCCGCATCGCGGATGCGCGCGAGCGCCGCGTGCGCGTCGGCTTCCTTGAGCTTGCCTTTCGCGATGAGCTTCGCGAACGTGTCCGACAGATACTCGCGCGCCGCAGCGAGCGCTTTCGGATTCGTATCGTAGATGCGCACGCTGAGCCCGCCGAGCGCCGCGATCTGCGCGATGCCGCGCCCCATCGCGCCGCTGCCGACGATGCCGAGCGTTTCGATCTTGAAGTCTTGCGTACTCATGTTCCGTTCGACTCCTCGTTGTGGCGGTTATGGCGCGTGCGCCGCGGTTCAAAGCTTCGCGAGACGTTCCAGCGCGAGTGCGAGCGTTTCTTCCTTTTTCGCGAAGCAGAAGCGCACGACGCCCGATTCATGGCTCTCGTGATAGAACGCCGAAACGGGAATCGCCGCGACGCCGATCTCGCTCGTGAGCCATTGCGAGAACTCGGCTTCGGGCATGTCGCTGATCTTCGAATAATCGACGCACTGGAAGTAAGTGCCTTCGGACGGCAACAGCGAGAAGCGCGTCTTCGCGAGACCTTCGCGGAAGAAATCGCGCTTCTTCTGATAGAACGCGGGCAGTTCGAGATACGGCTTCGGGTCTTCGAGATAATGCGCGAGACCGATCTGCATCGGCGTGTTCACGGTGAACACGTTGAACTGATGCACCTTGCGGAATTCGGCCGTCAACGCGGCGGGCGCGGCCACATAGCCGACTTTCCAGCCGGTCACATGAAACGTCTTGCCGAAGCTCGACACGACGAAGCTGCGTTTCGCCAGCTCCGGATAGCGCGACACGCTTTCGTGCGGCGCGCCGTCGTAGACCATGTGCTCGTAGACTTCGTCGGAGACGATCAGCACATTGGTGTCGCGAACGATCTCTTCGAGCTTCTTCATGTCCTCCGCGCGCCACACGCGGCCGGTCGGATTGTGCGGCGTGTTGATCATGATGAGGCGCGTCCTCGGCGTGATCGCGGCGGCGATCTTGTCGAAGGGCAGCGCGTAGTCGGGCGCTTCGAGCGACACGAACACCGGCTTGCCACCCGCGAGTTCGATCGACGGCACATAGCTGTCGTACATTGGCTCGATGACGATGACTTCATCGCCCGGATGCACGCAGCACAGGATCGCCGTGAGCAGCGCCTGCGTCGCGCCGGCGGTCACGGTGATGTCGGTGTCGGGGTTATACGCGCGGCCGTAGAGCGCGTCGATCTTGCGCGCGATCGCCTGGCGCAACGGCGCGGCGCCCGCCATCGGCGGATATTGATTGTGGCCGTCGCGCATGGCGGCCGCGACGGCATCGACGATGCGGGCGTCGCAATCGAAATCGGGGAAGCCCTGGCCGAGATTCACCGCGCCTTTTTGCGTGGCGAGCGCGCTCATCACGGTGAAGATGGTCGTGCCCACGTTGGGCAGACGCGACGGGAAGGAAAGTTCGGGCGGTGTCGGCGGCAATTCGTGCGTCGTGTTCATGGTCGGATGGGCGTTGAATTTGGCTCGCGACTATTTTAAGACACCGTCAGCCGATGGCCGCCTGTGCCTCGAATTCGATGACGAACGGCTTCGGCTCGGCGATGCGAAACGCGAAATCGCGCGCGACGCGCCGCGCGAGCTTCAGCACCGCGCGGTCTTTCGATACGAGCCACTGTGCGCCCGATGCGTGCGCGAGTTCGAGAAACTTCTGGTCGTCGCGGTCCTTGCATTGGGGCAGCGGACGCCCGTTTTCGTCGATGGTCGCGGCCACGAGCGTCGACAGGCGCGCGACGCTCGCGAGCGCGGCGGTCTTGTCGACGTCCATTCGCACGAATTGCGGATAGTCGAGCACGCGCGTGAGTTCCCTGAGACAGCGCTCGTCGATGAGCGCTTCGAGCGTGCGGGCAACGAGTGCCGCGTGAATCGGACGCGTGGCGGGGTCGTCGAATACGAGGATGTCGATCCACACATTCGAATCGAGCACCACGCGCGTGGAGCCAGGCTGCGGCGCGGCGGAATTGTCCATTCGATACAATCAGGGGTTTATGCCAATGATCGCCGGCGGCGTGCCGGCGAGCCTCCATGATAATCGTTCTCTCGCCCGCCAAATCGCTCGACTACGAGACGCCTGCCCATATCAAGAAGCACACGCTGCCGCAATTCGTCGATGACGCCGCGGAACTGATCGACGGACTGCGCGAACTTTCGCCGCAGCAGATCGGCGGCATGATGAGCATTTCGGACCCGCTCGCGGCGCTGAACTTCCAGCGTTACGCGGACTGGTCGAAGACCTTCGACACGAACAATTCCAAGCAGGCGGTGCTCGCGTTCAACGGCGACGTGTACGAAGGCTTTGCCGCGAAGTCGCTGTCTGCCGGCGATCTCGATTTCGCGCAAAATCATGTGCGCGTGCTGTCGGGGCTGTATGGTTTGTTGCGGCCGCTCGATTTGCTGCAGCCGTATCGGCTCGAAATGGGCACGAAGTTTCCGAATGCGCGCGGCAAAGACCTCTACGCTTTCTGGGGCGAGCGCATTACGGCGGCGCTCAACGAGCAGTTGCAGAGGCAGCGCGGCGCGCGGGTGCTCGTGAATTGCGCGTCGGAGGAATATTTCAAGTCGGTCAAGCCGAAGCTGCTGGCGGCTCCGGTCATCTCGCCCGTGTTCGAGGACTGGAAGGGCGGGCGCTACAAGATCATCAGCTTTCATGCGAAGCGCGCGCGCGGAATGATGGCGCGTTATGCGGTCGAGAACCGCATCGACGAACCGGAAGCGCTCAAGGGCTTCGACAGCGAAGGCTACAAATTCGATGCAAAAGCATCGAACGACACGACCTATGTATTTCGTCGCCGCGTCGCGGACTGAGATCCACGCGGCAAGCACGCAAGGAAACGCAGATGACTCTCTCTATCTCAAGCAACTTCGACGCGGGCGCGATCGAAGTCCTCAACGCCGACGATCCCGCCTACATTCGCCTGCGCATTCGTCCCGATTCGCACGCGGATTTCGCGCAATGGTTCTATTTCCGCGTGTCGGGCGCGCGCGGCGAGCGTCTCGTGATGACCTTCGAGAACGCGGCGCAGTGCGCGTTTCCCGAAGGTTGGCGCGACTATGAAGCGGTCGCCAGTTACGACCGCGTGAACTGGTTCCGCGTGTCGACGGAGTACGACGGGCAGGTGATGAAGATCGATCACACGCCTGACTTCGATCGCATCTATTACGCGTACTTCGAGCCGTACAGCGAAGAGCGCCACTCGGAGTTTCTCGGCGCGGTCCAGCAGATGCCGCTCGCGACGCTGACCGAGCTCGGCAGCACGGTTCAGGGCCGCCCGATATCGGTGCTGTCGCTCGGCATCCCGGATTTCGGCGACGCCGAGCCGAAGAAGAAAGTCTGGATCATCGCGCGTCAGCATCCGGGCGAGACGATGGCGGAATGGTTCGTCGAAGGACTCGTGAAGCGTCTCGCCGGTTTCGGCGACTGGGCGGGCGATCCGGTGGCGCGCGCGCTCTTCGAGCGGGCCATTTTCCATATCGTGCCGAACATGAATCCGGACGGCAGCGTGCTCGGCAACCTGCGCACCAACGCGGCGGGCGCGAACCTCAACCGCGAATGGATGGAGCCGAGCGCGCAACGCAGTCCGGAAGTGCTGGTCGTGCGCGAGGCGATCGAGGAGACGGGCTGCGACCTGTTCTTCGATATCCACGGCGACGAAGCCATTCCGTACGTGTTCGTCGCGGGCTCGGAGATGCTGCCGGGCTTCACCGAGCAGCAGGCGAAGGAGCAGAAGGCGTTCGTCGATTTCTTCAAGCAGGCGAGCCCGGATTTCCAGGACGTCCACGGCTACGAGTCGAGCAAGTATCAGACAGATGCGCTCAAGCTCGCGTCGAAGTACATCGGCAACGAGTATAACTGCCTGTCGCTTACGCTTGAGATGCCGTTCAAGGACAACGCAAATCTGCCCGACGAGAGCGTCGGCTGGAACGGCGCGCGCAGCGCGGCGCTCGGCGCATCGATGCTGCAAGCCATTCTGTGGCATCTGCAGGCGTTCGGCGCCTGAGCGCCGCCGACTTGCCGCCGATGTGAAAAGGGCGTGGCCGCTTCATGCAGCCACGCCCTTTTTTGTCGTGTCTTCGTCGCAGGACGAAGGGAGCTAGTGCTTCTTGGTGGTCTTTTTCGTCGACTTGGTCGAGGACTTCGACGTGCTCTTCGACTTACCCGACGACGCCTTCGTCTTCGCGCCGTGCTTGCCCTTCGTGGCGTGCGTCGAGCGAGGTTCAGCGCGCGCGCGCAATGGCGGGACGGGATCGTTCCAGCCGAAAGCGAGCATCTGACTGCCGACATAACCGCAGCGGAACTTGAGCGGAGTGGGATCGTTCCCGCCGTCCTTCGGCATGCCTTGACCTTCGACGGTCACGACATTGTCCACTTTGATTCGCTGCTTCTTCTCGTCGAACGAATCGTTCCACGGCTCGATCGCGGAATGCGAGGCATCGAACGAGGCAGGCGGAAATTCGACGTGATCGAACGCCGACGACGTGCTGGCGATGAAGTTGCCATGTGCAGCGCAATCCGCGACGAGCGGGTTGGCTTTGAAATCGGTGACGAAGTGGTGAATCAGTTCGTTGCGCTCGTCGAGCGAATCGGCAAAAGCGGACACGGCGCATGCCAACGATGCACATACCGCCAACCGGCCGACGAGCCGCAGGAGCCGGCGCGGTGCGAAGTTACTTTCCATCAAGTCTGGCGCTAAGAAGACACGGGCAAGTAAGATGCGCCGTGTGGGGAGGGAGTTCAATCTTATCGTACTTTGTGCGCGTACCCATCGCCCGGAGTCCGATATCCGACTCCGCCAGTAGCAGTGAATTGATACGTTTCGCGCAACCTAGACGCGCGGGCCGCGGTCCAGGCGATAGCGGCGCACGTCATAGGTGGTGATCCAGGCGGGCTTGTACACCGTGATCAATATGGTGAGCAGGCCCGTGAAGAGCGCCTCGCCGGCGCCCAGCAGCAGCGAGCCGCGCGTGAATGCCGGAGGCACGATGACCGGGCCGCCGGCAAGCGCCATCTCGAGCCCGACCGTCGCGCCACAAGCCGCGGCCACCGCAACCGCCGACGTGATGAACCCGTGTCCGGCGATGAAGGTAAAGAGATTGCGCGGCAAGCATAGGTTGCTCAAGCGCTGCAGCAATGTCGACACAGCGACGGGCACTGCGCCGAAGAGAAGATAGGTGGTCGCGACCGACAGCCACGATGCATCGAGCACGACGGCCGCGAGACCCGTGGTCGCGGCCGTGCCGATGAGCGCGAGCCGCCAGTCGAACAGCGTGACCATCAACGTTGCGCCCAATAGATGGATGACGGGTCCGTCATCGAACCATGCGTTGCATGCCCATAGCACCGAGATCGCGACGATGACGCCAAGCCACACGTTTTGCAGCGTGGCGTCCTGCAGGCGAGCGAACGGACGCTGCAGCATTGCGAGCGCGAGCAGCCCCGCGGCGGCGATCCAGCTGCCGACGGTTAGCCAAAGCGGTAGCGGTGTGTAGAAGAACCCCATGCCTTGCATATTACTCGTTGCGCGTAAAACGTGTGCGCAAAGGACGGACCCGTTTGCCTCGTTTGTTGCTAGAACGTTGATTCAGGCTCGGCGGCCATCGGCAGCGCGGCCGCATCGTTGTCGAGAAGCGACGGATAGCGCGTCCGCGGCCGGCGCAGCGGAATCACGCCTGGCTGGCCCGATACGACGCGCACCGGTTTCTCGCCTCCGCTGCGCAGAATCTCGAGATGCGAATTCTGCACGCCGTTGTAGATCGCGACCGCGGCCGCGCGATTTGTCGCGCCCAGCTGCTGGAAGATACTTGCAAGGTGGATTTTCACCGTGCCTTCGCTGATACCGAGCGTCTTCGCGATCATCTTGTTCGTGCTGCCCATGTGCACGCAGCGCATGATCTGCTGTTGTCGCGGTGACAGCGTCGGATGATGGCGAATCTTCGGCAGCTTGGCACTGTTTCGAATGCGGCGGGTGGTGAGCTCAAGCGTCAGTTCCGGGTCGACCACGTCCGGCGGAATGTAATGTCCACCGACGAGGACCATCTCCAGCGCGCGGAGTATCAGGATGGGATCGAGGGCGCGCGGGATCACGCCCATTGCGCCGACGCTCATCAGCGCGTAGACCAGCGCGGCGCCGCAACGGTCGACCATGATGGCCGCTGGCACATCTGGGGCGTCGTCGAGCAGGATCTGCAGGTCGCCGGTGCGCAGTTCGGGCGCCCAGTCGATCACGATCATGTCAGGGGAGGAGCGCTTCAAGGCGGAACGGGCTTGTCTCCAATCCTTCGCCTCGATGAATTGCGCTTGGCGCGCAACGCGGCGCAGCAATGTTTTAAGGCCCGCCCGGCGTTCTGCGTCGGAACCAATGATGTTGATTATCATGCTTCACCTCTTGTCAATACACCGTCGCCTACCGGCTTCGGAACTCGGCGCCGGTTTGCATCGGCGCCAGTCGGTATGTTGACAAATTTAAGGTGATTTGGCCCCCTATCCGAATGGCATAGGCATAAATACACAAAACCCCGCACGCGGCGGGGTTCTTTTTGGCCTAAATAGCTGCTATCGAGCATCGTTAATGGAAATGTGGCTGCGCAGGATCAGCGTCTTCCGGCATTTCAGCGTGAACGATCTCGCCGAGCGGATCGGCATAGAGCGGCACGCCGCAGTCGTCGCAGAACTCCGGTTCGAAGCGTCCCGCATGGCGGCGTACGTCAGAGACACCTGTCTTCTTCAGCAACTCGACGATTTCTTCCACCGGTCCATTGGCGCCCTCGAGATCGACCGGATCCTCGTCCATTCCGAGTTCCCCGTTCTCGCGGCCGTAGAGCGGCCACACGACGCCGTAGATCACATCGTTGCTGCCGCGACGTGTAAAGCCGATGCGATATTCGTCGATGCGCCGCTCGCCGAAGCCCGCGATGACCGCGCGCAAGTCCTGGGGCGCGGTGCCGAGCGTATCGAACAGATATCGGACGGCGGTACGTACGGTGTGCGGACGCACCTGCTCGTCGGCGTCGCGGCAGGCGGAGTAGTAGGCGTCAGGAAGCAAGCACTCGAACTCGCAGCCCGGCAGAATTGCCGCGAAGCTCGGTCCGCCTTGCGCGGCCCACTGTTCGAGGCATTGACCCCGCTCCACGCGGCTGCCGTTTTCGTCTTCCTGCCAGCGAAAGAACGCCGCACCGGCCGGTACGACGACCAGCGCCAATAGAAATCGCGGGTCCGCGAGAATCGGCGAGGTTTCCGGGAGGTCCGACAGATTCAGACGTGCGACGCTGCCGGTCGTCACCGTCTGCAGCAACTGTTGCGCGAGGCGCGACGTATCCACATGGTGGCGTGGCAACTGATCGATGCTGTACAGATAGGGCGCGACGGCTACCCGGGCATCGGCTGCCAGCACATGAGCCTGCATCTGCGTGCGCAGTGCGTCGACGGCATCGCCCTTGAGCGAGCCCGATGGAATCGCGTAGCGCGTCCACGCGAGCACCGGCGCGGCAATGAGCAAGGCTTCATGCGGTGCGCCTTCGATGTCGAATCTGAACGACTCGCTGTGCGTCTCGGCCATATCGGCGAGCGCGCCGTAGGCGTCCGGATGATTCTGCTGCAGATGGTCGAGCGCGGCGTCGAGCGTCGTCTGATTGCCGTTGCGCACGAGTTTGGCGATGAGCGTGTCGAGGCGAGCTTCCCAGAAGCGGTCCTCGACACGGCTGCCGGACGCGAAAAGCGCGAGGGAGAGGCTGACGAGCTTGTCTGCATCTGGGGGAATACGTTTTGCGATTCGCGAGCGCATATAGATACTAGAGTGAATTAGTGCGGTGAACCTTTGATTGTAGTCGCTCGGGCGATGCTTTTATCGTGCGGCGTTGCAACACGTCGATCGGAGGAGAGTGCAGCGTGACTTGGAGCGCCACGATAATTTCTTTGCATCCCCCTTGCGGAGTCGGGATTCGCTCACTAGAATTTCGTTCCTTCGCGATTCGATGAACGCGAAGGAAGCGGGAGAGGGCGGTATCGGCGGTGTGCTCGGGGGTAGGTTGTAG
>NZ_JALQEK010000007.1:0-163038 GCF_023630765.1 Caballeronia sp. ATUFL_F2_KS9A | reverse complement strand
GGACCGTGAAACGACTCCACGCCGATGATAGTGCGGATACCCGTGTGAAAGTAGGTAATCGTCAGGCTCCTCATGCTGAAAGCAAGCGAAAGCCCCAACTCCAACGAGTTGGGGCTTTTTGCGTTTGAAGCGCGGTATCCGTGAATCCGGATAACCCGCGCTGCGACTCGCCTCGCGCCCCATCGGCGCATCCTTCCATCCGCCCAGCTGTTTACCCTCGCCCGCAAAAATACTGTATAAATATACAGTAAACCGGAGGCCCACCGAGCGCTTGCGCCATGAGCAGGCCCCTGTATTCGCGTCGGACGGGGAAAACTCATGGGTGCAGCACTTTCATTGCTCGACATCGGGCTGACATCGCATCTGCAGCGTCAGGTCTGGCAGGGCAGTCCGGTCAACGATCCCGATTCGAACATCATCTCGAGCGGCTTTCGAGCGCTCGACTTGGCCTTGCCCGGCGCAGGCTGGATGCCCGGCTCAGTCACCGAGTTGCTGATCGAAGAGAGTGGCGTAGGCGAAATCAGACTGCTCGCGCACTCGATCCGCGAACTGACAGCAAGCAAAGGCCGCTCCGTCATCTTCGTCGCGCCACCGTGGAAGCCCAATCTGGCCGCGCTTCGGACGATGAACATCGCGGTGAACAAGCTGGTCTGGGTCAAAGCGGCCGAGGATCAGGTGCTCTGGGCCGCGGAGCAGTCGTTGAAGCAGGAAGGCATCGGCGCAGTGCTGATCTGGCTACCACAAGTCGATGCCAAAGCCTTGCGAAGACTGCAGGTGGCGGCTCAGGAAGCGCAGTCGCTGGCATTTCTGTTCCGCCCGCTCAAAGCGGCGAAGCAATCCTCCGCTGCGCCGCTGCGCATGGTCTGCAAGCCGATACTTCCCGCCAACGCGCAGACGATGAACCGTCGCGAATGGATGCAGGCCGTCATGCTCGAAATCGACATCATCAAGCGGCGCGGCCCATTGCTCGGCAAGCCCTTGCAGTTGAACTTGCCGCTGCAGATGCCTGCGCTGCCCGAACATATTCGTCGGGCGCATCAGGCAAGGAAAGCACGAGAGGTCAAACATGTTGTGGATAGCGGTGACATTGCCGCTTTTATCGCTCGAAGCCGTCAGGCCGCCTTCGATGCCCTCAGCGCCGGCGAACTCGACATCGCCTGGAGCGAGCTCGACGGCGAATGACAATATCGATCAGTCATGCTTCGCGCTAGCCGATCACGCGCGCGTCCTGATGCCCGATCTCGTCGCGTTTCGGCTCGGCGTGCGGCCCGGCAGCACGCGCTCGCATGCGTTCGCGCTCGCGCCCCAACTGACGCTGCTTGCCGTCGACATTCGCGAGGAGCAGAACGCGCTCGAAGCCGTTGCGCTGGCGCTGCTCGCGTTCACGCCCAAAGTCGTGCTCGCGCATGCGAATACGGTACTGCTCGAAGTCGGCGCCAGCATGCGGCTCTTCGGCGGATTGCGCGCGTTGCTGTCCAGAGTGACATCGACGGTTAAAGGATGTGGCTTCACGTCCCGCATGGGCTGCGCGCCGACAGCGTGGGGCGCGTGGCTGCTGGCGCACGCGCGCACGCGCCGGGTCGCGCGGCGCGTACGCATCGTGAAAGAGACGACGCTCGTGCACGTACTCGATGAGTTGCCCGTATCGCTCATCCCATCGGCGCATTCGCACGGCAACGTGTTCGAGCAGATCGGTTGCGCGACGCTCGCCGATTTGCGTCGTCTGCCGCGCAAGGGCGTCGCGCGCCGCTTCGGGCAAGGCGTTCTGCAATGGCTCGCGCAAGCGTACGGACAGGCGCCCGACCCGCGTGAGGCATTTTGTGCGCCGGCGTCGTTCGAAGCGCGGCTCGAATTGCAGGCGCGCGTGGAAAGCGCCGAGGCGCTGCTGTTCGCCGCGCGCCGGCTCGTGCTGCAACTCGCCGGCTGGCTCTCTGCGCATCATGCGGCGGTCAGCGAATTTTCGCTCTTGCTCGAACACGAACTGGCCGCCCGTCACGCGCCGAAAACGTCGACATTCAAGGTGGCGTGGGCCGTGCCGACGCGCGACGCCGACCACATCCTGTGGCTCTTGCGCGAGAAGCTGAATCAGACGACGCTCGCCGCGCCCGTCATCGAGATGAAACTCCTGGCCGACAAGGTCAGCGAGCATGCGCCGCCGCCCGACACCTTGTTTCCGATGCCTGGTTCCGACAGCGAATCGATGGCGCAACTGCTCGAACGCCTGAGCGCGCGGCTTGGCGCGGAGAACGTGGTGCAACTGGTCGCGCGCGACGATCATCGGCCCGAGGCGGCGATGACCGTCGAACCTTATAAGCCCGCAAGCGAAACGAAACCCAAGCGTGGAAAAAAGTCGCCGAAGACGCAAACGGCAAGGGCAGAAGCAGAACCCGAAGTGCAAACGGAGTCAGACGAACCGCTCGAACTTCCCGATCTCGCCGTGCCCCAGCAGCCGCGTCCGTCGTGGATACTCGAAACGCCGCAAAAGCTGATGCTGCGCAACGAGCGGCCGTTCTATCGGCGTCCGTTGAAGCTGATCAGCCGGACCGAGCGTATCGAGGCGGGATGGTGGGACGGCAACGGCGTCCAGCGCGATTACTACGTCGCCGCCGACGATCGCGGGCGCATGTTCTGGCTCTATCGCGAACGTCTTACGGGCGACTGGTTCCTGCACGGTTTTTTCGGATGATGCGCGATGGATGATCTGAACGACATCATCGGTCTGCATGGAGACAACGCGTTTCCCGGCTCGATGTCGGCGTCGGCGTTGTTGCCCGGTTATGCCGAACTGCATTGCCTGAGTAACTTTTCGTTTCTGCGCGGCGCATCGCATCCGCAGGAACTGGCGGCGGCCGCGCTCGAACACGGCTACACCGCGCTCGCGATTACGGATGAATGCTCGCTCGCGGGCGTCGTGCGCGCGCATGCCGCGATCAAGGACATCGAGGCGAAGGCGCAAGCCGACGCCGAAGCCGCGCGGCTTGCCGGCGAGCCGCCGCCCAAGAGGCAGGATCTGAAGCTGATCATCGGCAGCGAACTGCATCTCACGGACGCCGATGGCGAGCCGTTCTGCACGCTTATCGCGCTCGCGACGAATCGGGCGGGCTACGGCAACCTGTCCGAGCTGATTTCGCACGCGCGCGCGCGTTCGCCGAAGGGCAGCTATCGGATCGGTCCGGAAGACTTCACCGATCCCGCCGCTTCATCCGATACATCGGACTTGCGCGGCGATATCGCGCATCTGAAGCACTTGCCCGATTGCCTGCTGATTCTCGTGCCGCAGCGCGCAGCGACGCTCGCCGATACGCTCGATCGCGCGCACTGGCTGGCCGGTTTCGCCGCGGGCCGCGCGTGGCTCGCGCTGGAGCTCTGGCAGGACGGCAGCGACGACGAGCGTCTCGCTTCGTGCCGCGTGATCGCGCAGGCGAGCGGATTGCCGCTCATCGCGGCAAGCGGTGCGCTGATGCACGCGCGCTCGCGCAAGCCCTTGCAGGACACGCTCACCGCGATTCGCCTGAACCGGCCGCTCGCCGAATGCGGCTATGCGCTCGAAGCGAACGCGGAGCGGCATCTGCGCACGCGGTTGCGCATCGGCGCGCTTTATCCGAAAGAGGCGATCCGGGAAACGTTGAAGGTGGCCGCGCGCTGCACCTTCTCGCTCGACGAACTCAAGTACGAATATCCCGAGGAACTGGTGCCGCCCGGCGAGACGCCCGCGAGCTATCTGCGCAAGCGGGTGATGGCGGGCGCGCTGCAGCGCTGGCCGAACGGCATGGACGCCGAGACGATCGGTCTCATCGACAAGGAACTGGCGCTCGTCGCGAAGCTGGAATACGAGAAGTACTTCCTGACGGTCTACGACATCGTCGCGTTCGCGCGCAGCAAAGGGATTTTGTGTCAGGGACGCGGCTCGGCGGCGAATTCGATCATTTGTTATTGCCTCTTCATCACCGAGCTCGATCCGGTGCGGATGGGTCTCCTGATCGAGCGCTTCATCTCGCAAGCGCGCAACGAGCCCCCCGACATCGATGTCGATTTCGAGCATCAGCGGCGCGAGGAAGTCATCCAGTACATCTATCAGAAGTACGGGCGGCATCGCGCGTCGCTGGCGGCGTCGCTCATCACGTATCACACGCGCAGCGCGCTGAAGGATGTCGGCAAGGCGCTCGGGCTCGATGCATCGCTGATCGAGCGCATCGGCAAATCGCAGCAATGGTGGGACGGGCCGTCGGCGGTGGCGGGTTATCTCCGGGAAGCCGGCTTCAGCGACGATTCGCACGTCACGAAGCATCTGATCCGGCTCACGCGCGAGTTGCGCGGCTTTCCGCGGCATTTGTCGCAGCATGTCGGTGGCTTCGTGATCGCGCGGGAACGTCTGTCGCGGCTCGTGCCGATCGAAAACGCCGCGATGAAGGACCGCTGCGTGATTCAATGGGACAAGGACGACATCGATCAGCTGAAGCTCCTGAAAGTCGACGTGCTCGCGCTCGGCATGCTTTCGGCGATCCGGCGCGCGCTCGAATTCGTCGCGCTGCGGCGCGGCGTGCCGGGCTTCGGGCTGTCGCATATTCGTCGCGAGGACAAGGCCGTCTACGAAATGTGCTGCCGCGCGGACACCATCGGCGTGTTTCAGATCGAATCGCGTGCGCAGCAGAGCATGCTGCCGCGCTTGCGGCCTCAGAAGTATTACGACCTCGTCATCGAAGTGGCGATCGTGCGGCCCGGCCCGATCCAGGGCGGCATGGTGCATCCGTATTTGCGCCGCAAGCAGGGCCTGGAAGAGGAGGATTATCCGAAAGAGGAACTGCGGCCGGTGCTCGGCCGCACGCTCGGCGTGCCGATCTTTCAGGAGCAGGTGATGAAGCTCGCGATGGTCGCGGCGGGCTACACGGCGGAACAGGCCGATCAGTTGCGCCGCGCGATGGCCGCGTGGCGCCGCGGCAGTCATCTGGAAAAGTATCAAGCCGATCTCATGCAGAAGATGCTCGCGCGCGGCTACGAGCACGATTTCGCCGCGCGCGTGTGCAAGCAGATCGAGGGTTTCGGCGAATACGGCTTTCCTGAGAGTCACTCGGCGAGCTTCGCGCTGCTCGTCTACTTCAGCGCGTGGATCAAGCGTTACGAGCCCGCGGCGTTTCTGGCCGGCCTGCTGAACAGCCAGCCGCTCGGCTTTTATTCGCCGTCGCAACTCGTGCAGGACGCGCGGCGTCACGGCGTGCCGGTGTTCGCGCCCGATGTTTCGCTGAGCGATTGGGAGTCGGTGCTGGAAGCGCGCGCCGGCGATGGCGAGCGCATCGGGTTCGATGCCGGCAAGGAGCGGCGGCGTCAACAGTTTTACGGCGCGGCAGAGTCGGATCGCGTGTTCCGGAAGACCGTGCAGCGAGCGGCGCGCAGGCTCAGAAAGCGCGTCGAGCTGGATGGACGGCAATACGGCGCGAAAGGGCCAGGCGTGCGGATCGGCCTGCAACTGATCAAAGGTCTGCCGCAAGCGGCGGCCGAGCGGATCATGGCCGCGCGCGCAGAAGCGCCGTTCATCGATGTCGACGATCTCACGCGCCGTGCCGCGTTGTCGCGCCGCGAACTCGAAGCGCTCGCGGCGGGCAATGCGCTCGCGAGCATTGCAGGACACCGGCGTCAGGCGTGGTGGGCGGTCACCGCACAGCAGCGCGCGCCGGAATTGCTGCGCGACGCGCCGATGAGCGAGGCGCCGCTGCTGCTGCCGGAAGCATCGGAAGGTCGCGAAATCGTCGACGATTACGCGAGTCTCGGGCTCACGCTCAATCGGCATCCGCTCGCGCTTTTGCGCGCGAAGCTCGCGCGTATGCGCTTCAAGACCGCGGCCGAACTCGCGGATATCAGAAACGGGCGCTTCGTGCGGGCGTGCGGCATCGTGACGGTGCGGCAGCGGCCGGGCACGGCCAACGGCACGATTTTCGTATCGATCGAGGACGAAACGGGCGCAATCAACGTGATCGTCTGGCCGGGGCTCGTCGAGAAACAGCGCAAGGTGCTGCTAGGCGCGTCGCTGCTCGGCGTGCACGGCGTCTGGCAAATGGAAGGCGAGGTGCGCCATCTGGTGGCGCAGCGGCTCGAAGACCATAGTGCTTTGCTCGGCCGCCTGGCCGCGCCGAGCCGCGATTTTCACTGAGATGAGACGTCCGGATACTTCGCGAGCAGTCTGCCGATCGCGATGTCGAACGGCGTGCGCCGGCCGATGCCCAGCGCTTCCAGCCGGCCGGAATCGAGATGACAGTCGCGCGGGCGCGGCGTCGCGTCCGCGGGCGTGCGCTGCGCAACGAGCTTCGCGTCCACTTTCAGTGCTCGCGCGATGCGTTCGGCGATATCGAACTTCGTCATCGGCTCGTCGCCGGACCATTGCGTGATCCCGGAGATCGTCGCGCCTTTCGCGTGATGTTCGAGCATGCCGCGAATCACCACGGCGACATCGGGCGTGTATGTCGGATAACGCGTCGCCCAGGCGTCCATCGAGGCGGGCGCGCCGGCAGCCTCGGACGATTTCACGATCGCGGGCGTGAGGCTCGTCACCGCAGATTCGCTCCAGTCGGTGAACGGCCCGTAAAGCAGCGGCAGACGCAGCACGCAGGACATCGGATCGCTCGCGAGCAGCGCGCGTTCGCCGTCGAGCTTGCTCTGGCCGTAGGCGTTGAGCGGCGCGGGCGCGTCGTCGGGCAAATAGGGCGGCGACGCGCCGTCGAAGACGTAGTCGGTCGAAATCGACAATACCCATGTGCCGAGCGCGCGCGCTTCGGTGGCGATCACGCTCAACGCCTCGACATTCAACGCGCGCGCGAGCGCCGGATCGTTTTCGCAGATGTCCGGACGCCGCTCCGCTGCCGCGACCACGATCGCATCCGGCGCGAGATCGCGCACGAACGCGCGTACCGCGTCATGGTCGAGCAGGTCGAGCTTCACGCTCGCGGCGTCGGCGCGCCGGTGAGCCGTATGCACGACGCGCCACGTCTGCGTGCTGGCCGCGCTCGCCAGTTCCGTGGCAACCGCCCGGCCCAGCAACCCCGACGCCCCGATCAGCGCGACGGTAAAGCGCTCGTTTTGCCTCATGCCGAAGCGACGCCGACGACCGTATAGCCGGCCTCGTCGATGGCTTCCTTGAGCGCATCGTTCGATTTTGCGGATTCGACGGCGACCTTGCCTCGCTCCAGATCGACGCGAACTTGCGCTTGCGGATCGATTTCCTGAATCGAGCGCGTCACAGCGGCGACGCAGTGCTGGCAACTCATGCCCTGAACTTCGAATTCGGTCATTGCTGTTTCCCCTTGAAAAAGTCCGGATCAACGACATCGTATACCTTGCCATCATGGGAAGGTGTAGAGTCGGAATGACATTTTTCAGGAGCAGACGATGAATATCGGCGAAGCGGCCCGCGCCTCGGGCGTGACCGCGAAAATGATCCGCTACTACGAGAGCGTCGGATTGCTCAATCCGGTCGGACGGACGTCATCGGGATATCGCGTGTATGGCGATCACGAGGTCCACGCGCT
Organism: Caballeronia sp. ATUFL_F2_KS9A; assembly: GCF_023630765.1. Classification (NCBI taxonomy): domain Bacteria; kingdom Pseudomonadati; phylum Pseudomonadota; class Betaproteobacteria; order Burkholderiales; family Burkholderiaceae; genus Caballeronia; species Caballeronia sp. ATUFL_F2_KS9A. The sequence goes on along the minus strand of NZ_JALQEK010000007.1, from coordinate 155,521 downwards.
GCGTTTCGTGCGGCAGGCACGCCGGCTCGGTTTTCTCGTCGACGATATCCGCAAGCTGCTCGCCTTGTGGCAGGACCGGTCGCGGGCGAGCGCGGAGGTGAAGTCGATTGCGCTGGAACATGTTGCGGAACTGGACCGGCGGATCGCCGAATTAACCGAGATACGCGACACGCTGTCGCATCTGGCTAATCATTGTCACGGCGACGCGCGGCCGGATTGCCCGATATTGGACAAGCTGGCGCAGTAATGCACGAAAATGGTGCGTGTGCAACGACCAGATCGTTGATAATGAGCAAATTGATACGAGAAATCAGTGGTTTAAGCAAGAATGCGGCCTGCACCATTCCGAATCCGAATGCACACTATTCAAGCATTTCACTACCCCGGCACGGACGTTCTCCCCTATAATCCGGGTATTCCCTAACGCGGGTAATCCCTGACCCGAACCGCCAGGGATCTTTCGAAGACCTTGGAGAACACCATGTTTGCATTCCTCATCGAAAAACTGAGCATCTGGTTTGAAGCCGCCGAGCAGCGCCGCCGCGAAGCCTATCTTGCGCAATCGACGGACATCGTCCAGCTTGAACAGCGCATCCGCTCGCTGGAAACGAACGGCTACAACGCTTAAGCGTTTCGTTCCTGGCGTCGAACACGCCCGATGTGAAAGCAAAAGCCCCGCAATTGCGGGGCTTTTGCTTTTTGCTCGTCACGTGAGCGGAGCGTTTTACTGCTTGTGCGGATGCTGCTCCAGCCACTGTTTCATGAATGCGATTTCCTTGTTCTGCGCGGCGATGATGTCCTTCGCCAGCTTGCGCAGCTTGGCGTCCTTGCCGTACTTCAGTTGGACCTTCGCCATTTCCACCGCGCCCTGATGATGCGGAATCATGTGCGCGACGAAATCCCGGTCGGCGTCCCCCGTGTACTCGATGCTCGACATGCCCGACATCATTTTCTGATCGGCGGCCTGGAACGCGGCGGTGGACGAGACGTCCGTCGGCTTCGGCTCGTGCTGTTCCATATTCATGCCTGGCATTGCATCGCTCGCCGGCGCGGCGGTCTGGGCATTCACGCTTGCGCTGCAGAGGATGGTGAAGATGGCAAGTGCGATTCTTGTTGATTTCATCGTATCTCCTGTGGAAGGGGCGGTTGCAAGGCTGCTTATGTGTCGAACCACCTAGCCTAAAGCTTGCCACCGGGGTAAGGTAAAGCGGTTTCGTCTACACAAAAGCGCGCGCGATGCCAGGCCATATCAATGACACGACGAATATCGGGTTCCGCCATCGAATCACGAAAGTCACGCAGGTTTGCATCGCGCTCGCCGCAGTCTTGCCCGGCTCGCAACCGGCGCTCGCCAAGCCGGGCGGCGAACCGCTCGTACTCGATACGCAAACCGGTATCCACAGCGGCGTGAGCGGCACGGTGCTCCAGAGCGGCCCGCTCGGCGGCCCGGGCATGGTGCCGATGGCGACATTGCCCGGCATCCCGCAGGAGGCTCAACCGCCCATCGTCGTTTCACCATACGTCGAATATTCAAGCGGACAGAACATGGTGCCCGTTCAGCCTGGCGGCGGCGTGCGCCCCAGAACTCCGCGCGCGCCTTATCCCTGACCCCGAAACCGTGCTCAGTCGGCGCGATGTTCAAGCTTGAACGAAGCGTTGCCATCCTCGCCGAGCGCGTCGACGAGGTAGGGCAGTGATTCCTTCAGTTCCTTCGCCAGCGTGTAGGGCGGGTTGATTACGAACATGCCGCTGCCGAACAACCCGAAGCCGTCCGTCGGCGGTTTCCTCACCGTGAGGGCCGCATGCAGCCAGCCGTTCGGCTGGATCGCCTTCAGCTGATCGGCGAAACGCTGCGACTCCTGGCGCGTGACGATCGGGTACCAGACCGCATACGTTCCGGTCGAGAAGCGCTTGATACTTTCTTCGAGGCACGTAATCGTGCGGGCGTAGTCGCGCTTGTCCTCGTACGACGGATCGATCAGCACGAGCGCACGCCTCGGCGGCGGCGGAAGAATCGCCTTGATGCCGTCGAAGCCGTCGCCTTCGTAGATCATCGCGCGCCGGCCGGCATCGCGGAAATTGTGGCGCAGCACGTCGATTTCCGTGCTGTGCAACTCGAAAAGCCGCATGCGATCCTGCTCGCGCATCGTGCGCCAGGCCAGATAGGGCGAGCCGGGATAGAAACGCAGACCGCCATCGGGATTCAATGCCTTCACTTCGTCGACATAGTCGGCGAGCAGCGCCGGCAGGTCGCCGCGATCCCAAAGCTTGCCGATGCCCGTCTCGAACTCGGCGTTCTTCGTCGCGAAGCCTTCGGTGAGCGAATACACTCCGGCGCCGGCGTGCGTGTCGACATACCAATACGATTTGTCCTTCTGGCCGAGATAGCGAAGCATCTGAATGACGATCGCGTGTTTCAGCACATCGGCGTGGTTGCCCGCATGAAAGGCGTGACGGTAACTGAGCATGACAGGAGGCCCGCGTCGGGCGCGAGAAGCAAAATGAAAAGGTGCGGCGGAAGGGCGCCTATTCTAGCCGACCCCGTGCGCTGCATGACTCACGACGCCCAGCGCGTGCTGCGGCGCATTGCGTCCTTCATGCACAATAACCGCTCCCGGACTTTCATGAACAGTCGGCCGAATGGCCTAAGCGTTCTGAGTTTCGCCCGACTTTTCCTATGCCGAACGGCCAGCTTGATAGCCGTGCCGACGGATGTTGTCATACACCCGATGTCTTCCCACTGGATAGGAGGTTCGCATGTCATCAAACGGTAAGCTCGACGGCAAGGCCGCGATCGTGACGGGCGCGGCGAGCGGTATCGGCAAGGCTATCGCGTTCACGCTCGCCGGCGCGGGCGCGGCGGTCGCCATCGCCGATCTGAATCAGGCGGGCGCGGACGCGGTCGCCGAAGAGATCCGCGGCAAGGGCGGCAAGGCTATCGGCATCGCGATGGACGTGACGAACGAAGACGCCGTCAATCAGGGCATCGATCGCGTCGCTGCGGAACTGGGCTCTGTGGACATCCTCGTGTCGAACGCGGGCATTCAGATCGTCAATCCCATCGAAAACTACGCGTACGCCGACTGGAAGAAGATGATGGCGATCCACGTCGACGGCGCGTTTCTCACCACCAAAGCCGCGCTCAAGCATATGTACAAGGACGATCGCGGCGGGGTAGTGATCTATATGGGTTCGGTGCATTCGCACGAGGCGTCGCCGCTGAAGTCCGCCTATGTGACCGCGAAACACGGACTGCTCGGCCTCGCGCGCGTGCTGGCGAAGGAAGGCGCGAAGCACAACGTGCGCTCGCACGTCGTCTGTCCGGGCTTCGTGCGTACGCCGCTCGTCGACAAGCAAATTCCCGAGCAGGCCAAGGAGTTGAAAATCAGCGAGGAAGAAGTCGTCAGGCGCGTGATGCTCGGTGGCACGGTCGATGGCGTATTCACGACCGTCGAGGACGTCGCTCAGACCGTGCTCTTCCTTTCCGCGTTCGAAACGGCGGCGCTGACGGGGCAATCGTTCGTCGTGAGTCACGGCTGGTTCATGCAATAAGGAGAACGCGCGGGATGTCGGAAATCGAGAACGAAGAAGTCATAGGACGGGAAAGCGCGCGGACTCGGGCGTCCGCCGGGCGGCAAGCCCGCGTGCACCTGCCTCCCTACGAGACGATCGCGCTCATGCTCCAGGGCGGGGGCGCGCTCGGCGCCTATCAGGCGGGCGTCTATCAAGGGTTGCACGAGGCGGACATCCATCCGAACTGGATCGCCGGCATCTCGATCGGCGCGCTTAACACGGCGATCATCGCGGGCAACGCGCCCGAGCATCGCGTGACGCGTCTGCTTGAATTCTGGGAGACGATCTGCCGGCCCGCGTTCGGTTTCCCGTTGCCCGCGTTCCTCGAGCGCGCGCTATTCGATTCCGTCGACGAAATCCGCAAGGCGTTCACCGCGATGCAGGCTTTCGGTGCGATCGTCGAAGGGCAGAAGGGATTTTTCATCCCGCGCTTTCCGCCGCCGTCGCCGATCGCGTCGAGCTCGCCGCAGACCGCGAGCTATTACGACACCACGCCGCTCAAGGCCACGCTCGAGCGGCTTTGCGATTTCGACCGCATCAATTCCGGCGAAACGCGCGTGTCGGTAGGCGCGGTGAACGTCGCGACCGGCAACTTCGCGTATTTCGACAACACGCAGATCCGCTTGCGCGCCGAGCATTTCATTGCCTCGGGCGCCTTGCCGCCGGGCTTCGCCGCAGTCGAGATCGACGGCCAGTTCTATTGGGACGGCGGTCTCATGTCGAACACGCCGCTCTACGAAATCGCGCAGGCGACGCCGCGCCGCGACACGCTCGCCTTCCAGGTCGATCTGTGGAGCGCGCGCGGGCCGGTGCCCGACAGCATCGTCGACGTGATGGGGCGCGTGAAGGACGTGCAGTATTCGAGCCGCACGCGTCTCGTCACGGATCAGATGCAGCGCGCGCAGCGCTACCGTAACGTGTTGCAGCACGTTCTCGATCTCGTGCCCGAAGACGTCCGCGAGAGCGACGAATGGTGCAGGCTCGCCGCCCAACTGGCATGTTCGAAGCGTTACAACATCATCCACCTGATATACCGGCAAAAAGAGTACGAGGGGCATTTCAAGGACTACCAGTTCGGCTTTTCGACGATGCGCGAACACTGGGAAAGCGGTCTCTCCGATATGCGCCGCACGCTTGCGAATCGCGACTGGCTCGACATGCCCAACGGCGAGTCGCGCTTCATCACGCACGACATCCATCGGGACGAGCGATGAAAGCGTTGCGCAAGATGGAATGAGCCGTGTGGGCGAGAATTTGTGCCCCTTTGTATAATTCGGGACGCATTCCGGTGCTGTTTCTATCGACGCCGGACATCACGACTTTTCCCGGCTTTAGATGAACTCGATCGCGGTCTGCTTCGTCTGTCTCGGCAATATCTGCCGCTCGCCCAGCGCGGAAGCGGTGATGCGCGATCTCGTCGAGCGCGCGAAACTGGCTGAGCGCATCGTGATCGATTCGGCGGGCACCGGCGACTGGCACATCGGCGAGCCACCGGACGAACGCGCGCAAAAGGCAGCGAAGAAGCGCGGCTACGATCTGTCGAAGTTGCGCGGCCGTCAGGTCGCCGCGGCCGATTTCGCGCGCTTCGATCTGTTCATCGTCATGGACGACGCCAACGCCGCCGCCTTGGCGGAAGTCTGCCCGTCCGAGCACCGCGACAAGATTCGCCTGCTGATGGAGTTCGCGACGCGCGACGACAGCCGCGTGGTGGTCGATCCCTATTTCGGTGGCGAAGAGGGCTTCGAAAAAGTGCTCGACCAATGCGAGGACGCATGTGAAGGCTTGCTGAAAGCCTTACGCGCTCAGTTGACTGCCTGAGCGGCGGCGCGGCCGCGCGATCCAAAAAAACGCGTTAAAAGACTACTTATCTCGCCCCGGATACTTGACTAAAAACGTGGGCTATTTATACTTGACGAAAACCATCGAGTATTAGCGTTAGCTCCCAATTATGAGACTCACCACGAAAGGCCGTTTCGCCGTCACGGCGATGATCGACCTGGCGCTGCGCCAGGAGCAGGGCCCGGTGACGCTGGCAGGCATCAGTCAGCGCCAGCGCATCTCGCTTTCCTACCTCGAACAGCTCTTCGGCAAGCTGCGGCGGCATGAGATCGTCGAATCGGTTCGCGGACCGGGCGGCGGCTACAACCTCGCGCGCCGCGCGGAGAACGTCACGGTTGCCGACATCATCATCGCGGTCGACGAGCCGATCGACGCCACGCAGTGCGGCGGCAAGGGCACGTGCGAAGGCACGAAGCAGCACGACGGCCACTGCATGACGCACGAGCTCTGGGCGACACTGAACCAGAAGATGGTCGAGTATCTCGATTCCGTCTCGTTGAAGGATCTGGTCGACCAGCAGCGTGCGCGCGAAGGTTCGTCGGCGGTGCTGCGCGACCGGCGCGCGGAATCGGCTGGCGTCGAGGCCGCGCGTGTCGTGCCCAAGGGGCCGAATTCCATTTTCAATCTGGCCGGATGACATAAACCGCGCCGGCGCGAGCCGCGCGCGCAGACGAAAGCGTCCCAGCCAAGAGCTTTGACCGATTTTCCCGGAGCGACTGATGAACAACGATATTCCCCACCTGCCCATTTACATGGACTACAGCGCGACGACCCCCGTCGATCCGCGCGTGGTGGACAAGATGATTCCGTATCTTCGCGAGCAGTTCGGCAATCCGGCCTCGCGCAGCCACCAGTACGGCTGGGATGCGGAGCGTGCGGTCGAGGAAGCGCGCGAGAACGTCGCGGCGCTCGTGAATTGCGATCCGCGCGAGATCATCTGGACGTCGGGTGCGACGGAATCGGACAACCTCGCCATCAAGGGCGCGGCGCACTTCTACAAGAGCAAGGGCAAGCACATCATCACCGTGAAGACCGAGCACAAGGCCGTGCTCGACACCACGCGTGAGCTGGAGCGCGAAGGCTACGAAGTCACGTATCTCGACGTGAAGGACGACGGTCTCATCGATCTGGAAAAGTTCAAGGCGGCGATCCGTCCGGACACGATCCTCGTCTCCGTGATGAGCGTGAACAACGAAATCGGCGTGATTCAGGACATCGAGGCGATCGGCGAGATCACGCGCGAGAAGGGCATCATTTTTCACGTCGATGCGGCGCAAGCCACCGGCAAGATCGAAATCGATCTGCAAAAGCTGAAGGTCGATCTGATGTCGTTTTCGGCTCACAAGACGTACGGTCCGAAGGGCATCGGCGCGCTGTACGTGCGTCGCAAGCCGCGCGTGCGCATCGAAGCGCAGATGCACGGCGGCGGTCACGAGCGCGGCATGCGTTCGGGCACGCTCGCGACGCATCAGATCGTCGGCATGGGCGAAGCGTTCCGCATCGCGCGTGAGGAAATGGCGACGGAGAACGAGCGCATCCGCATGCTGCGCGACCGTCTGCTGAAGGGGCTGCAGGACATCGAAGAGGTGTACGTCAACGGCGACATGGAACGCCGCGTGCCGCACAACCTCAACATCAGCTTCAACTTCGTCGAAGGCGAATCGCTGATCATGGCGGTGAAGGACGTCGCGGTGTCGTCGGGTTCGGCGTGCACGTCGGCGTCGCTCGAGCCTTCTTATGTGCTGCGCGCGCTCGGCCGTAACGACGAACTCGCGCACAGCTCGATCCGCTTCACGGTCGGCCGCTTCACCACCGAGCAGGACGTCGACTATGTGATCAACCTGCTGAAGAACAAGATCGCGAAACTGCGCGATCTGTCGCCGCTCTGGGAAATGCACAAGGACGGCATCGACATCTCGACCATCCAGTGGGCTGCGCACTAAGCGACCACTGAGCGCCACGCGACACCGAATATTAGGAGAGTTTGAATCATGGCTTATAGCGACAAGGTTCTGGACCACTACGAAAACCCGCGTAACGTCGGCTCGTTCTCGAAGGACGACGACACCGTCGGCACCGGCATGGTCGGCGCGCCGGCGTGCGGCGACGTGATGAAGCTGCAGATCCGCGTGGGCGCGGATGGCGTGATCGAGGACGCGAAGTTCAAGACCTACGGCTGCGGCTCGGCGATCGCATCGAGCTCGCTCGTCACCGAATGGGTGAAGGGCAAGACGCTGGATCAGGCGCTCACCATCAAGAACACGCAGATCGCCGAAGAACTGGCGCTGCCGCCGGTGAAGATCCACTGCTCGATCCTCGCGGAAGACGCGATCAAGGCGGCGGTTGCGGACTACAAGCAGCGTCATGGCGTCGCGGCGCCGGAAGCGGCAGCGGCTGAATCGAAGCAGGCAGCGGCGTAATTGTGACGACGGGCGTCCGGGGCGGCGCCCCGAAGAGAGAAGCGAAGACTATGGCAATCACGTTGACGGATAAAGCGGCACAACACGTGCAGAAGTATCTGACGCGGCGCGGCAAGGGCGTCGGCTTGCGGCTGGGCGTGCGGACGACGGGCTGTTCGGGCCTCGCCTACAAGCTCGAGTATGTCGACGAGCTCGCACCGGAAGACACCGTGTTCGAGTCGTCGGGCGTGAAGATCGTGATCGATCCGAAGAGTCTTCCGTATCTCGACGGCACCGAGCTGGACTTCGCCCGCGAAGGCCTGAACGAAGGCTTCAAGTTCAACAATCCGAACGCGAAGGACGAATGCGGCTGCGGCGAATCGTTCCGCGTCTGACGGGAATGACGCCGGCGGTATCGGCAAAAGAGGCGGCGCGTGCCGCCTTTTTCATTCGCGCACACTGAATTCACAGACATAGCATGGCCACGCTCACCGACAGTCACTTCGATCTCTTCGATCTGCCGCAGACCTTCGCCGTCGACCAGCAGAAGCTCGACGACGCTTATCGCACCGTGCAGGCGCAAGTGCATCCGGACCGTTTCGCCGCGGCCGGCGATGCGCAGAAGCGTCTCGCGATGCAGTGGGCCACGCACGCGAACGAGGCGTATCAGACGCTGCGCGATCCGCTGAAGCGCGCGCGCTATATGCTCGCGCAGCGCGGCATCGACGTCGGCGCGGAGAACAACACCGCGATGGAGCCGGCGTTCCTGATGCAGCAGATGGAATGGCGCGAAAATATCGAGGATGCGGCGAACGCGAAGAACATCGGTGCGCTCGAAGCGCTGCTCGACGAACTGCGCGACGAAGAGCGCATTCGCTTCATCAAGCTCGAGGCGCTGATCGACAGCAAGTCGGATCAGGCGGCGGGCGAGGCCGTGCGTCAGTTGATGTTCATCGAACGCGTGGCGCATGAAATCGGCACGCAGATCGAACGGCTCGAACACTAAAGGCAAACGCGCCGCATACAACCCCATAAGACCAACGATGGCTTTACTGCAAATCTCAGAACCCGGCATGGCGCCGGCGCCGCATCAAAGGCGCGTGGCGGTCGGCATCGATCTCGGCACGACGAACTCGCTCGTCGCGGCCGTGCGCAGCAGCGTGCCCGAAGCGCTGCCCGACGAGGACGGCCACGTGCTGCTGCCGTCGGTCGTGCGCTATCTGGAGAACGGCGGACGGCGCATCGGCCGCGCCGCCAAGGAAGAAGCGGTCATCGATCCGCGCAATACGATCGTCTCGGTCAAGCGTTTCATGGGCCGCGGCAAGAGCGAGGTCGAGGGCGCGGAGAACGCGCCGTACGATTTCATCGACGCGCCGGGCATGGTGCAGATTCGCACCGTCGACGGCGTGAAAAGCCCGGTCGAAGTATCGGCGGAAATTCTCGCGACGCTGCGTTATCGCGCGGAAGACACGCTCGGCGAGGATCTCGTCGGCGCGGTGATCACGGTGCCCGCCTATTTCGACGAAGCCCAGCGTCAGGCGACGAAGGACGCGGCGAAGCTCGCCGGCCTGAACGTGCTGCGCCTGCTCAACGAGCCGACCGCAGCCGCGATCGCTTACGGTCTCGATAACGGCGCGGAAGGCCTCTACGCCGTCTACGACCTCGGCGGCGGCACATTCGATCTGTCGATTCTCAAGCTCACGAAAGGCGTCTTCGAAGTGCTCGCGGCGGGCGGCGATTCCGCGCTCGGCGGCGACGATTTCGATCACGCGCTGTATCGGCACGTCTTGACGGCGGCGGGCGTGTCGGTCGATGCGCCGGAAGACGTGCGCTTGCTGCTCGATCTCGTTCGCAACGCGAAGGAAGCGCTGTCGTCGACGAACGAAACGCGCGTCCAGGCGACGCTCTCGACCGGCCAGCAGATCGATGTCGCCGTGACCGAAGCCGAGTTCGCCGCGCTGACCGAGGCGCTCGTCGCGCGCACGCTCACGCCGACGAAAAAGGCGCTGCGCGATGCGAAGGTCGCCGCGAAGGACATCAAGGGCGTCGTACTGGTTGGCGGCGCCACGCGCATGCCGGTGATCCGCCGCGCGGTCGAAACGTTCTTCGGCCAGCCGCCGCTCATCAATCTCGATCCAGATCAGGTCGTCGCGCTGGGCGCTGCGATTCAGGCCGATCTGCTCGCGGGCAACCGTCGCGGCGAAGGCGACGACTGGCTGCTGCTCGACGTGATTCCGCTGTCGCTCGGCGTCGAAACGATGGGCGGCCTCACCGAGAAAATCATCCCGCGCAATTCGACGATCCCGACCGCGCGCGCGCAGGATTTCACGACCTTCAAGGACGGCCAGACCGCGATGGCGATCCATGTCGTGCAGGGCGAGCGCGAACTCGTGTCCGATTGCCGGTCGCTCGCGCGCTTCGAGTTGCGCGGCATTCCGCCGATGGCGGCGGGCGCGGCGCGCATTCGTGTGACCTATCAGGTCGACGCGGACGGTCTCTTGTCCGTGTTCGCGCGCGAGCAGATGTCGGGCGTGGAGGCGTCGGTGGTCGTGAAGCCGTCGTACGGACTCGCCGACGACGAAGTCGCCCGCATGCTCGAAGAGAGCTTCAAGACCGCCGAGACGGACATGCGCGCGCGTGCGTTGCGCGAGGCGCAGGTGGAAGCGGAGCGTCTCATCGAAGCGACGCACGTTGCGCTCGAAACTGACGGCGAACTGCTCGACGACGATGAACGCGCGCAAATCGTCGCGCTCGTGACCGAACTGGCGGCGCTCGCGAACGGCGATTCGGTCGAGAAGATCGAAGATGCGACGAAGACGCTCGCCACCGGCACCGATGAATTCGCCGCGCGCCGCATGAACAAGAGCATCCGCCGCGCGCTCGCGGGCCGCAAGCTCGACGACGTCTAAATCATCCTATTCGAGAAATACGAAACATGCCTCAAATCGTTGTGCTGCCTCACGTGGAGCTTTGCCCGGACGGCGCGGTGATCGACGCCGACACCGGCAAGAGCATCTGCGACAATCTGCTGGATCACGGCATCGAGATCGAGCACGCCTGCGAGAAATCGTGCGCGTGCACGACGTGCCACGTCATCATTCGCGAGGGCTTCAACGCGCTCGAGCCGTCCGAGGAAGACGAGGACGATCTGCTCGATAAAGCGTGGGGTCTCGAACCGACATCGCGGTTATCATGTCAGGCAATGGTGCCTGCCGACGAGGATCTGGTGGTCGAGATCCCGCGCTACTCCATCAATCACGCCAAAGAAAATCACTGACAGGAGGCTCGCCCATGAAGTGGACAGATACCCAGGAGATCGCGATGGCACTCACCGACGCGCATCAGGATGTCGATCCCCAATATGTGCGTTTCACTGACCTGCATCGCTGGATCACCGAACTCGACGGTTTCGACGACGATCCCGAAAAGTCCAACGAGAAGATTCTCGAGGCAATCCAGGCGGCCTGGATCGAGGACGCGGACTACTGACCGGTTCTGATTCGCCATGACGGCGGCTTCGTGAGAAGCCGCCGTTTTGTTTTGCGGGCATTCTTTTGCGCCGATGCTTCGCATTGCAGAAGTTCAGACCTTCGCGCCGCGCTCCGCGAGCTGTCGCTGCAACGTCGGCCACATCTTGGCGACGGCTTCCTCGCCCGCGAGAATCGATGCATTGCGCTGGCTGAAATCGCTGCTGCTCATCGCGTTGAGGTTGGGGCGGACGACCGCGTTCGCGTATTTGTCGAGCTCGTAGGCCTTGATGGTCTGGCCCATGATCGTGAAGGTCTGCATCAGCACGTCGAACGAGCTCGATGTCAGCCCGCTTTCCGGCCGCGCCGAAATATCGACCGCGATCACGAAATCCGCGCCCATCTTGTGCGCGAACGCCGCTGGCACCGGACTCACGAGCCCGCCGTCGACATACTCGCGATCGCCGATCTTCACCGGCTCGAAAATCGACGGCACGCTGCACGACGCCCGCACAGCGACGCCCGTGTTGCCGCGCTGAAAGAGAATCGGCTGGCCGCTCTTCAGATCCGTGGCGACGATGCCGAGCGGCTTCGCCATCTTTTCGATCGGACGGTTGTCGAGCGTCCTGTTCAGGTAGTTCTGCAGCGCGACGCCTTGCAGGATGCCGCGCGCGCGAAAGGGCATCGCCCAGTCGCTGATCGAGGCTTCGTCCATCGTGAGGGCGAGCTTGTTGATCGCGATGCCGCTCATCCCCGATGCGTACAGCGCCGCGATGACCGAGCCGGCGCTCGTGCCCGCGACGAGATCCACGCGCACGTTGCGCGCCTCGAGCGCCTTGATCACGCCGATATGCGCGAAGCCGCGCGCGGCGCCGCCGCCGAGCGCGAGCCCGATACGCATCGGTTGTTGCGGTTCTGCCTTCGGCGGCGCCGGCGGCGTGACGATTGCCGTTTCGCCTGAATTGCCGCCGCTCGTGGTGGTGCAGGCGGCGAGAACGGACGACGCGGCCGCGAGCGAAAACGCGCGGCGCGAAAGACGGGGTGACGATGAACTCAAAGTGTGCTCCAGCGGTGCGGCGGGTTCCGGCAGGCCCGTCGATGCGGGCGGTCGGGGAGATCTTGAAAAGCGCGCACATCATAAAACAAAAGGCGCGCGGACCGGCGCGAAGCGGGCGGCGAGTATAATTTCGTCTCATTTTGCGCGGCATTTCAGCGCCTGGCGCACTGCCATTCATCGAGTAAACAGCAATGACCACCCAAGTCCGCACACGCTTCGCTCCGAGTCCGACCGGCTTCATCCATCTCGGCAACATCCGCTCCGCGCTCTATCCGTGGGCGTTCGCGCGCAAGATGAAGGGCACTTTCGTGCTGCGCATCGAGGACACCGATCTCGAGCGCTCCACCGATGCGTCGGTCGATGCGATTCTCGAAGGCATGGCGTGGCTCGGGCTCGATTTCGACGAAGGCCCGTTCTATCAGATGCAGCGCATGGACCGTTATCGCGAGGTCATCGCGCAGATGATGGAAAAGGGGCTCGCGTATCACTGCTACATGTCGACGGAAGAGCTCGACGCGCTGCGCGAGCGTCAGCGCGCCGCGGGCGAGAAGCCGCGCTACGACGGTACGTGGCGCCCCGAGCCGGGCAAGGTGCTGCCGCCGGTTCCGGAAGGCGTGAAGCCTGTCGTGCGCTTTCGCAATCCGCTCTCGGGCACGGTCGCATGGGACGACGCGGTGAAAGGCCACATCGAAATTTCGAACGAGGAACTCGACGACCTCGTGATCGCGCGCCCCGACGGCACGCCGACGTATAACTTCTGCGTGGTCGTCGACGATCTCGACATGAAGATCACGCATGTGATTCGCGGCGACGATCACGTCAACAACACGCCGCGCCAGATCAACATTCTGCGCGCGCTCGGCGGCGAGGTGCCGGTGTACGCGCATCTGCCGACCGTGCTGAACGAGCAGGGCGAGAAGATGAGCAAGCGCCACGGCGCGATGAGCGTGACGGGCTATCGCGACAATGGCTATCTGCCGGAAGCAGTGGTCAACTATCTGGCGCGCCTAGGCTGGTCGCATGGCGATGCGGAGATTTTCTCGCGCGAGCAGTTCGTCGAATGGTTCGATCTCGAGCATCTCGGTAAGTCGCCCGCGCAGTACGACCACGACAAGCTGAACTGGCTCAACGCGCACTACATCAAGGAAGCGGACAACGCGCGTCTCGCCGAGCTGACGAAGCCGTTCCTGCTGCAGGCCGGTATCGATGCCGCGGCGATCGACGGCGGCGCGCCGCTCGATCAGGTGATCGGGCTCTTGAAGGACCGCGCATCGACGGTGAAGGAAATCGCCGATAACGCCGCCATGTTCTATCGTGAGCCGGTGATCGATGCGGACGCCTTCGCGCAGCACGTCACCGATGCGGTGCGTCCGGCTATCGCGGACCTGCGTGCGGCGCTCGCGAACGTCGAGTGGACCAAGGAAGCGATCGCGGCCGCGCTCAAGGCGACGCTCGCCGCGCACAAGCTGAAAATGCCGCAACTCGCGATGCCGGTGCGCCTGCTGGTCGCGGGCACGACCCACACGCCGTCGATCGATGCCGTCCTGATGCTCTTCGGACGCGATGTCGTGTTGGCGCGTCTGGAAAAGGCGGCGGGTTGAGGTCCGCGCAATGGATCGCGGGGCGTGATCCATTGCGCGCATCGGCGTCTGTCGAGGCAAAAAGTTTCACTGAAGTCGTCAGAGGGTATTTACAACTTCGAAAACGCCCTATACAATCTCGTTTCTGTTCTGCAAGGGGGTATAGCTCAGCTGGGAGAGCGCTTGCATGGCATGCAAGAGGTCAGCGGTTCGATCCCGCTTACCTCCACCAAGAACAGCAGAAAGCAGTTGAAGTAGTGCGAAGCTTGTTCTCCGGAAACGGAAGTCGCAAAAAATACTTCACAAGTAACACGAAGTTGTATAGAATTTCGGTCTTCGCTGATCGGCGGCAAGTAGATCAGCGGAGCAGTAGTAAAGACAGAATCACAAGTTTCTGTCCCCTTCGTCTAGAGGCCTAGGACATCACCCTTTCACGGTGAGTACAGGGGTTCGAATCCCCTAGGGGACGCCAGAACATCGGCGGCTGCTAGTACAAAGCGCTGCAAGTTCGCAGGTGACACTGTGAACGGATGAAAAGAAGTGGAGCGGTAGTTCAGTTGGTTAGAATACCGGCCTGTCACGCCGGGGGTCGCGGGTTCGAGCCCCGTCCGCTCCGCCAACACTTGCGAGCAGAAACGCTCCGGCTAATGAGAGCCGGTTTTTTTTCGCCGCAGGGTGTGCAGAAGTTAAAGTCCCCTTCGTCTAGAGGCCTAGGACATCACCCTTTCACGGTGAGTACAGGGGTTCGAATCCCCTAGGGGACGCCAGAACATCGGCGGCTGCTAGTCAAAAGCGCTGCAAGTTCACAAGTGACACTGTGAACGATGAAAAGAAGTGGAGCGGTAGTTCAGTTGGTTAGAATACCGGCCTGTCACGCCGGGGGTCGCGGGTTCGAGCCCCGTCCGCTCCGCCAAGTTGTTTTAAGGAAATCCAGCCTTCGGGCTGGATTTTTTTTGCCCGCTTTCCGCCGCTCGCCATATCCGATTCCCTTTCGTACGCGTTCCCTGCGCATTCGACCGTGATAATGGCCATTGCCAGCCCGCGCACACTGTCTTAGTGTTTAGGCACCTGTTTCTCGTGCCCGTGCGATGCTCGACCCGACCGAAGACCTCTCGCTCTATCAACTGCGCCAGGCGAACATGGCGGACTTCGCCTTCGCCGAAGCGCTCACGCACGACAACATGGTGGGCTACTATCGGCGTCACAATCTCGTGTGGCGCGGCGATCTTTTCCTTTCCAGCTGGCGCGAGTCCGAAAATTTCATCCTGCAGGCGGATGGCGTTCCCATTGGCGTCATGCGTGTCACCGAGGAAGACAATTCGCTGCATATTCGCGACGTGCAGATCGCGAAGGGCTATCGTGGACACGGCGCCGGGACCTTTCTGCTCAACACGGCGCATCGATGGGCGAGGGCGCGCGGGCTCGCCGAATGTCAGTTGCGCGTGTTCGTCGATAACCCCGCGGCGCGTCTTTACATTCGGCTCGGATACCGGCCGGCCGGACCGCGGCTCGCGCAGCTCGGCGCAATCCGGCACATGGTGCGGCGCGTCTGAAGAGAGCGCGCACACGCGCTAAGAGCCGTCGATGTCGCGCTCGTCGCGGCCATCGCGGGCGAAAAATGCGCGCGGGCTTTCGCCGAACGCACGGCGAAACATCGCGGAGAATGCGCTCTGGCTCTGATAGCCCAGTTCACGCGCAACTTGCGCGAGCGGACGGCCCTGGCTGAGCAGCGGAATGGCGCGCGCAAGAACGGCCTGCTGACGCCACTGGGAAAAGCTCACGCCGAGTTCGCGTCTGAAAAGCCGCGCGATGGTGCGCGAACTCGCGCCGGCCTCCGATGACCACCGCTCCAGATCGGAATGCGACGGATCGGCGAGCACGGCGTTGCACAGGGCGCGCAGGCGCTTCTCGTTCGGCATCGGCACGGAGAGCGGCAGCGGCTGCGAGCGGATGATTTCATCGAGCGCGAGCGTGCCCAGCAGTCGCTCGCGCTGACGCGAAATCGGTTCTTCATCGAGCGCCGCGATGACTTCGCGCAAAAGCGGCGACACCTCGACGACGCGACACGCGCCGAGACCCGCCGGCACGACGCTCGCGTCGACGTAAAGCGTCCGCAGATAAGCGTCCTCGACGATCACGACCTCGTGCGTGACATTGGGCGGCACCCAGATCGCGCGCGAAGGCGGCACCATCCAAGTCGAATCCGCTGTCGCGACACGCAAGACCCCGCGCGACGTATAGGCGACCTGCGCCCACGGATGCGTATGCAGCGCGATCCGCACGCCGTAGGGAACGGGCCGCGAGCGCACGCGAATCGGATGATCGAGCGTCGGCGAATGCTCGACGGGAATGTCGAGATGCTCGACTTCTTCGCCCGACGAGTTCGATTCGACAAAGGTGGCCATGTTCGCTCGAGTTGATGGTTGCAGGCGGCCGGATTCATCGACCGCCACGCGCCGATGGTAGCCGAAAGCGCTCGCCCGGGCGCACCGCGAATATTGCCCGGCGCATAATGCCCGTCGTCACCTTTTGCGACAACAGGAGCGTTTTTCCCAATGCAATACGTTTTTGTCTACGGCACGCTGCGCGCGGGCGAGGCCAACGATATCAACCACGCAGCCGCGCGAAACGGCATCGCTACGCCCGAATGGATCGGTGCCGCCCACGTTCGGGGTCAGCTTTTCGACTTCGGCAACTATCCGGGCCTCGTGATCGATGAGAAGGGCGCGCCGATTCGCGGCGATGTCTACCGGATCGAGGACGCGCTCGTGCCCGTGCTCGACGAGATCGAACATGTGTATCCGGGCGTGGAAGGCTTATTCCGCTCGCATCGCCTGCATGTGGAGGTGGAAATCGAGGGGAGAAAGGATCGGGTCGATTGCCTGATCTATCCCGTCGGGGCTGCGTCCGCTGCCGGGCTGCCGTGCATCGAAGGCGGCGACTGGGTGACGCATCGCGCCGAACGCGCCTGAATGCGCGAAGCAGGGAAACTGATTTTGCTCGCGCCGCGGTGAGCCGATGCGTCGACTCACCGCGGCGTGAATGGCCCCGCGCCTTGCAGCGGGAACCGGCTTACTGGCTCGGGGCCGCCGGCTTGCTGTGCGATTTCTTGTGATGCATCGACTTGTGCGAAGAAGGCGTCTGCTCGGTCATCTTTTGGCTTTCCTGACGCGACTGCAGAGCCTGCGCGCGCGACTCGACATCAGCAATTTTGGCGGGATCGGTGCTCATGGTCACGCCTTGATCGCTCTGGGCATACGCGGCCGATGCGACCGCGCTGAGGGACAACAGAACAGCCAGGGACACTTTCTTCATTGTTACCTCCGAGTGGCAGTTGGAACCTGGGAATCGTCTGTCCGATCCGTTGGAACGACACTTGTGTCTGAGCAAAAATCGCTCCCGCTGTGCGGGAAGTCAGCCGCTAACCTCGCGCGTCTGACGATCAGACAACCTGAATCATAAGCCTTGAATCGGGCAAGGGTGTGTCGTGCGTCTGTCCGAAAAGCGGACGCGCATGATCGAGCACAAGCGTCGAATTATTTTCCAGTGCTTATCAATGCGCTTCGCTCCCGAATCACGAGGCGCTAATAGAGATGCAGCCAGCGATACACGTCGAAGCGCGCGAGCCCGACGAGTTCGTGCATCGCGAGCTCGCTGTTCGTGAAGCCCCGCACACGGGGAAAGAACGTCGGGCGAGTGGGCCATACATCCGACACATACGGCACCGGCGCATAGCCGAAAGCCTCGAAAGCACGCAACGCGCGGCGCATGTGATACGCGGATGTGACGACGATCAAACGGTTGTCATGTGCGTGGCCGAGAATACCGGCCACGTTTCGCGCGTTCTGGTAAGTATTGAGGCTTTGATTCTCGCGCACGAGGTCGTCCGCAGCGACGCCTTGCGCAAGCACGTATGGCGCGTAATTGTCGGCTTCGGCCTGCCCGTGATGTTCCGGATCGCCGCCGCTCAGAATCACCTTGCACGACGCGCCGGTTTCGCGGCATTCGCGATACAGCGTTGCCACGGCGTCGATGCGCCGCACCGCGTTGGACTTCGGAACGAGCCCCGCTTCGCTGCGATGCGTGCCGCCGCCCATCAGCACGATCGTCGTCTTCGGTGCGAACGAAGGCACGTCCGTGTGACGATAGCCGTGCTGGGCGAGATCGAGCAAAGGCGTTGCGAACCATCCCGCGCCGATCGCCCATGCGAGCGCCGCCACGATGATCGCAATCTGGATGCGGCGGCGTCGCCATAGTGCGAATAACGCAAAAAAAAGCAGCAATAAAGTGAATAGAACCAATTTGATTGGGGTAACGTATTGGTTTAAGGGCAATTCGTTCCGTCATCGCGTGCTTCGGAACGCATCGGCGGATGTCGCAGCAGAGCGCGTGATTAGCGCGCTGTCAACGGGGGCTTGTAATAGAAAGCAGCACCTAACGCAAGCGGTGGCCAAACATTCGGCTGCGAGTCGTTCGTCGCAATCGGAATTCGGCGCGCCGCGTTTAGTCGACGTCGCGGACCGTCTTGCGACCGTCACGAGCGTCGTCATGGCTGCACAGGAAGAAACAACGAGATGACCACGTATTCCAACGAAGTTGTACTCGAAGCACTTCGCCGAGCGCAGTATCGTCAGGTTCCTTGGGCGAAACGCCCCAACGTTTTCGATCTCTTGCGCGCGCTCGGTTTGCTCGAACTCGCCCGGCAGCGCACCGTGGCGCCCGCGCCCGGATTTCACGCACCGGTCGATATCGCGGTCGTGACCGAACGCGGCAAGCACGAATTCACGCGTCTTTCGCGCGACGAACGTGGCAGCGACTGGGACTTGCGCCGCATGGAACCTTATACGTTCGGTGGTCAGGAAGCGGTCCTGGAGGCGCGAGTCTAGCACTGCCGGACACGTCGGCAGCGAGGCCGGCAGCGGTCGACAGTCGACGCATGGGTCGAGGGAGCGTTGTCGTCGGATGAAAGAGCCGACAATCTGCCTGCAGCCAACGGCAATACCCCAAAAAAGTGCCCGTATCGCGAACGACACGGGCATACCGGATCTCACTGTCGCCATGCTGTGCTCATGGCACGAGGTGTGACTGCCGCGCGCCGGAGTGGTTCCGTCAAACGCGCATCGTTCAGACGAACTCAATGATGTTGTGAACGCGCATCGCGTTCGGTATCGGGACGCGCGCGCACGTTGCTCGCGATATCGCCGCGCAGGTCGCCGCGTGGCGCGGGCGGCGTCGCATCGCGATTGCGGCCGGCATTCTGCGGCGCGGCCATCGAAGCCTTCGTGCTGACGTGAAAGTCGGATGCGGGAGGTGGCGGCTGCGCCTGGCTCATCGCCGCAGTGCTCGTCAGCGCGACGAAGGCGCCATGAGCGAGCAGAGTCGATGCCTTCATGGTGAAATCCTCGAAGCCTTCGTGGGGCTTGTTCGATTAATCACCAAGCTATGCTGCGATCCGCCGGGGCGCTGTAAGGAATCGTAAAGAGTTGTTTCGTCGACGACGCAGTGCGCGCGACTGTGCTACGACATCCGAATGCGGCAACGCAAAGAGGAGAAAGATTCGCGCAGGCCGCGGCCCGCGCGAGAGGTGAAATGTCTGGGTGAAGCCAGCGAGCGCCGGCTTCGGTCGATGCAAAGAACCGTTCAGGCCATCTTGGCCGGAGCGCGCCACGATTCCGGGTTCGTCCAGAACGCGCCACGCAGGCGATCGCGGCTCGGCGGCGCGGGCGGTTTGGCGGCGCTGGAACCGATGCGTCCGCGCAGCGACACTTCACGGCCGTTGCTGGACAGGCGCTTCACGATCTCGGCCAGCGTGCCGTCTGCCTGCCACTCGTCGAAGCGGCGGCGGCAGGTCGGCGGGGACGGGTAGCGTCCGGGCAGCTTCGACCAGCCTTCGCCCGTCGACAGCACCCACAAAACCGCGTTGACCACGGCCCGCGCTTCGACGCGCGGACGGCCGCGCCGTTCGCTGCGCGCCGGCTCGGAACAGAACAACGCCTCAACCAGCGCCCACTCGTTATCTCTCAAATCGTCGAACAGCACCATATCTCACCTCAGCGAAGCTAACCCCGGTGCGCTGCCCCGCGCCGCGCACTCTGGTCGGAATCCGATGAACGAATACCTGGAAAGGCCAGAGCGATTGCGGCGGACGATGTTCGATGTAACCGCGAATGGCTCCAACCTCTGTGCGCAATGAAATGCGAGAACCGTGCCATGCATGTTGCTAAATCCGGGAAACCCGCATGGCAGTAGGCTGACGCGATGCCAGCATGGCCCGTATCAGACCCGAAACACACTGATTAAGAAATCGGGACAATCACCAATCAAGTGCAATAGGCCCATCCGGCGTGCGTCGTGAGGATTTGCTGCACCGCAGCGAAACGCGCGTTCGGGCATGAGTCAGACCAATGCTCGCTATAATTCAAGCATGAATTGTGGATATTGATGAGCATTCTGAATGAACGCGCCATTGAACGTGACGTTGCGGCAACTGCGCGTCTTCATCGAAGTATCGAGGCTGCGCAGCTTCAGCCGCGCAGGCGATGAAATCGGCCTCACGCAGTCGGCGGTCAGCCGGTGCGTGCGCGAATTGGAAGGGGAAATTGGTCTCAAGCTGATCGACCGGACGACGCGCGAAGTTCAGCTGACCGATGTCGGCGTGAATCTCGTCGGCACGGTGTCGCGCCTGCTGGCCGACCTGGACGAAGCGCTGCGCGAGGTGCGCGATCTCGGCCAGCAGCGCCGCGGACGCGTGATCGTCGCGGCGAGTCCGACGGTCGCCTGCCGGCTGATGCCGCGCGTGATCGCGTCGTGCTTGCGGCAGTTTCCGCTCATCACGCTGAGTCTGCGCGACGACGTCCAGTCAGATGTCCTGCGCAAGGTGAAGTCGGGCGAGGTCGATTTCGGCGTCGTGATCGGCCCGTTTTCCTCCGACGAACTCCACGGCGAACCCGTGATGACCGATTCGTTCTGTCTCGTCGCGCGGCGCGATCATCCGCTCGGGCGCGAGACGGCGGTGCCGTGGGAAGCGCTCGCGGGCGAGCGGCTCGTGATGCTCGACTACGCGTCGGGCAGCCGGCCGATCATCGATGCCGTCATGCAGGAGCACGGCGTCGAGGCGCAAGTGGTGCAGGAACTCGGACACTCGGCGACGGTGTTCGGGCTCGTGGAAGCGGGCGTCGGCGTGAGCGTGCTGCCGTGGCTCGCGCTGCCGCTGCCGGCGGATTCGTCGCTGGTCGCGTTGCCGCTCGAACCGCGCGCCGAACGGACCGTGGAGCTCGTGCGGCGGCGCGATCGCTCGCTGTCGCCCGCGGCGGAATCGGTGTGGTCGCTGATCGCCTCGCTGCCGCCGCGTGCGGAAGACCTCGGATAAGCCTCCGTTCATCGCGAAAATCACGGCGCGCGCGTTAGACTTCTTTTTTAAGACAAGACGACGGGGCGAGCGATGAGTGAATCGGAAGGCGCGGTGGTCAGCGAACTGAGTCAATTGGCGGGCGCGCACGCATCGGGTGCGCCGAATGCGCGCGACGCCGTGCGGGCGTTGAGGCCGTCGCAGATCCGCGAGGTCGCAAACGCGGGTTTCGGCGTCGCCGATGTGCTGCCGTTCTGGTTCGGCGAATCGGATCGCGTGACGCCGCAATTCATCCGCGATGCCGCAAGCCGCGCGCTTGCCGATGGCGCCACGTTCTACACGCACAATCTCGGCATCGCCCCGCTGCGCGAATCGCTCAGCCGCTACGTGAGCGCGCTGCACGGCGCGACGACGCCGGCGCACATCGCCGTGACGAGCGCCGGCGTGAACGCGCTGATGCTCGCGGCGCAACTCGTGGTCGGTGCGGGCGATCGCGTCGTCGCCGTGACGCCGCTATGGCCGAATCTCGTCGAGATTCCGAAAATCCTCGGCGCGAGCGTCGATACCGTTTCGCTGACTTACGGCCCGCGTGGCTGGACGCTCGATCTCGACCGCCTGCTCGCGGCGCTCACGCCCAACACGCGCATGCTGATGATCAACTCGCCGAACAACCCGACCGGCTGGACGATGACGCGCGATCAGCAGCGCGCCGTGCTCGCGCATTGCCGCCGTCACGGAATCTGGATCGTCGCGGACGAAGTCTACGAACGCCTGTACTACGGCGATGACGCTCGCGTCGCGCCGTCCTTTCTCGATCTCGCCGCGCGCGACGAGCGCGTGATCGCGGTGAATTCGTTTTCGAAGGCGTGGCTGATGACCGGCTGGCGCCTCGGCTGGCTCGTCGCCCCGACGCAACTGATGGACGATCTCGGCAAGCTGGTCGAGTACAACACGTCGTGCGCGCCGTCGTTCGTGCAGCAGGCGGGCGTCGTCGCGGTGGAAGAGGGCGAGCGCTTTACTCAGGCGCTCGTCGCGGATCTGCGTGCAAGCCGCGATCATCTCGTGCGGGCGCTTCAGGCGATCGAGGGCGTCGACGTGCGCACGCCCGACGGCGCGATGTACCTGTTTTTCTCGCTACCGGGCGCGCAAAACAGCCTCGAACTGGGCAAATCGCTGGTGCGCGAAGCCCGTCTCGGACTTGCGCCGGGCAGCGCGTTCGGCCCGGAAGGCGAAGGCTTCGTGCGCTGGTGCTACGCGTGCGATCCCGCACGGCTGGACGCGGGCGTCGAACGCCTGCAGCGATTCCTGACGGCGCGCGGCGTCGCCTGAGCCGTGCCGATCGACGTCGGCCGCGCACGACCGGCGTCGAGTGAGTCCGGGCGCCGATCAATCGATCACCTTTACGCCCCGGTTGTTTTTGCGTAATATGGCGCTCAGTCACGCGCTTTCGCCTAGGAAAGCGCCACCTCGTCCGGCTGGATGGCCCGGCGTTCGCTCACCGATCGCCCTTTACGCCTCTCCCCGGTGCGTGCTCCCAATCAATATGACCGATTACAATCGGGCGAGCGCGTCTTGAAACTCCGCGTCCAGCTTTATCGTTCGCACCATTTTGGTGGCGTTCGGTCCTGCGCAAGCTCGATTTGAATTGAATCATTGACCATATAGGGTTGACCCAAGCTGCATGAATACCCAAGAGGCGAAGATCGTCCTCGAGACTGCTTTGATTTGCGCGCAGGAACCGCTGAGGCTGAATGAATTGCGCAAGCTGTTCGCCGACGACATTTCGGCGGATACCGTTCGCACGTTGCTCGAAGCGCTCAAGGCCGACTGGTCGGGACGCGGCGTGGAACTGGTCGCGCTTGCCTCGGGCTGGCGTTTTCAGAGCAAGCCCGCGATGCGGGCCTATCTCGACAGGCTGCACCCGGAAAAGCCGCCCAAGTATTCGCGGGCCGTACTCGAAACGCTGGCGATCATTGCCTATCGGCAACCAGTGACGCGGGGCGATATCGAAGAGATCCGCGGCGTGACGGTGAACACGCAGGTCGTGAAGCAACTGGAGGACCGTGGCTGGATCGAGGTGATCGGTCATCGCGACGTGCCGGGCCGCCCGGCACTGTACGCGACGACCAAGCAGTTTCTCGACGATCTCGGCCTGACCGCGCTCGACGAGTTGCCCGCGCTGGACAATCCGTCGGCGCAGCTCGAAGCATCGCTGCTCGCGCAGCATTCGATCGAATTTCCCGACAGCATCGCCGGGAATGCGCCGCCGGCGGGCATCGAGCCGCCGGCCACGCCACAAGCGTCGAATGACGGGGAACCTGACGCCCCGGCGCAGGTCTTCGCCGTTGAAGCGCTGGAATCGGCGGAATCCGCCGAACCCGACGCTTCGGCCGATGAGCGCGCGGCCGCCGGGCCGGCGGAGCAAGAACAGACAGAAGAACAGCAGGAAAGACTCGGAACGGAACGTGCGGATGCGCTGGACGAGCGCGCCGCGTCGACAGCCGGGATTCACGCACAGCCTTTGGGCACCGCGCACGATGCGCCCGTTCCGATGCCGCGTGAAGACGAAAGAGATGCGAGTCCATCGAACGAAGCCGAACTGGACGACGACTCCGAAGAACCGAAGGCGCGCCGCGCCTGACGCAATTTGCATGGCCCCTGATCTGGCAATCCGGCTCTCCATAAAGATTATTTCGAGACGACCAGCCGGACCGGTCAGCGGATTTTTTGACGCGCCCGCGACGGGCGCGCGATTCGACATTTGAGGTTGTTTTGACACACTCCCACGACAGCGATTCGCCTGAATCCGCGCGCCCCGTGCACGCCGCGGACGCACCTGAGTCGGCCGATGCCGGCGACAGCACGCGCACCGACCGCGCCGATGAAGGCGGCGAGGGCGATGACCGTCCGCGCCGCGGATTGCGCCGCGGGCCGCGCAGCCTGATCGCACGGCGTCGCGCTGTCGCGAAGACCAAGGGCGCGGACGCTGCGCCAGGCGCGCCGGGCGCCGTCAACGAGACGCCGCCCGATGGCGTCGTGGCGGCACAAGTGCGTACCCCGCGCAAGGATCCGGGCGCGAAGCCGCGCAAGGGCGAAGGGGCGAGTCCGCGCGGCCGCAAGAGCGCGCGCGCGGAAGCGGGCGAAACCGGCGTCGAAGCAGCGGACGAGGCCGGCGTACAGGCCGCCGCGCCCGCGCCGCGCGAAGGCGGCCGGCGCAAGAATCCGCCGCAGCAAAAGCGCGGCAAGCGCAGCGACGCGGGACCGGCGACCGTCGAGAGCGCGGCTGCTGCAGCCGTCGACGACGTGTTCGCCTACGTGACCTCGCCGGCCTTCGACGCCGACAACGGTTCGGCCGGCGTGCGCGCCCCGATGCTGCGACGCGGCCGCAATGCACCGCAAAAGCGCGTGCTGGAACCGGACGAAGACGCGCCGAAGCTGCACAAGGTGCTCGCGGATGCGGGCATGGGTTCGCGGCGCGACATGGAAGAGTTGATCATCGCCGGGCGCGTATCGGTGAACGGCGAGCCGGCGCATATCGGCCAGCGCATCATGCCGACCGATCAGGTGCGCATCAACGGCAAGCCGCTCAAGCGCAAGCTCGCGAGCAAGCCGCCGCGCATCCTGCTGTATCACAAGCCGACGGGCGAGATCGTCAGCCATGCCGACCCGGAAGGGCGTCCGTCCGTGTTCGACAAGCTGCCGTCGATGAAAACCGCCAAATGGCTCGCGGTCGGGCGTCTCGACTTCAATACGGAAGGCCTGCTGTTGCTCACGACGTCCGGCGATCTGGCGAACCGCTTCATGCATCCGCGCTACAGCGTCGAGCGTGAGTACGCGGTGCGCGTGGTCGGACAACTGTCCGAGGCGATGAAGCAGAAGCTGCTGAAAGGCGTCGAGCTCGACGACGGTCCCGCCAACTTCTTGCGCATCCAGGACGGCGGCGGCGAAGGCACGAATCACTGGTATCACGTCGCGCTGGCGGAAGGCCGGAATCGCGAAGTGCGTCGTATGTTCGAGGCGGCCGGCTTGATGGTGAGCCGCCTGATCCGCACGCGTCATGGTCCGATCGCGCTGCCGCGCGGCCTGAAGCGCGGCCGCTGGGAAGAGCTCGAGGACAATCAGGTGCGCAGCCTGATGGCGTCGGTCGGGCTGAAATTGCCGACGGCCGAGAAGGGCGGACGCAGCGCCGCGCCGCGTGTGCAACCCGATCCGATGCAGACGTCGATGGGCTTCATCACGCGCGAGCCGGTGCTGAGCTCGCACTCGCGCATGACGCAGCAGCAGACGCCGGGACGCGGCGGCCGGCGCGGCCAGCCGGGCGGTGTGTCGGGCAGCTTCGGGCTCGGCGGCATGGGCGGATTCGGCGGCAACACGGGCAATGCAGGCAACGGGGGCGGCATGGGCCGTCGCGGCGGCCGGGAGCCGAACGGCAACCGCATCGGCAACGAGCCCAACGGCAATCGCGCTAACGGCGCACGGCTGGGTCCGCGCGGCGCGCGTCCGCAAGGCGGCGGTCCGCAGGGCACGGGCGGCGCCGGCAACCGTGCCGCCGGTGGCAACGCACCGCGGGGCAATCGCCAGGGCGGCGGACAGCAGGGCGCTGGCCAGAACAAAGCCGGCGGCGCGGGCCGGGGCGCGCGTAATCGCTCGCGCGGCCGCTGAGCGCGATACGTAAAAAATCGCAAAGACGTCGCCGGGGGAAGTCCAAAAGCGGGATGCGAAGCATCGGTCCGCCCCCGGCGACGAAAATCTCGCGTTTCGCTCTTTCTGATCGTTAGGACAAACCGGCGTGAAACCGGGTCCAACAGGGGCGAAAGTGCGCGTTACGTTTGCGTTTATCCTGAAAAATGGCTAAAATCATGAAGTCGCTGGGCACGTAGTTTTCTTTCGCTGCCCTGAGTGCGACCTCGGTTGAAAAATGTGGGCGTTGCGCCCATTTTTTTTTGGCTATTCGGTTCGGCATCTCGGGAGCAGGGGTGCGCGCCCGCATGAAGGCGCTCGCCCGCAGGTGTTTCGGCGTGGAGCGCGCGAACACCTTGGAGTTACTGTGCAACTGACGGAATTGATTGAAACCACGGTCTCGAGCCTTGGCTACGAGCTTGTCGATCTCGAGCGTTCGGGAGGCGGCATGCTGCGTGTCTACATCGACCAGCCGGCTGGTATCGCGATCGAAGACTGCGAGAAGGTCACCCGTCAGCTCCAATATTTGTTTGAAGTCGAGAACATCGACTACGACCGGCTCGAAGTATCGTCGCCGGGGCTCGACCGCCCGCTCAAGAAACTGGCGGATTTCGAGCGCTTCGCGGGGAGCGAAGTCGCCATTACATTGAAGAAGCCGCTGGACGGGCGCAAGTCGTTCCGCGGCATCCTGCACGCCCCTGACGGCGAAACGATCGGATTGGAATTTGAAGGGAAGGACGGCGCTGCGATGCTCGATTTCACGCTCGCGGACCTCGATAAGGCACGTCTCGTCCCCAAGGTTGACTTTAGGAGCCGCAAACAATGAGTCGCGAAGTATTGATGCTGGCGGATGCGCTGGCACGCGAAAAGAACGTCAACAAGGACGTCGTGTACGCAGCGCTGGAAGCTGCGCTTGCTTCGGCAACGAAGAAGCTCTTCGAGGAAGACGTGGATATTCGTGTCGCCATCGACCGTGAGAGCGGCGAACACGAGACTTTCCGCCGCTGGCGCGTCGTGCCGGACGAGGCCGGCCTGCAAGAGCCGGATCAGGAAATCCTGCTGTTCGAAGCGAAGGAGCAAAAGCCCGACGCGCAAGTTGACGAATTCATCGAGGAGCCGATTCCGTCGATCGAATTCGGCCGTATCGGCGCGCAGGCCGCCAAGCAGGTGATCCTGCAGAAGGTGCGCGACGCCGAGCGCGAACAGATTCTGAACGACTTCCTCGAGCGCGGCGAAAAGATCATGACCGGCTCGGTGAAGCGCCTGGACAAGGGTAATTTCATTGTCGAGTCGGGCCGTGTCGAAGCGCTGCTGCGCCGCGACCAGCTGATTCCGAAGGAAAACCTGCGCGTGGGCGACCGCGTGCGCGCGTACATCGCGAAGGTCGACCGCACCGCGCGCGGCCCGCAGATCGAACTCTCGCGCACCGCGCCCGAGTTCCTGATGAAGCTGTTCGAACTCGAAGTGCCGGAAATCGAGCAAGGTCTGCTGGAAATCAAGGCCGCCGCGCGCGATCCCGGCGTGCGTGCGAAAATCGGCGTGATCGCCTACGACAAGCGGATCGATCCTATCGGCACTTGCGTCGGCATCCGCGGTTCGCGCGTGCAGGCCGTGCGTAACGAGCTCGGTGGCGAGAACGTCGACATCGTGCTATGGTCGGAAGATCCCGCGCAGTTCGTGATCGGCGCTCTCGCGCCGGCGGCCGTCCAGTCGATCGTCGTCGATGAAGAAAAGCATTCGATGGACGTCGTGGTGGACGAAAACGAGCTCGCCGTCGCCATCGGCCGCGCCGGCCAGAACGTGAGGCTCGCAAGCGAACTCACCGGCTGGCAAATCAATATCATGACGCCGGACGAGTCCGCGCTGAAGCAGAACGAAGAGCGTGGCAAGTTGCGCGACCTCTTCATGGCGCGTCTGGATGTGGACGAGGAAGTCGCCGACATCCTGATCGACGAAGGCTTCACGAGTCTCGAAGAAATCGCCTACGTGCCGCTCAACGAAATGCTCGAAATCGAAGCGTTCGACGAAGACACCGTGCACGAGCTGCGCAATCGCTCGCGCGACGCGCTCCTCACGATGGCGATCGCCAACGAAGAGAAGGTGGAAGGCGTCGCGCTCGATTTGAAGAGCCTCGACGGCATGGACAATGAGCTTCTCGCAAAGCTCGCCGAGCACCAGATTCAGACCCGCGACGATCTCGCGGAGCTGGCAGTAGATGAACTGGTCGAAATGACCGGAATGCAAGAGGATGCCGCTAAGGCGTTGATCATGAAAGCACGTGAACACTGGTTCCAGTGAGAAATGACCATGGCGCACTGATATTTGGCGGCCTGTCTGGCCGCGTGACCCCGATCTAACCGCAAGGATTGGTCCTTGCATCAAGAGGAATGAATGGCGAGTAACAACGTAGCCCAATTTGCCGCGGAACTCAAAATGCCTGCGGGCGTCCTGCTCGAGCAGTTGCAGGCGGCTGGCGTCCAGAAAGCGAGCGCGAACGACGACCTGTCCGAGACGGACAAGGCGCGTCTGCTCGATCATTTGCGCAAGTCGCACGGTTCCGCCGACGCCGACAAGCGCAAGATCACTTTGACCCGCCGGCATACGTCGGAAATCAAGCAATCCGACGCAACGGGTAAAGCTCGCACCATTCAGGTCGAGGTGCGCAAGAAGCGTGTTTTCGTGAAACGCGACGAAACCGGTGTGGAGCAGGCCGAGGCCGCGCCGAATCACGTCGAAGAGCCGGAAGTCGACGAAGCCGAACTGCAGCGTCGCGAGGAAGAAGCGCGCCGTGCCGCCGAGCAGCTCGAGCGCGAAGAGCGCGAGCTGAAGGAACAGCAGGCGAAGCTGGAGCGCGAAGAAGCCGAGCGCCGCGCTCGCGAGGAAGCGGCGGAAGCCGAGCGCAAGAAGCAGGAAGAGGAAGCGGCGCGCCGCGCGGCGGCTGCGGCTCAGGCTGCCGAAATCTCGCGTGCGGCGCAGGCTGCGCGTCAGGAAGCGCGCACGCAACCGGCCGTCGAAGCGAAGCCGGAACCGAAGCAGGACGACACCGCGCAGCGCGAAGCCGCCGAAAAGGCAGCGGAAGAGAAGGCTGCGAGCGAGCGTGCCGCGCAGCGTGAAGCCGCGAAGAAGGCGGAAGAAGACGCGAAGGCGAAGGCCGAAAAGGCTCGCCTCGAGCAGGAAGCCATCGCGAAGCGCCGTGCGGCGGCGGAAGCCGAAGCCCGCGCGATCCGCGAAATGATGAACACCCCGCGCAAGGCGCAAGTAAAGGCGCCGGAACCCGCGCCTGCACCGAAGCCCGCCGAAGCGGCGAAGGCCGCCGAAGCGAAGGGCACGCTGCACAAGCCCGCGAAGCCGGAAGGCGCGCAGGCGGCACGTCCCGCAGCGGCGAAGAAGCCGGCTGCAGGCGCGCCGGCACCCGCATCGACGGCTCCCGCAGGCGCCGGCGACAAGAAGAAGGCTGGCAAGGGCGGCTGGCAGCAAGACGACGCATCGAAGCGTCGCGGCATGAAGACGCGTGGCGATTCGAGCGGTGGTGTCGATCGCGGCTGGCGCGGCGGTCCGAAGGGTCGCGGCAAGCATCAGGAACAGACGTCATTCCAGGCGCCGACCGAGCCGATCGTCCGTGAAGTGCACGTGCCGGAAACCATTTCCGTCGCGGACCTCGCGCACAAGATGTCGGTGAAGGCTTCGGAAGTCATCAAGGTGATGATGAAGCTCGGCCAGATGGTCACGATCAACCAGGTGCTGGACCAGGAAACGGCGATGATCGTCGTCGAGGAACTGGGCCATCGCGCGGTCGCGGCGAAGCTGGACGACCCGGAAGCGTTGTTGATCGAAGGCGAAACCACCGAGGAAACGGCAGAGAAGCTGCCGCGTCCGCCGGTTGTCACCGTCATGGGTCACGTCGACCACGGCAAGACCTCGCTGCTGGACTACATCCGTCGCGCGAAAGTGGCGGCGGGCGAAGCGGGCGGCATCACGCAGCATATCGGCGCATATCACGTCGATACGCCGCGCGGCGTCATCACCTTCCTCGACACGCCGGGTCACGAGGCCTTCACGGCCATGCGTGCGCGCGGCGCGAAAGCGACCGACATCGTCATTCTGGTGGTCGCAGCCGACGACGGCGTGATGCCGCAGACGAAGGAAGCGATCGCTCACGCGAAGGCGGGCGGCGTGCCGATCGTCGTTGCGATCAACAAGATCGACAAGCCGGAAGCGAACCCCGACCGCGTGAAGCAGGAACTCGTCGCGGAAGGCGTGGTGCCGGAAGAGTACGGCGGCGATTCGCCGTTCATCGAAGTGTCGGCGAAGACCGGCCGGGGCATCGACGATCTGCTCGAAAACGTGTCGCTGCAAGCCGAAGTGCTGGAACTCACCGCGCCGGTGGAAGCCGCTGCGAAGGGTCTCGTCATCGAAGCGAAGCTGGACAAGGGCAAGGGCCCGGTCGCGACCATTCTGGTGCAGTCGGGCACGCTGAACCGCGGCGACGTGGTTCTCGCGGGCAGCGCCTACGGTCGCGTGCGAGCCATGCTCGACGAAACCGGCAAGCCGACGAAGACGGCGGGTCCGTCGATCCCGGTGGAAATCCAGGGTCTGTCGGAAGTGCCGGCGGCGGGCGAGGAAGTCATCGTGCTGCCGGACGAGCGCAAGGCGCGCGAAATCGCGCTGTTCCGTCAGGGCAAGTTCCGCGACGTCAAGCTTGCGAAGCAACAGGCCGCCAAGCTCGAGAACATGCTCGAGCAGATGGGCGAAGGCGAAGTGCAGAACCTGCCGCTCATCGTCAAGGCCGACGTGCAGGGCTCACAGGAAGCGCTGGTCCAGTCGCTGCAGAAGCTGTCGACCAACGAGGTGCGCGTGCAGATCGTGCACAGCGCGGTCGGCGCGATCAGCGAATCGGACGTCAACCTGGCGACGGCATCGAAGGCGGTCATCATCGGCTTCAACACGCGTGCGGATGCTCAGGCGCGCAAGGTGGCCGAGGCGAACGGCATCGACATCCGCTACTACAACATCATCTATGACGCAGTGGATGAGGTGAAGGCGGCGATGTCCGGCATGCTCGCGCCGGAGAAGCGCGAAACGGTGACGGGCATGGTCGAGGTGCGCCAGGTCATCCGCGTGCCGAAGGTCGGCCTGATCGCGGGCTGTATGGTCACGGACGGCGTGGTCAAGCGTTCCTCGTCGGTGCGCGTGATCCGCAACAACGTCGTGATTCACACCGGCGAGCTCGATTCGCTCAAGCGCTTCAAGGACGACGTCAAGGAAGTGCGTCAGGGCTTCGAGTGCGGTATGTCGATCAAGAACTTCAGCGATATCGTCGAAGGCGATCAGTTCGAAGTCTTCGAAGTGACGGAAGTGGCTCGCACGCTGTAATGCGCTAGCCGCTGAAAAAAGGGCGGGGTGAGCCTTGCGGCTCGCTCCGCCCTTTTTGCTTCAGGCGGCGCGACAAGAATACGGAAACGAAATCATGGCTAAAAAACGGACATCCGCGAACCGCAACGTGCAGATTGCGGATCAGATCCAGCGCGATCTTTCGGAACTGATGCGCGAGGTGAAAGACCCGCGCGTCGGACTCGTGACGATTCAGAGCGTCGAGCTCACGCCTGACTACGCGCACGCGAAGGTCTACTTCACGACGCTGACGGGCGATCCGAAGCAGACGCAGGAAGGGCTCAATCATGCGGCGGGACATCTGCACAATATGCTGTTCAAGCGCCTGCACATCCACACGGTGCCGACGCTGCATTTCCACTATGACCAGACGATCGAGAAGGCCGTCGAGATGTCGCGCCTGATCGACGAGGCAAACGCGACGCGCGCAAAAGATGACGAAGAAGGTGCGTGAGTGAAGGGCGGTCCGAAGATTCCCCGTCGCGCGCTCGACGGCGTGCTCTTGCTGGACAAGCCGCTCGGGCTGTCGAGCAACGATGCGCTCATCAAGGCAAAGCGGATTTATCTGGCGAAGAAGGCGGGCCACACGGGTACGCTCGATCCGCTCGCAACCGGTCTGCTGCCGTTGTGCTTCGGCGAAGCGACGAAGTTCTCGCAAGACCTGCTCGACGCCGACAAGACTTACGAAGCGACGATGCGCCTCGGTATCCGCACGACGACCGGCGATGCCGAAGGCGAGGCGGTGGATACCCGCGACGTGACGTGCGACGAAGCTGCCGTCGTCGAAGCGATGACGCGGTTCATCGGCGAAATCGTGCAAGTCCCGCCGATGTACTCGGCGCTCAAGCGCGACGGCAAGCCGCTCTACGAATACGCGCGCGCCGGTCAGACGGTCGAGCGTGAGGGCAGGCAAGTGACGATTCACGCGCTGCAGTTGATCGCGTGCGCGCTGCCCCTCGTGACGTTTCGCGTGACGTG
This sequence comes from Caballeronia sp. ATUFL_F2_KS9A, assembly GCF_023630765.1. Taxonomy (NCBI): domain Bacteria; kingdom Pseudomonadati; phylum Pseudomonadota; class Betaproteobacteria; order Burkholderiales; family Burkholderiaceae; genus Caballeronia; species Caballeronia sp. ATUFL_F2_KS9A. The sequence continues at coordinate 123,209 of NZ_JALQEK010000007.1, read as the reverse complement.
CAGCAAGGGCACTTACGTACGGACGCTGGCCGAGGACATCGGCGAAGCGCTCGGCTGCGGCGCGCATCTGACGGCGTTGCGGCGCACCGGTGTCGGCGCGCTGACGCTCGAACACGCGGTCACGCTCGATCAGCTCGCGAGCCTGAGCGAAGCGGAGCGCGACGAGCGGCTTCAGCCCGTCGATGCACTGCTATCCACGTTTCCCGCGGTTCAGTTGAACGACGAAGCGACGCAGCGCTTCCTGCACGGCCAACGTCTGAAGCTCGCGGACGTCGTGAAAACGCGTCTCGAAGCAGGCCGCGTGCGCGTTTATGCGCAAGAAGGCGGCCGTCTGCTGGGCGTGGCGCGCGCGGGCGAGGGTGTGCTCGCGCCGGAACGGCTCATCGTCACGGCGCAATGAAAAAGAGCCCGGTCGATGTCGACCGGGCTCTGTTCTTTTGGGAGCAGTCAGGCGATCAGTGCGCCGCCGATGCCGCCGCCGCCGAATCTCCACCGCCCGAACGCTCGGGCCGCGTGATCCAGATCAGCACGATCAGCGCGACGAAAATCCCCGCCGAAATATAGAACATGTCGTTCACGCCGAGCTGCGCGGCCTGCTGCGTCGCCATGCTGTTATAGAGGCCGACGGTCTGCTCGTGCGTCAGGCCGAGCGCGCCCATCTGCTGCATCGAATTCGCGAACACCGGGTTGTACGAATTGGCGCTTTCGACGAGTTGCGCGTGATGCACGATCGAACGATGCTCCCACGCCGTCGAGAAGATCGACGTGCCGATGCCGCCGCACATGATCCGCACGAAGTTCGACAGCCCCGACGCCGCCGGAATTCGATGTCCCGGCAAGCCCGACAGCGTGATCGACACGAGCGGAATGAAGAAGCCCGCCATGCCGATGCCCTGAATCAGCGTCGGTATCGTGAGCGCCCAAGTGTCGACGCCGGTCGTGTAGCGTGAACGCATCCAGAAACACAGCGCGAAGACGAGGAACGCGGCGGTCGCGATGTAACGCGGATCGGTGCGCGGCAGGAATTTGCCGGTGATCGGAGAAAGCAGGATCGCGAACACGCCGACGGGCGCCATCACGAGACCGGCGTTCGTCGCCGTGTAGCCGATATCCGTCTGCAGCCACAGCGGGAGCAGAACGAGATTGCCGAAGTAGAGCCCGTATCCGATCGACAGCGCGATCGTTCCGCCGGTGAAGTTGCGCAGCTCGAAGAGCGACAAATCCACGACCGGATGCTCCGCCGTCAGCTCCCACACGATGAAGAACGCGAACGCGATCACGGCGATGAGCGCGAGCACGACGATCGTCGTCGAGTTGAACCAGTCGAGATCCTTGCCTTTGTCGAGCATGATCTGCAGCGAGCCGACCCAGACGACGAGCAGCCCGAGCCCGACCGTGTCGATCGGCGCCTTGCGGATCGCGGAATCGCGGTCGCGGAAGATCGCGAACGTAGCGAGCGCCGCCGCGATGCCGACCGGAATGTTCACGTAGAAGATCCATGGCCACGAGATGTTGTCCGAGATCCATCCGCCGAGGACTGGCCCCGCGACCGGCGCGATCAGCGTGGTCATCGACCACATCGATAGCGCCATCGGCGCTTTTTCGCGCGGATAGCTCGCGAGCAGCAGCGTTTGCGACAGCGGGATCATCGGGCCGGCGACGGCGCCCTGGAATACGCGCGCGGCGAGCAGGAAGGGGAGCGTCGGCGCGAGACCGCAGAGCCACGACGCGATCACGAACAGGATGATCGAGCCGAGAAAGAGCCGCACCTGCCCGAGACGCTGCGTGAGCCAGCCGGTCAACGGCACCGAGATCGCGTTGGCGACCGCGAACGACGTAATGACCCACGTGCCCTGATCCGACGACACGCCGAGATCGCCGGAGATCGACGGAATCGAGACGTTCGCGATCGACGTGTCGAGCACGTTCATGAACACCGCGAGCGATACGGCGATCGTCCCGATGACGAGCTTTCCGCCCGACAGCGGCGGATGTACGACGTTTTGCGAAGACATGTGGCGAGTCCGCTTACATCAGCTTGGCGGCCGACGCCGACTTCGTCGCGCGCCCGTGCGCCGGCGACGCGCTCTGCGCCGACGACCGTGCGCCCGCACCCGTACCCGCGTTCTGCTGGATGATGCGCGCGATTTCCTGATCGGCCTGCGCGCCGTAGTTGTCGAACACATTCGTCTGGTAGACCGTGTTCTGCGCGTTGCCGAGCTGGCCGCCTTGCTCGTCCTTGATGGTGACGTCGACGTTCATCGACAGGCCGATACGCAGCGGATGCGCTTCCAGTTCCTTCGGATCGAGCTGGATGCGCACCGGCAGGCGCTGCACGACCTTGATCCAGTTGCCGGTCGCATTCTGCGCGGGCAGCAGCGAGAAAGCCGAGCCCGTGCCGGCCGAGAAACCGACCACCTTGCCGTGATACACGACGCCCGAACCGTACAGATCGGCCGTCAGCTCAACCGGCTGGCCGATCCGCATGTGCTTGAGCTGCACTTCCTTGAAGTTCGCATCGACCCACACGGCGTTGAGCGGCACGATCGCCATCAGCGGATTGCCCGGCGACACGCGCTGGCCGACTTGCACCGAGCGCTTGGCGACATAGCCCGTGACCGGCGCGGGCAGCGTGTTGCGCGCGTAGTTGATGTAGGAATCGCGGACCTTCGCGGCGGCGGCGAGCACGTTCGGGTGATCGGCGATCGTCGTGTTGGCCGTGAGCGAGCGGTTCGACGCGAGCTCCTGCTCGGCGGCGTCGAGCGCGGCCTGCGCGCTGCGCACCGCGTCGCGGGCGTGCGAGATTTCTTCCTGCGAGACCGCACCCGTCTGCGCGACCTGCATGCGGCGCTTCAAATCGTCCTGCGCGCGCGACAGATCGGACCGGCGCAACGCGATCTGCGCTTCGTACTGGTTGTTGTTGACGAAGAACGTGCGTACCTGGCGCACAGTCTGCGCGAGATTTGCCTCGGCCTGATCGAGCGCGACCTTGGAGTCGGCCGGATCGAGCGCGACGAGCGGATCGCCTATCTTCACGGTCTGCGTGTCGTCGGCGTTCACCGAGATCACCGTGCCCACGACCTGCGGCGTGATCTGCACGACGTTGCCATTCACGTAGGCGTCGTCGGTGGCTTCGTGGAAGCGCGCGACGAGGAAGTAGTACAGCCCGTACGCGATAGCCGCGATGATGATGACGAGCACGATCAGCGTCATCAGCGCTCGGCGTTTGCCGTTGCTCTGTTTCGGCGCGGGCGCGGCGGCCGCGGCTGCGTTTTGTTGAGGGTCGCTCATGAAAGACTCCGAAAATTCCGTTTTTGGTCCGATGCGTGTTCTTGTGGGCGCTTAGTTCGACGGCGTGGCCTGATTGGCCGCCTGCGTCGTCGTCTGACTTTGTCCGCTGCCGTCGATCGCGAGATCGCTGATCGTCGCGTCGAATCCGCCGCCGAGCGCCTTGATCAGCGCGATCTGCAGATCGGTGCGCTTCAGGCGCAGATTCGTCACGGTCTGCTCGTTGGCGAGGCGGTTTTCGTCGGCGTTGAGCACCTGCAATTGCGGCGACAGGCCGGCCTTGTAGCGGATCACGGCGAGCTGATACGCGCTCGACGCCGCCGCGAGCGCGCGCTGGGCGTCGGCCATTTGCTTGTCGAGCGAGCGGATTGCGGAGATGTTGGTCGCGACATCGTTCATCGCGTTGATGAGCGTCTGGTTGTAGTTCGCGACGTCGCCTTCGAAGTCCGCGTAACGGCCTTTCAACTGCGCGCGCAAGGCGCCGGCGTCGAAGATCGGCAGATGGATCGCCGGACCGGCCTGGATCTGGCGGCTGCTCGCCTGCAGGAAGCGGCTCCAGCCGAACGCGTCGAAACCGAAGGCCGCCGCGAGGTTGATGTCCGGGAAGAACTCGGCCTTCGCTTCCTTGATGTTGTGGGTCGCGGCTTCGACCTGCCAGCGCGCGGCGACGATATCCGGGCGGCGCGCGACGAGATCGGCGGGCACGTTGTCGGGCAGCGTCACGTTGACGTTCGGGTCGATCACGGGTTTCGCGATCTTGAGGCCGCGATCCGGGCCTTTGCCGAGCAGCGCCGCGAGCTGATAGCGGACGGTTTCGATCTGGCCGTCGAGTTCCGTCGAGTTCGTCTGGCTGGTCGCGACGTTGCCCTCCGCCGTTCGGCGCTCGACGTTGGTGTCGAGCCCGGCCGCGACGCGCCCGTTCGTGATGCGTCCGACGTCCTGACGGTTCGCGATTTCGCGTTGCGCCACGTCACGCAGCGCGTAGAGCAGCGCGAGCTGGTTGTACGTGCGCGCGACCGACGCCGCAAGCGTCACGCGCGCCTGCTGCATGTCGGCTTCGGCGGCTTTCTGCTGCGATACCGCCATGTTGAGGCGCGAGCGGTTCTTGCCCCACAGATCCAGTTCCCACGACGCGCTCGCGAGCACGTTGTTCTCGCTGAACCACGTCCCGCCATAAGGCGGCGGGAAGAGGGCGTTGGCGGAATAGAGTTCGCGCGTCCACGAATACGAGCCGGTGACCTTCGGATAAAGCGCCGAGCGCGACGTCTCGATATACGACGACGCCTTCGCGATGCGCGCTTGCGCCTGCGCGATGCTCGGATTGTCGGCGAGCGCTTCGTCGATCAGTTGCGGCAGTTGCGGATCGCCGAACTGCTTCGCCCAGTCGAGCGTGGGCCATTGGCCGCCTTGGCCCGGCACGCTTTGCGTGGCCTCGAAGTTTTCCGGCGCGGCGATCTGCTTGTCGCTCGAAATGCCCGAATAGTTCGCGCAGCCGGCGAGCGCAAGCGCGGCCACCGCGGCGGCGACGGCGCGCTTCGCACGGCTTTCGCCGCGCATAGCGGACAGGAAGTGCTGGTTCATATCTCGTCTCTCGAGATGCAAATTAAAGGTGGACGTTGCAATCTTTTTGTAGGGTTGCGATGACGTATTTGCTTGTCATCGCAATGACGTACCAGGCTTATCGTTGCCGCCCAGCAGTGGCGCGACGGATGGATCGCACGAGTTCGCGAGAATCCGCCGCAGCATGCTTTTGAGGAAGCCGACTTCCTCCGGCGTGAAACCGGCAAGCAGGTTGTCCAGTACGCGCGTGAAGATGGCGGGTATCTTTTCCGCGGTCGCGTGACCTTCGTCCGTCAGCGCGAGGCGCACGACGCGCCGGTCTTCCTCGCTGCGCACGCGCGAAAGCAGGCCACGCTTTTCCAGTCTGTCGATGAGACGCGTGACCGCGCTCGCATCGATGCCGTATTCGCGGGCAATATCCGCCGCCGTCAGGCATTTGCCGACCGCCAGCATGAACAGGATGCTTGCCTGCGTGCTCGTGATGCCCAGTTCGGACGTCGTGTGTTGCGTGACCATGTTCCACATGGTCGAGCGGACCCGGCTGATCAGATAGCCGACGCTCTCGGCGAGCACGTAGTCGCCGATCGCCGCGGATTTCGGAGCGTCGCTCATGAGAATATTTGTGCGATTGCAATAGTTGACTAGGCAGGATTATAGGGAGGCGTTTCGCGGCGTGCAAGGATCTTTTCTGAATATGCTTAACAATCCGCCCGCGCCCGGCCTGCGGTTCGTCGCGACCCGACGCCGCGGACATGCGGCGGTTGCTGGCCCGATTTACGGGTTGAGTCCTATTGCCAGGTTTAGACATCCGTGCGTGCTATACTCTTCGGTTCTCACCGCGCCGGGCCCGCGTAGTCATGCTTGCATGACGCTTTCCAGAGGGGGCTTGCCGAGCCACGGAGTCTCGCAACAGAAGGGACTCGCTCTTACGGCGCACAACCAAGACACTTTCTATGACTCGCGCCCTCCGCAATATCGCCATCATTGCCCACGTCGACCACGGCAAGACCACGCTCGTCGACCAGTTGCTCCGCCAGTCGGGCACCTTCCGGGAAAACCAACAGGTCGCCGAGCGGGTCATGGACTCGAACGACATCGAAAAGGAACGTGGCATCACGATCCTGGCGAAGAACTGCGCCGTCGAATACGAAGGCACGCACATCAACATCGTCGATACGCCGGGACACGCGGACTTCGGCGGTGAAGTGGAGCGCGTGCTGTCGATGGTCGACTCCGTGCTGCTGCTCGTCGACGCCGTCGAAGGCCCGATGCCGCAAACGCGCTTCGTCACGAAGAAGGCGCTGGCGCTCGGCCTGAAGCCGATCGTCGTCGTCAACAAGGTGGACCGTCCGGGCGCGCGTATCGACTGGGTGATCAACCAGACCTTCGATCTGTTCGACAAGCTCGGCGCGACCGAAGAGCAGCTCGACTTCCCGATCGTCTACGCGTCGGGTCTCAACGGCTTCGCCGGCCTCGAACCCGATGTCCGCGAAGGCACGATGCGCCCGCTGTTCGAAGCCATTCTCGAACACGTTCCCGTGCGTCCGGCCGATCCGGACGGTCCTTTGCAGCTTCAGATCACGTCGCTCGACTACAACTCGTACGTCGGCCGTATCGGCGTGGGCCGTGTCGCGCGTGGCCGTATCCGCCCGGGCATGCAAGTGGCCGTGCGCTCGGGTCCGGACGGCGCGATCCTGAATCGCAAGATCAATCAGGTGCTGTCGTTCCACGGCCTCGAGCGCGTGCAGGTGGAAGAGGCGCAGGCCGGCGATATCGTGCTCATCAACGGTATCGAGGAAATCGGCATCGGCGTGACCATCTGCTCGCCGGACAATCCCGAAGCGCTGCCGATGATCACCGTTGACGAGCCGACGCTCACGATGAACTTCCTCGTGAACTCGTCGCCGCTCGCAGGCAAGGAAGGCAAGTTCGTGACGAGCCGCCAGATCCGCGATCGTCTGACGAAGGAACTGAATCACAACGTCGCGCTGCGCGTGAAAGACACCGGCGACGAAACGACGTTCGAAGTGTCGGGCCGCGGCGAACTGCATCTGACGATTCTCGTCGAGAACATGCGCCGTGAAGGTTACGAGTTGGCCGTGTCGCGTCCGCGCGTGGTGCTGCAGGAAATCGACGGCGTGAAGTGCGAGCCGTATGAAAACCTGACGGTCGATATCGAAGACCAGCATCAGGGCGGCGTGATGGAAGAGCTCGGCCGCCGCAAGGGGGAAATGCTCGACATGACCTCGGATGGCCGTGGCCGCACGCGTCTCGAGTACAAGATTTCGGCGCGCGGGCTGATCGGCTTCCAGAGCGAGTTCCTGACGCTCACGCGCGGCACGGGCCTGATGAGCCACACCTTCGATTCGTACGCGCCGGTGAAGGAAGGTTCGGTCGGCGAGCGCCGTAACGGCGTGCTGATCTCGCAGGACGATGGCGCTGCCGTCGCCTATGCGCTGTGGAAGCTGCAGGATCGCGGCCGCATGTTCGTGTCGCCGGGCGATGCGCTCTATGAAGGCATGATCATCGGCATTCACAGCCGCGACAACGACCTGGTCGTGAATCCGATCAAAGGCAAGCAGCTGACGAACGTGCGCGCATCGGGCACTGACGAAGCCGTGCGTCTTGTTCCGCCGATCCAGCTTTCGCTCGAATACGCGGTCGAGTTCATCGACGACGACGAGCTCGTCGAAGTCACGCCGCAGTCGATTCGTCTGCGCAAGCGTCATCTGAAGGAACACGAGCGTCGCCGCGCAAGCCGCGAAGCCAACGCCGAATAAGCTGCGCATGCATCTGTGAGCAACGTCGGAACAAAAGCCGCCTTCGGGCGGCTTTTGTCATTCTTCGGCGCGCTGCACGAGACCCTTGCTTATCTCAGAAACGCCCGCACATCCTTGTTGCGTAAAGGATGGCGAGGCGACGACGAGGCGAGGGCACATGCGGCGATACGTCATATGACTATTCGTTCTGTGCTATGCTTCTCGGATTAGCTGTCGCTTTTTAGGTCCTTCCAAGCAGACTTGATTCGCGCAATCCGCTAAACGGTCAGGCCGTGGCGCGGAAGGTTTCGTAACCCGCACTTCCTCGAGAAACTCGAAGAAAGGTGAGCGTAAAATGATGAAGCAATTCCAGTCGAACTCTTATCTGTTCGGCGGTAATGCTCCGTACGTCGAAGAGTTGTACGAGCAATATCTCGATAATCCCGCGTCAGTGCCCGAGACCTGGCGCGCCTACTTCGACGCGTTGCAGAACGTGCCCGCTTCGGACGGCACGGCTCACAACGACGTGGCTCACGGCCCCATCGTCGAATCTTTCGCTCAGCGCGCGAAGGCGAACGCCTTTCTGCCGCGCGAAAGCACCGGTGATCTGACCACCGCGCGAAAGCAAGTCTACGTCCAATCGCTGATCGGCGCGTATCGCTTCCTTGGCACGCAATGGGCCAATCTCGATCCGCTCAAGCGCCGCGAGCGTCCCCCCATTCCCGAACTCGAACCCGGCTTCTACGACTTCACCGAAGCCGACATGGATCAGGTGTTCAACGCGAACAACCTGTACTTCGGTTTCGAGCAGGCATCGCTGCGCGACATCGTCAAGGCGCTGCGCGACACGTACTGCGGCACGATCGGCGCCGAGTTCATGTACATCAGCGATCCGGAACAGAAGCGCTGGTGGAAGGAGCAGCTCGAGTCGATTCGCTCGACGCCGAATTTCTCGAACGACAAGAAGAAGCACATCCTGAATCGCCTGACGGCTGCCGAAGGCCTCGAGCGTTTCCTGCACACCAAGTATGTCGGCCAGAAGCGCTTCTCACTGGAAGGCGGCGAGAGCTTCATCGCGTCGATGGACGAAGTCGTGCGTCACGCGGGCAAGAACGGCGTGCAGGAAATCGTCATCGGCATGGCGCACCGCGGGCGTCTGAACGTGCTCGTCAATACGCTCGGCAAGATGCCGGCGGACCTTTTCGCCGAATTCGAAGGCAAGCACGTCGATGACCTGCCGGCCGGCGACGTGAAGTACCACAAGGGCTTCTCGTCGGACGTCGCCACGGAAGGCGGCCCGGTTCACCTGTCGCTCGCATTCAACCCGTCGCACCTCGAAATCGTGAATCCGGTGGTCGAAGGCTCGGCCAAGGCGCGTATGGATCGTCGCGGCGACGAAGAAGGCCTGCAAGTGCTGCCGGTGCAAGTGCACGGCGACGCGGCCTTCGCGGGCCAGGGCGTCGTGATGGAAACGCTGAACCTCGCGCAGACGCGCGGTTACGGCACGCACGGCACGCTGCACATCGTCATCAACAACCAGATCGGCTTCACGACGTCGGATCCGCGCGATGCGCGCTCGACGCTGTATTGCTCGGACGTCGTCAAGATGATCGAGGCGCCGGTGCTGCACGTGAACGGCGACGATCCCGAAGCCGTCGTGCTGGCGACGCAGCTCGCCATCGACTTCCGCATGAAGTTCCACAAGGACGTGGTCGTCGACATCATCTGCTTCCGCAAGCTCGGTCACAACGAGCAGGACACGCCGGCGGTCACGCAGCCGCTGATGTACAAGACGATTGCGAAGCATCCGGGCACGCGCGCCGTCTACGCCGAAAAGCTGGTGCAACAGGGCGTCATCACGGCCGAGGAAGCGGACAACTTCGTCAAGGAATATCGTCAGGCGATGGACGAAGGCCATCACACGATCGATCCGGTGCTCTCGAACTACAAGAGCAAGTACGCGGTCGACTGGGTGCCGTTCCTGAACCGCAAGTGGACCGACGCGGCCGACACGGCGGTGCCGCTCGCGGAACTCAAGCGTCTGGCCGAGCGCATCACGACCATTCCGGAAAACTTCAAGGTTCACCCGCTCGTCGAGCGCGTCATCAACGACCGCCGCGCGATGGGTCTCGGCGAAGCCAAGCTCGACTGGGGCATGGGCGAGCACCTCGCGTTCGCATCGCTGGTCGCATCGGGCTATGCCGTGCGTCTGACGGGCCAGGACTCGGGCCGCGGCACGTTCACGCACCGCCACGCCGTTCTGCACGATCAGAACCGCGAGCGCTGGAACGACGGCACGTACATTCCGCTGCAGAACATCGCGGAAGGCCAGGCCAAGTTCACGGTGATCGACTCGGTGCTGTCGGAAGAAGCGGTGCTCGGTTTCGAGTACGGTTATTCGACCGCTGAACCGAACACGTTCGTCGCGTGGGAAGCGCAGTTCGGCGACTTCGTGAACGGCGCGCAGGTCGTGATCGACCAGTTCATCTCGTCGGGCGAAGTGAAGTGGGGCCGTGTCTCCGGTCTCACGATGATGCTCCCGCACGGCTACGAAGGTCAGGGTCCGGAGCACTCGTCGGCGCGTATCGAGCGTTTCCTGCAACTGTGCGCGGATCACAACATGCAAGTGGTCCAGCCGACGACGCCGGCGCAGGTTTTCCACCTGCTGCGCCGTCAGATGATCCGCCTGTTCCGCAAGCCGCTCATCATCTTCACGCCGAAGTCGCTGCTGCGTCACAAGGAAGCCGTGTCCGATCTGTCGGAACTGGCGAAGGGCTCGTTCCAGCCGGTCATCGGCGAAACGGACGAAGCCATCGAGGCGAAGAAGGTCAAGCGCGTGATCGTGTGCTCGGGCCGTGTCTATTACGACCTCATCGCGCATCGCCGCGAAGCGAAGAGCAACGATGTCGCGATCGTGCGTATCGAGCAGCTGTACCCGTTCGCGCACAAGCAGTTCGACGCGGAACTCAAGAAGTACGAGAACGCGACCGAAGTCGTGTGGGTGCAGGACGAGCCGCAGAACCAGGGCGCCTGGTTCTACGTCGAGCACCATCTGCGCGAAGGCATGCGCGAAGGCATGAAGCTGGCCTACAGCGGCCGTCCTGCATCGGCATCGCCGGCGGTCGGCTACTACGCGAAGCACTACGAGCAGCAGAAGGTGCTCGTGGAAGGCGCGTTCGGCCGCCTCAAGGGCGCGCAGGTCATCGCGAAGTAAGCATTGCTTGATCGAAACCGGGCGAACGGACGTTCCCCGGTTTCGCTGCTCGTACACACAGACACGCATCAGGAAAATACAGAAATGGCTATCGTAGAAGTCAAGGTTCCCCAGCTTTCCGAGTCGGTCTCGGAAGCGACCATGCTGCAGTGGAAGAAGAAGCCGGGTGAGGCTGTCGCCCAGGACGAAATCCTCATCGAAATCGAGACCGACAAGGTCGTGCTCGAAGTGCCGGCTCCGTCGGCCGGCGTGCTGGCGCAAGTCATCAAGCACGACGGCGATATCGTCACCGCCGACGAACTCATCGCCAAGATCGACACCGAAGCGAAAGCGGGCGAAGCGCCTGCCGCCGTCGCCGCTGCCGGCGACGCCGAAGTGAAGCCCGCGCCGGTCGCGGAAACCGCCGCTGCCACGTCGGCTCCGGCTGCTGCGCAAGCATCGGCAGGCGGCGCCGCATCGCCGGCCGCGACGAAGATCTTGGCCGAGAAGGGCGTGTCGGCGGATCAGGTGTCGGGCTCGGGCCGCGACGGCCGCATCACGAAGGGCGACGCGCTCGCCGCTCAAGCCGGCGCACCGGCTGCCGCACCGGCCAAGCCCGCCGCCGCACCGGCTCCGGCCGCCGCGCGCGCCGCGAAGCCGTCGCTGCCGCAAGTCAGCGCACCGGCATCGGCCGATCAGTGGCTGAAGGACCGCCCGGAACAGCGCGTGCCGATGTCGCGTCTGCGTGCGCGTATCGCCGAACGTCTGCTCGAATCGCAGCAAACCAACGCCATCCTGACGACGTTCAACGAAGTCAACATGGCGCCGGTCATGGATCTGCGCAACAAGTACAAGGACCGCTTCGAGAAGGAACACGGCGTGAAGCTCGGCTTCATGTCGTTCTTCGTGAAGGCCGCCGTCCACGCGCTGAAGAAGTTCCCGCTCGTGAACGCATCGATCGACGGTAACGACATCGTCTATCACGGCTACTTCGACATCGGTATCGCGGTCGGTTCGCCGCGCGGTCTCGTCGTGCCGATCCTGCGCAATGCGGATCAGATGAGCCTCGCCGACATCGAGAAGAAGATCGCCGAATTCGGCCAGAAGGCGAAGGACGGCAAGCTGTCGATCGAAGAAATGACCGGCGGCACGTTCTCGATCTCGAACGGCGGCGTGTTCGGCTCGATGCTCTCGACGCCGATCATCAACCCGCCGCAATCCGCGATTCTCGGCGTGCACGCGACGAAGGAACGCGCGGTCGTCGAAAACGGCCAGATCGTGATCCGTCCGATGAACTACCTCGCGCTGTCGTACGACCACCGCATCATCGACGGCCGCGAAGCCGTGCTGTCGCTGGTCGCGATGAAGGACGCGCTGGAAGATCCGGCTCGTCTGCTGCTGGACCTGTAATACAAGCTTAGTTGCCTCGATGCGCGCGATAGGCTCGCGCGCATCGCAAGAGGCTGCTCCGCAAAAGCGGAGACACACCAAGGAAAGTCATGTCCAAAGAATTTGATGTCGTCGTGATCGGCGCGGGCCCTGGCGGCTATATCGCGGCGATTCGCGCAGCGCAGCTCGGCAAGTCGGTTGCGTGTATCGAGAAGTGGAAGAACCCGGCAGGCGCATTGAAGCTCGGCGGCACGTGCCTGAATGTAGGCTGCATTCCGTCGAAGGCGCTGCTGGCGTCGTCGGAAGAATTCGAGAATGCGTCGAAGCATCTGGCCGATCACGGCATCAGCGTGTCGGACGTGAAGCTCGATGTATCGAAGATGCTCGCGCGTAAAGACGGCATCGTCGAAAAGATGACGAAGGGCATCGAGTTCCTGTTCCGCAAGAACAAGATCACGTGGCTCAAGGGTCATGGCAAGTTCACCGGGAAGAACGCGGCCGGCGTGCAGATCGAAGTGTCGGGCGAAGGCGAGACCGAAGTCGTCACGGCGAAGAACGTGATCATCGCGACGGGTTCGAAGGCGCGCCATCTGCCGAACATTCCGGTCGACAACAAGCTGATCGCCGACAACGAAGGCGCGCTGTCGTTCGATTCCGTGCCGAAGAAGCTCGCCGTGATCGGCGCGGGCGTGATCGGTCTGGAGCTCGGCTCGGTGTGGCGTCGTCTCGGCGCGGAAGTGACCGTGCTCGAAGCGCTGCCGCAATTCCTCGGCGCGGCGGACGAGTCGCTCGCGAAGGAAGCCGCGAAGCAGTTCAAGAAGCAGGGTCTCGACATTCACCTCGGCGTGAAGATCGGCGAAGTGAAGACGAGCGCCAACGGCGTTTCGATCGCTTACACGGACAACGCAGGCAACGCGCAGACGCTGGAAGCGGATCGTTTGATCGTGTCGATCGGCCGCGTGCCGAACACCGATAACCTCGGTCTGGAAAGCATCGGCCTGAAGGCGAACGAGCGCGGTTTCATCGACGTGGACGATCATTGCGCGACGAGCGTGCCGGGCGTGTACGCGATCGGCGACGTGGTGCGCGGCCCGATGCTCGCGCACAAGGCGGAAGACGAAGGCGTGGCGGTGGCGGAGATCATCGACGGTCAGAAGCCGCACATCGATTACAACTGCGTGCCGTGGGTCATCTACACGGAACCGGAAATCGCGTGGGTCGGCAAGACCGAGCAGCAGCTCAAGGCCGAAGGCCGCGAGATCAAGACCGGCCAGTTCCCGATGATGGCCAACGGCCGCGCGCTCGGCATCGGCCGTGCCGAAGGCTTCGTCAAGATGATCGCGGACGCGAAGACCGACGAAATCCTCGGCGTGCACGTCATTGCTGCGGACGCGTCGGATCTGATCGCGGAAGCGGTCGTGGCGATGGAGTTCAAGGCGGCGTCGGAAGATATCGGCCGCATCTGCCATCCGCATCCGTCGCTGTCTGAAGTGATGCGCGAAGCGGCGCTCGCCGTCGACAAGCGCGCGTTGAACATGTAATACCGTTTGCCTTGGCAGTAAGGCAGCACAACAAAGGCGAGCGGGTTGATCCGCTCGCCTTTGTCACATCGAACGGCCGAAGATGAACGTCACCGAATACTACGAAAACGAACTGCGCACGCGGGGTTATCAATCGGACGAGGCGCAGCTCGCGGCGGTCGCGCGTCTTCAACAGTGCTATGAAGAGTGGGTCGCGTACAAGGCGCGCCGCTCGAACGCGCTCAAGAAGTTTCTCGTGCGTCCCGAGTTGCCGCGCGGCGTCTACATGTGGGGCGGCGTCGGGCGCGGCAAGAGCTTCCTGATGGACAGCTTCTATGCGGTCGTGCCGGTGCAGCGCAAGACGCGTCTGCATTTTCACGAATTCATGCGCGAGGTGCATCGCGAACTGGAGGAGCTGAAAGGGCAGTCGGATCCGCTGGACGAACTCGCCAAACGCATCGCGAAGCGTTATCGGCTGATCTGTTTCGACGAGTTTCACGTCTCCGATATCGCCGACGCGATGATCCTGTATCGCCTGCTCGACCGTCTTTTCAAGGCTGGCGTGCAGTTCGTGATGACGTCCAATTACCAGCCCGACACGCTGTATCCGGAAGGGCTGCATCGCGATCGTCTTCTGCCCGCGATCGAGCTCATCAAAGAGCATCTCGACGTGCTCAACGTCGATGCCGGCACCGATTACCGCAGGCAAACGCTCTCGACGGTGAAGGCGTATCACACGCCGCTTGGTGCGTCGGCGAGCGAGGCGTTGCGTGCGGATTTCGCGAAACTCGCGGCCGTGCCCGACGAAAGCCCGATCCTGCACATCGAGAAGCGCGAGATCAAGGCATTGCGCAAAGCCGACGGTGTCGTTTGGTTCGACTTTGCGACGCTATGCGGCGGCCCGCGCTCGCAGAACGACTATCTCGAACTGGCGAACCGCTTTCACGCGGTCATCTTGTCGGACGTGCCGCAAATGACGCCGCGCATGGCATCGGAAGCGCGCCGCTTCACCTGGCTCATCGACGTGTTCTACGACCACAAGGTCAAGCTGCTGATGTCGGCGGCCGTGCCCGCGGAAGAACTGTACGTCGAAGGGCCGATGGCCAACGAGTTCACGCGCACGGTGTCGCGCATCGTCGAGATGCAGTCGAAGGAATATCTGGAGGCGCCGCGCCGCGTCACCGATATTTCGCTGACCTAATACGAGTATCAAAAATCTGCGGTAGGCCAATCGGCATAAGGTTTTGCGAGCAATTTCAAGATTCGGACCACTCCGATTTGCTGGCTTTCAGGTACTCGGTATCGTCGATACCGGTTATCAGTCAGTAAATTGGAGAAACTACCGTGAAGCCCTATCGCGACATGTCCGACGAAGAATGGCAGATGGTTGCACCGCTGCTTCCCGAACTGCGTCCGCGTTCGGAGTTGCGGGGCCGGCCGCTCGCCAATACCCGCGCCGTGCTCAACGGTGTGCTCTGGGTCATGTACAGCGGGGCGTCATGGTCCACGCTGCCGCGCAAATATCCGTCGTATCAAACGTGCCATCGGCGCTTCAAGGCGTGGCACGAATCGGGCGTCCTGCTGCGCGTCATGACGCAGTTGTTCGGGCCGGCCGGCGAATCGCTCTATGCGTTGATGACATCGCGCATGCGTGTGCCGGGGGAATTCAAGCCGGAACAGCCGAACCTGCCCGCCGAAGCACAAGCGGAAGAGGCGCAACATCGTCACGCCGCATGATTGCTCGAAGCGTGCTCGCGAGATGAGCAAAGCCGGTCGAAGATCGACGTCTTCGACCGGCTTTGTCTTTGTATAAAGCTATTGCTGGCGCACCCAGGTTTGCGAGCGCCCCAGCAGCGAAACGCCGATATACCCGCGCACGACGAGCTTCTTGCCACCGTCTTCGAGTTTCATCTTGCACTTGTAGAGCTTGCCGCTGTCCGGGTCGAGAATCTGGCCGCCTTGCCACTCGTCGCCGTCCTGACGCATGCCAGTGATGATCGTCATGCCCTTGATCAACTGATCCTTGCGTTCGTCCGTGCAGGCCGTGCAGCGCCGTTCCGGATGATCGAATTCGCCGATGCCACGCACGACCTTGCCCGACAACTGCCCGTTGCCGTCGTCGGCGATCTGGATGATCGCTTTCGCTTTGCCGGTCTGATCGTCGATGGTCTGCCAGGTGCCGACGGGCGTCGCCTGCGCGAAAACGCTCGCGGCGAAAGTGGCGCACAGCGCGCCGAGCGTCACGCGTGCACCGCGCGAGCCGATGAAACGGGTCATGTCGTCTCCTTGTCGTGAACGGCCGAGCATACGAGAAAGCGACCGTTCCCGTCTGAGAAGAATCGTTCTAGACGCGCGCGGACCGAAAACTCAGACGGCGCGTTCAAGACCCGCTTCGAGCGTGGCGAACGTGCGCTCGTCGGTGCGATCGAAATGGAGCGGCGTGACCGACACGCTGCCTGCCGCCACCACCGCCGTTTCGCTATCGGTCGAATTCGGGCGCGGGGCACGCTGAAAGCGCAGCCAGTGATAGTCGATGCCGCGCGGATCGACGAGCGGCAACACGTCGATGCCTTCCACGAGCCCGATGCCTTGCCGCGTCACGGTGAGCGGACCCGCGGCAGACGCGTCGCAATCGGGGAAGTTGACGTTCAGGCACGTCGGCGCCTCGTGGGAAATCGAGAGCAATTGGCGGATCACGCCCGGCGCCAGCGCGCGCGCCGTGTCCCAGCGCACGTTCTCGCGGTCCGTGAAAGCCTGACTGAGCGCGATCGACGGCAAGCCGAGCAAGAGGCCCGTCATCGCCGCGCCGACGGTGCCGGAGAACATCGTTTCGACGCCGAGATTCGCCCCGCGGTTGATGCCGGACAGGACAAGTGTGGGCGGCGCGTCTTTCATGATGTGGCGCACGCCCATCACGACGCAGTCGCCTGGCGTGCCCTGTACGCCGAAGCGCCGTTCGCCCTGACGCGAGATGCGCAGCGGCGAATGCAGGCTGATGGAATGCGAAGTGCCGCTCTGATCGTGCTCGGGCGCGATGACCCAAACTTCGTGCGCGAGTTCGGCGGCGACCGCTTCGAGCACGGCGAGGCCGGGCGCGTCGATGCCGTCGTCGTTGGTGATGAGCACACGCTGCACGATGGGTGAGAGGGCGGACATCGCGAATCACTCCTTGGTCGGTGATGAAAAAGTATCGACCGATTATTACAGAGTTCGCGTTCCCGGGCGTCCGCGGCCCGTATCGAAATGAAGCCTTACTTGACGCCGAGCCCGCGCAGCACGGCGTTGCCGTCTTCGGTCAGGCGCACTTTCGGGGTGCCGGCGTCCGGCGACACGATCTCGACATAGCCGTATTCCTGCAGCGAGGCAACATCGGGCGTGGCGGCCATCACATCGATCGGCGCGTGCATCAGCAGGAGCAGCGTGGCGATTTCGTGATGGCTCAGAAGCTTTTTGATGGCTCGCACGGGTGCGGAAGCCGGACGGCGGAGGTTCATGAACGATGTCCTCAGGTTTGCATGACGATGTGCGGCGCTTTCGGCTTGACGCTTCGCGCGGACCTTGATGTCGATGGAGTGCGGGCAGGTTATCGGCCGACTCTTAGGCGAAACTTAAAACGCGCGCCGCGCGGTGCGACGAGTTGTTACACGGGATGTCACGAAGTCAGCGCGCGCTTCAAATCAGAAGGAAATCAGAAGCGATAGTCGGGATTTTTCGGGTCGAACGTCAGGTCGTCGAAGGGTTTCGTCTCGATGCGCTCGAACACGACGCTTTCGAAAATCTCGCCGTCGTTGTCGTAGGACTCCAGCGTGCGGAAAAGCGGCCGTTCGAGGTCGAGTCCGAGCACTTCCTTTTTCGCATAGAAGGTGGGTTGGCCTTCGACCGTTTCGTAGGTGAGCGCGATCACGCGCAGTCCGTCGACGTTCTTCACTTCGATGTTCGTTGGTTTCGTGATGCCCGCTTCGGCGAACTTGCGCCCTTCGTCGATGAAGCGTTGCGTGATCGCGTCGATGCCGAGCTCGCGGATCGAATGATTCGACTGCGCGCGGGCGAGCGCGCCGTTCACCGATGCCCACATCGGCACGACGCCCAGAAAGCCGCCGAGATGACCGTAAAGCTGATCGGGACGCTTCGAATCGTCGTAGATGACTTCCTGGCCCGCGTGCCCGCCATCCGGCAGCCATTTCGCGTAGATGCGCAGCGGCTCGCGCGTGACGCGCACGAGCATGTGATCCGCGCGCTTCGGCCATTTGCCTTTGATGCGCTCGCGGCGGCGCATCGTGAACTCGCACGAATCGAAATCGCGTAAGCCGTCTTGCAGATAGCGCGGCAGCGTGCGCGCGTCGAGCGAGCGGAAGAGGGCGACGAGTTGCGCATCGTCGAGACTGGCGAGCGCGCCGCTTCCCGCCGATCGCGACAGCCATTGCACCTGCTGCTCGACGCCGAGATCGCCGATGCGCGCAACGTCATCGGATGGATCGGCGCGTGCCGCGAAAGACGCGAGCGCGAGACACAACAGGCTCGCGCAAGCGAACCGCAAGCCGGAAGCCGAGCGCGGCATGGGTATCTCCGTGAGGGCTAGCCCTGCGATGTGGATCCGGCGTCGCGCAGTTCGCGCCTGAGCACCTTGCCGATCGGCGTGAGCGGCAGCGCGTCGCGGAACTCGACATAAGCAGGCACCTTGTAGCCGGTCAGGTGTAAACGGGCGAACTTCAGCAGTTCTTCCACCGTGAGCGTGTCGTCGCGACGCACGACGAATGCCTTCACGCGCTCGCCCGTCACCGGATCGGGCACGCCGACGGCCGCGACCGCGCGCACTTTCGGATGCGCCGCGAGCACGTCCTCGATTTCGTTCGGATACACGTTGAAGCCCGACACGATCATCATGTCCTTCTTGCGGTCGATGAGCCGGATGATGCCGCGCGCATCCATCACGCCGATGTCCCCGGTCGCGAGCCAGCCGTTCGCGTCGATGGCTTTCGCCGTGTCTTCCGGACGGTTCCAGTAGCCCTTCATCACTTGCGGACCCTGGACGCAAAGCTCGCCCGGTTCGCCGACGTTCGCCCACGCGCCCTCTTCGCGGCGCAGGCGCACGAGCGTGGACGGCACCGGCACGCCGATGGTTCCATCGAAAGCGCTGTCGCCGTGCGTATCGAGCGGCGTCGCGGCGACGAGCGGCGAACACTCGGTCAGGCCGTAACCTTCGACGAGCGTTTTGCCCGTCAGCGCCCTGAAGCGCTCGGCGATCACCCGCTGGGTCGCCATGCCGCCCGCCATCGCGAGCTTGAGCGACGAGAAGTCGCGCTGACGGAAGGCTTCGTTGTCCATCAGCGCGCTGTAAAGCGTGTTGAGCGCGGTGATCGCCGTGAAATTCTCGTGACGCAGCGCGCGCACGAGGCTGCCGATATCGCGCGGATTGACGATCAGCACGTTGCGCGCGCCGATCGCAAGAAACGCGAGCGCATTCACCGTGAGCGAATAGATGTGATACAGCGGCAACGGCGTGACGACGGTCTCTTCGCCCTCGACGAGCCGCGCGCCCGCCCATGCAAGCGCCTGCATCAGATTGGCGATCACGTTGCGATGCGTGAGCATCGCGCCCTTGGCGATGCCTGTGGTGCCGCCGGTGTACTGAATGAACGCGATATCGCCGTGACCGACGCGCACCGGCTCGAACTTGCGCCGCGCGCCGAGCGCGAGCGCTTGCGGCAGGCGCACGGCATCGGGCAGCGCGTAGGCGGGCACCTGCTTTTTCACATAGCGCAGGATCAGATCGATCGCGCGGCCTTTCACGTTGAGACCGCTGCCGAGCAGATCGCCGAGCCCGGTCACGACGATGTTCCTTACGCGCGATCCCGGCCGCGCGTCCTGCACGGTCTTGGCGAAGTTCTCGAATACGACGATCGTCTGCGCGCCGCTGTCCTTCAACTGAAGGCCGAGCTCGCGCACCGTATAGAGCGGATTCACGTTGACGACGATCGCGCCCGCGAGCAGCGTGCCGAAGAGCGTCACCGGATAGACGAGCGTGTTCGGCATCATCAGCGCGACGCGATCGCCGGGCTTCACGCCGATGCCCTGCAGATACGCCGCGAACGCATGCGCCTTCTCGCCGAGCGTCGCGAACTTCAGTTCCGAGCCGAGGCTCACGAACGCGACATAATCGGCAAAACGCGCGACGCATTCGTCGAAGAAATGCGCGAGCGAGCGATAGCGCGAAGGATCGATCTCATGCGCGACATCCGGCGGATACGACGCATACCAGATGCCGTCCGTCGCGTGCGGCTCGGAAGTCCCGCGCGGCGCTGCCTGTCCCGGGCTCATGTGGTGTCTCCGTCGGCTTGTATTTTTTTGGCCGATATTTCCGGCTACCGCTCCAGTATCGCGACGACGCCTTGTCCGCCCGCCGCGCAGATCGAGATCAGTCCGCGCAACGGCTTGCCGTCGCTGCGCGCGGGCGCGTTCGCGAGCATCTTCGCCAGCGTGCCGATAATGCGCCCGCCCGTCGCCGCGAACGGATGCCCCGTCGCGAGCGAGCTGCCGTTCAGGTTCAGACGCGCGCGGTCGATCGAACCGGGCGGCGCGTCGAGTCCGAGCGCGGTGCGGCAGTATTCGTCGTCTTCCCACGCGGCGAGCGTGCACAGCACCTGCGCCGCGAATGCTTCGTGGATCTCGTAGAAATCGAAGTCCTGCAATGCGATTCCGGCGCGCGCGAGCATCGGCGGGACCGCGTAGACGGGCGCCATCAGGAGGCCTTCGCGCTTGTCGAAGAAATCGACGGCGGCGGTCGCGGAAAACGTCAAGAACGCCTGCACCGGCAAGCCACGCTCGGCGGCCCATTGCTCGGACGCGAGCAGCACCGCCGATGCGCCGTCGGTGAGCGGCGTCGAGTTGCCCGCGGTGAGCGTGCCCGCGTCGCGATCGAAGACGGGCTTGAGCGCCGACAACTGATCGAGCGATACGTCGGGCCGCAGCGTGTTGTCGCGCGCGAGGCCTTTGTACGGCGTCATCAGATCGTTGAAAAAGCCGCGCCCGTACGCCGCCGCGAGCTTGCGATGACTCTCCTGCGCGAGCGCATCCTGCGCCTCGCGCGAAATCTTCCAGCGCTTGGCCATCAGTTCGCAGTGCTCGCCCATCGAAAGGCCCGTGCGCGGTTCCGCATTGCGCGGCAGGAGCGGCCTGAAGAACATGCCGGGCCGCAGTTTCGCGAGCGCGCCCACGCGCTGTCCCGCCGAGCGCGAGCGATTCGCTTCGAGCAGGATTCTGCGCATGCGCTCGTTCACCGCGATGGGCGCGTCCGACGCCGTATCGACGCCGCCCGCGATGCCCACGTCGATCTGTCCGAGCGCGATCTTGTTCGCGACCAGAATCGCCGTTTCAAGGCCGGTGCCGCAGGCTTGCTGCACGTCGTAGGCGGGCGTTTCCTTCGCGAGCGTCGTCGACAATGCGGCTTCGCGCGTCAGATTGAAATCGCGCGAATGCTTGACGACCGCGCCCGCCGCCACTTCGCCGAGGCGCATGCCGTGCAGGTCGAAGCGATCGACGAGTCCTTGCAGCGTG
Organism: Caballeronia sp. ATUFL_F2_KS9A; assembly: GCF_023630765.1. Taxonomy (NCBI): domain Bacteria; kingdom Pseudomonadati; phylum Pseudomonadota; class Betaproteobacteria; order Burkholderiales; family Burkholderiaceae; genus Caballeronia; species Caballeronia sp. ATUFL_F2_KS9A. The sequence goes on along the minus strand of NZ_JALQEK010000007.1, from coordinate 101,946 downwards.
AAGCTCAGCATGTCCTGATTCGACGCGCTCGCGTACGCCGTGTTCGAGCGCGCGAACGGAATGCGATTGCTGCCGATTACCGCGACACGACGCGCTTCGCTCATGGCAGCTCCCATTCGAAATGGCCACGCAGATGCGGCCGGTCGCCGGCGAGATCGCGCACTTCGAAATCGCGCGCGACGGGCGAGGGCGCGGCGGTCCACAGCGTCGCATCGCCGGGAATGTATAGCGGCGTCTTGAAATCGCCGTGCGCGTAACCGGAAGCCAGCGCCTTGACCGGATGCAACGCGGCGAGCGTGCGCGCGAGCGTCCACATGCCATGCGCGATGGCGCGTGGAAAACCGAACGCTTTCGCGCTCAGCATGTGCAGATGGATCGGATTGAAGTCGCCCGACGCCTTCGCGTAGTCGCGTCCGAGTTGCGGCGGAAGCTGCCAGCGCGCTTCGCGCGCGAGCAGCGGCACGCGTACGTCGGCGGCATCGGCGATCTCGATCGACGGCGCCGCGCGCTCGCTGCGCGCGCCGCGCTTCAGATACACGCTGTCGCCGTCCCACACCGCCTCGCCGCGCCGATAGATGCGCGTATGCAGCGTGAACGCCTGGCCCTTCTGATGCGGCACGAGCGGCCCGCATTCCACTTCGATGCGCAACGCCTGACCGGCCGCGAGCGGACGCCGCAGCCGCACGCTGTTCGACAGATGCACGACGCCGAGCGCGGACCATGGAAACGACGGATCGGTGAGCATCATCAGATGCAAGGGAAAAGCGAGAACGTGCGGAAACGTGAGCGGCACGCCGTGCTCGGGAATGAAGCCGCACACGCGCGCGTATCGGCCGACCTGTTCGGCGTCGATCCTCACATTCGGGCGCACGAGCCGCAACGCGGGCAGCTCCGGCGCACGCGCGCGCCGGAAAAGCGCGGGCAGCGCGCGGCCGTAGAGCTTCGCGGGCGGCGGCAGCGTTTCGACGACGACGGTGCGGGCGCGCGGCATGGTCGGTGCGTGCATCGCGTTCTGCCTCCTCACGCGCCGATCAGGCTCTGGCCGCACACGCGCACCACGTTGCCCGTGATGCCCGCGCTGCCCGGACTCGCGAGCCACGCGACGGTCTCGGCGACATCGACGGGCAAGCCGCCTTGTCCCATCGAATTGAGGCGTCTGCCGGCCTCGCGCACGCCAAAGGGCATACGCGCGGTCATATGCGTTTCGATGAAGCCCGGCGCGACCGCGTTGATCGTGATGCCGCGCTCGCGCAGCAACGGCGCCATCGCGTGCACGCGGCCGATCACGCCGGCTTTCGACGTCGCGTAATTGGTCTGCCCGCGATTGCCCGCGATGCCGCTGATCGACGACACCGCGACGATGCGCCCGCCCGCGCGCAACACGTTCTGCGCGAGCAGCACGTCGTCGATGCGTTCCTGCGCGAGCAGATTGATGTCGATGACGCTGTCCCACATGTCGGCGGTCATGCGCGCGATGGTCTTGTCGCGCGTGATGCCCGCGTTATGCACGACGATATCGATGCCGCCCGACGCAGCCAGCGCCGCCGCGATTTCGGCGGGCGTTTCGGGCGCGGCGATATCCGCGACGAGCGCCGCGTGCGCGCCCGATGACGGCGACGCGTCTTCGATCGCGAGCATGGTCTGATCGAGCGCATCGCGGGCGGCGTCGATATCGAGCCCGGTGACGATCGCGCCGTGCTCGGCCAGCACCGCCGCGATCGACGCGCCGATGCCGCGCGCCGCGCCCGTCACGAGCGCGCGTTTGCCGGCGAGCGGCTTGGCCCAGCTTGGCGGCGCGTCGGCGGGCGCATCGATGGTCACGACTTGGCCCGAGACATAAGCCGAGCGTGGCGAAAGGAAAAAGCGCAGCGCCGACTCGACATCCGCGCCATCGGCTGCGCGCAGCAGATTCGACGTAATGCCGTTGCGCGCTTCCTTGCCGAGCGAGCGGACCATGCCTTCGAGCGCATGCTGCGCGGTCGCGGCGCGGACGCTCGAGCGCGTGGCGGGCGGACGCCCGAGCACGACGATGCGCCCGTTCTTCGCGAGCGAACGCAGCGCATCGTGGAAGAACGCGTAGAGCGAATGGAGTTGCGCGCTTTCGCCGATGCCGGTCGCATCGAAAATCAGCGCTTCGACGCGGTCGGTCGCGGAAGCGTCGCGCGAGCGCGGCTCGAAGCGGCCGCTCATCGCGCCGTGCCGCGCGGCGACCGGCAGCCAGCCGGACGCGCTTTCGTGCGCGATGCCCGTCATGCCGATCGCCGACAGCACGGCCATCAGATCGTCGAAGAGCGCGGGCGACGGCCCCGCGCCGATGGCGGCCATGCCGCCGAATTCGGCCTGATCCGCGCGATGGCGGCGCAAAACCTCGGGACGCGGAAGGCCGAGCGAGCGTGCAATGCTCGTGCCGAAGGGCGAATTGACGAAGTCGAGATAGCGGTCTTTCATCGATTGTCGATCGGTCGTCGGGCGCGCGGGGCGGTGCCTTTGGTCCTGAATGCTTCAGGCAATGGCTTCGGGCAAGTGCCGCTCGAGCGCCGCGCTGCGCTTTTGCAATGCTTCGAGGATACCGAAGTCTGCGGAAAAATCATCGACTTTCACCGCTTCCTTCGCATGAGCGGCCCATTCGGCGAGCAGCGCGCGTTCGTTTTCGTCGATGAGACCGCGCGCCGCCGCCGTCTGCGACCAGGCTTCGATGTCGTGCGGGCTTTGCGGCAGCGGGGCGGCGGCGCCCGCCTTGACGGCGTCGCGCAGACGCGCCTCTAGCGCCGCGACGGCAGGCGTGAGCGCGAGCAGCTTTTCGCCGCGCGCGATCGGATCGTCTTCGAGCGCCGAAACGTGCGAGCCTGCGACGAGGCGCTCGCGCGCGTCGCCGGGTGCTTGCATCAGTATCGCGACGTCGTTGCCGAGCGCATCGACGCTAGGGGCGTGCGGCAAGCCGAACGGGAACGCGACGATGCGCAGAAACCCCGCCGCCGCGCGGTTCGGATAGTTCGCGAGCAAGCCCTCGAACGCGGCGCGCGCCTGATAAAGCGCGTCTTCGGCGCCCCAGCGCACGAGCGGCAGATCGCTTTCAGGGCGGCCATCGTCTTCGAAACGCTTGAGCGTCGCGGAGAGCAGATACAACTGCGAGAGGATGTCGCCGAGACGCGCCGAAAGACGTTCGCGGCGTTTCAGCTCGCCGCCGAGCGTGAGCATCGACACATCGGCGAACAACGCGAACGCGCTCGACAGACGCGTGGCCGCGCGATAGTACGGCACGAGACGCGCATCGGCGCGCGCGGGCTTCGCGACGGACACGCCGCCGCCGCATGCGTACACGAAGGCGCGCATCGCGTTCGATGCCAGAAACGCCGCGTGTCCGAAGAACGCGGCGTCGAACGCGCGCAGATCGTTGTCGCGCGTCGCTGCCATTTCCTTCAGCACGTAGGGGTGACACCGGATCGCGCCCTGTCCGAAGATGATGAGACAGCGCGTCAGGATATTCGCGCCTTCGACGGTGATCGAGATCGGCATCTGCTGATACGCCCGCGCCAAAAAATTCGACGGTCCCATGCAGATGCCCTTGCCCGCGACGACATCCATGCCGTCGTTGATGACCTTGCGCGCGCGTTCGGTGATGTGATACTTCGCGATCGCCGAGATGACGGACGGCTTCTCGCCGAGATCGACGGCCTGCGCGGAAAGACGCCGCGCCGCGTCCATCACATAGAGATTGCCGCCCATGCGCCCGAGCGCTTCCTGTATGCCTTCGAAGCGGCCGATCGGCGTGCGGAACTGACGGCGCGCGGCGGCATACGCGCCGGTGCCGCGCACCGCGAGCTTCGCCATGCCGACGTTCGACGAAGGCAGCGAGATCGCGCGGCCGGCGGCGAGGCATTCCATCAGCATGCGCCAGCCGTTACCCACTTGCGCGCGTCCGCCGATGACCCAGTCCATCGGGATGAACACGTCCTTACCCCAGTTCGGGCCGTTCTGGAACACGGCGTTGAGCGGCCAGTGCCGCCGTCCGATGTTCACGCCGGGATGGTTCGTCGGAATGAGCGCGCAGGTGATGCCGGGCGCGTCGTCGTCGCCGAGCAGGTGATCGGGATCGAGCGCGCGAAAGGCGAGGCCGAGCACGGTCGCGATCGGACCGAGCGTGATGTAGCGCTTTTCCCACGTGACGCGAAATCCGAGCGTCTCGCGGCCCTCATGCACGCCGCGACACACGATGCCGATATCCGGGATCGCCGCGGCATCCGATCCGGCGTATGGGCTGGTCAGCGCGAAGCACGGAATTTCATCGCCGCGCGCGAGCCGCGGCAGATAGTGATCTTTTTGTTCCTCGGTGCCGTAGTGCAGAAGCAGCTCGGCGGGACCGAGCGAATTCGGCACCATCACCGATACGGCCGCCGCCGACGAATGCGTCGCGAGCTTCATGATGACCTGCGAGTGCGCGTACGCGGAGAAAGCCTTTCCGCCATAGCGCTTCGGAATGATCATGCCCAGAAAGCCCTGTTCCTTGAGGTAAGCCCACGCTTCTGGCGACAAGTCTTGCCAGATGGCGGTCGTATCCCAGTCGTTCGACAGGTCGCACAGACGCGCGCATTCGTTGTCGATGAAGCTTTGCTCTTCCTGCGTGAGCTTCGGCATGCCGTGTGCGAGCAGGCGGTCCCATCGCGGGCGGCCCGAGAAAAGCTCGGCGTCCCACCAGACCGTGCCGGCTTCGATGGCGTCACGCTCCGTCGACGACATCTCCGGCAGGATCTTGCGAAACACGGCGATTACACGGCGGCTGACGAGCGCGCGACGCATCGGTGTCAGCGTGAGCGCGAGCGCCGGAAGCACGAAGACGATCGCGAGCAGCGTCGCGCCGAGCGGGACCGTCAAACCGGTCAGCGCGCCGGCGGCGACCCAGACCGCGAACCCGGCGAGCCATGCGAGCGCCGGCGCTTGCAGGAAGGCGAGCGTGCCGGCGAGCAGGAGGAAAGCGATGACATACAGGGCAGGCATCACGAATCTCCGGTATTTCAACACTCGGAGCACACACCATGCCACAGAATAAACAAGAGCATAACGACCGATTAGAACTCTAATTCGGAAGTCTCATTCTTTAGGATGTGTCCACTTCAAGGATTCGAGATTCGGGCGTTATGCTTTTGTTTCGCATTAGCACCGACAAAATCGAATGATTAGTTCGATTTACTAAACAAAATTAAAGCGATTGGATTCTTGACTCCCCGCAGTACGCGGGGCGTCAAAGGGGCTGTGGGTCGTTCTTCGCGGGATGCGCCACAGCAGGTCACATCGGAGGGCTTCTAGTGTGACCACCTGCCACGCGTACGGTGGCCATAGGAGCATATTTGGAAATGGAGACGAGAGATCACTTAGTCAGGCTAAGCATGGGCGCCGTTCCTGATGACATCGGTGTTTCTGACTGGATGCTGCTTACGGGGGATGTGCTGTATTTGCTGGCCCGTTGCAGTGGCGAGGTCAGTTATCTGCGTGTGCCGCTGGATCTGGAACTGCTCAATAACGTGCGGAAGTCGACCATGCGAAAGGGAGATGGCGTGTATCGGAATAGTCGAGGTGAGCCGACACTGCTTGCCACGTATCTGGCCTTCGTTTTTCTGCAGCGGGACGTGCCGATTCAGGCTATCAGGCGCGAACTCGGCCTGTCCGAAGCGATGATGAATCTATTGCTCGTTGTCTGGCATTTTGCCGTCGGCGTCATCGATTGCGGTAGCCGATTGCAACTGATTCCCCCGCTGCCGTTCGAGGGAAACGGAGATGTCTAGCTCGTGGGAACGTCGGCAGCGCCAATTCGGAAACATCTGGTGGGGATGGCCGTGAAACGAGCTAAAAATATCGAGAACTCGCACCGCGATTGCCCTGGTCGAGGGGTGCGAGCGAGTATCGGTCCTGACTCCGCTCAGGCGAAGCCAGGACGCGTAGGAATGCCGTGATCGGGTTTGCAGACCCGCGCACGACGATCGCAAACTACAGTCGTCTCCTGTAGGCAGCAATCACCTGCCGTTAACAATCGGCAACAGGAGAGTAAGTGTTCCTAAATAAATGTGTTTACCGAGTCGAGCTAAAAATAAACTCGCTGTACAGAGAGACCGCGCCGATCGATCGGAGCTACGTTTTCGACAGCAAGCTCTATCTCTTCAGCAACGGCACGGACGGCTATAGCTATCGGTCCATATCGCTGGACTGCTCGGCGCCCAAGAAATTGCGCAAGGAGTTTCGGGTCGTCGAGGCGTCGCCGGGCGGCGGCGTCCGAGGACGCGTCGACTTCAAGAGGAAATTCCAGGCGCTGGCATTGCTGCACGATGGCGCGCCGGTCGTCGAGGTTTCGCGCGAGGTCAACTTGTCGGTGACGACGGCTTATCGCTATCGCAGGGAACTGCACGGCCTCGTCGCATTGCGCCCGCAGAACACGAATTCGCTGCTGCGGATGCTTGCCTTTCGGGGCGACGAAGCGCGATAAGCGAGGCGCGTCGGACGCGAGCCGGGTGGCGGAGAAACGCAGTTGTCCGTCGCGTCGGCTTGCGCGCGGAGCGGGGCATCGATGCTGCTGCACTTGCGGCTGAAGAAAACCAGCGCCGCGGGGACTGGCGCGCCGCCGCGTCCGCACGAAGGTGAATCGGCGAACGCAGATTCGTTTCGATTTCAATTCGACATCCGGGGACCGAATCGGAGACGGAATTGCGAACGGAAAGTGAAGGCGGAAAGCGAAGGCGGAAAACAAAAAACCCCGCGACGATGCGCGGGGTTTTTGCGTGCGATGCGCTCGAACGAGCGTCTCGCGAAAGAGGGACCTTGGTGCCCAGGAGAGGACTCGAACCTCCACGGTGTTGCCACCGCTAGGACCTGAACCTAGTGCGTCTACCAATTCCGCCACCTGGGCCAAGGGGTACAGCAAGCCCGCTATTCTAGCGGGAACGGGCGCCGTGTCAATCGAAAAGTCATACGACTCGTCTACGACAAAAACACGGTCTCCGCATAAAAAGAAAAAGCCACCCGAAGGTGGCTTTTTCAAACATCTGGTGCCCAAGAGAGGACTCGAACCTCCACGGTGTTGCCACCGCTAGGACCTGAACCTAGTGCGTCTACCAATTCCGCCACCTGGGCAAGGGTGCGTGTTACTTCAAATCTGCTGCGCTTTACTGATCGTTCGACTGATTGTTCGAATGAGTGTTCAGCAGCAGAGAACGCAATTATAGCGAGCCTGACGCATCTGTCAAGCGTTTCGATGCGATGCCTGTAACGAGCCGCGAAGCGCGCCGCGTCGGCGTCTCGCGCCCGTGGCGCTTAAAAGACGGGTGTTAGAATGACCCGCAACGATGACCGCATTATTGGTTGCAAAGCACCGCAAAAGTCCCGTCCAACGAGAAAAAACACGACTACGCCCTTGAGCAAATATCCGTATCCGATTCCGAGCCGCGAAGAAATTCTCGGCGTGCTGCGCACGAGCGAGACACCGCATGCCGCGAACGACATCGCCGAAGCGTTGTCGATCAAGCGCCAGGAGCGCGAAGGATTTTTCAAGCGACTGGCGGCCATGGAACGCGACGGGCAAATCCGCCTCGACAAGCGCGGCCACTATCAACTCACGCATCCGTCGAATTTTGTTGCGGGGCGCGTGCAGGGGCATCGCGACGGCTTCGGCTTTCTGATCCGCGATGACGGCCAGGACGATCTCTTCCTCCCCAATGGCGAAATGCAGAAGGTCATGCACAACGATCGCGTGCTCGCGCGCATCGTCGGCTATGACCGGCGCGGACGGCCGGAAGGGCACATCGTCGAGGTCACGGATCGCGCCAACAAGCGCGTCATCGGGCGCCTCGTCAACGAGAACGGCGCGCTGATTCTCGTGCCCGAAGACAAGCGCATCGGGCATGACATCCTCATCACGCAAAATCCGAAGAAGGCCAAGGTCGGGCAGGTCGTGTCCGTCGATCTGACGGATTTCCCGAGCCGCCATTCGCAGCCGCTCGGACGCGTGGTCGAAGTGATCGGCGATATCGACGATCCCGGCATGGAAATCGAAATCGCGGTGCGCAAGTACGGCGTGCCGCACGAATTCAGCGACGCCGCGCTCGCCGCCGCCGCCAAGCTGCCCGACGAAGTGCGCGCGGCGGATATCCGTCATCGCGTCGATCTGCGCGACGTGCCGCTCGTCACCATCGACGGCGAAGATGCGCGCGATTTCGACGACGCCGTGTATTGCGAGCCGGTCGCCGTCGGACGTGGTCAGGGTTTTCGTCTGCTGGTCGCGATCGCGGACGTATCGCATTACGTGCGTCCGAACGAAGCGCTCGATATCGATGCGCTCGATCGCAGCACGTCGGTGTATTTCCCGCGCCGCGTGATTCCGATGCTGCCGGAGAAGCTGTCGAACGGCCTGTGCTCGCTAAACCCCGATGTCGATCGCTGCGTGCTCGTGTGCGACATGGTCATTACCGCGCGCGGCGAGATCAAGGCGTATCAGTTTTATCCCGGCGTGATGCACTCGGCGGCGCGCCTGACATACACCGAAGTCGCGGCCGTGCTCACCAACACGAAGGGTCCGGAAGCGGCGAAGCGCGCCGATATCCTGCCGCAGCTGCAGAACCTCTACGGCGTCTACAAGTCGCTGCATGCCGCGCGCCAGAAGCGCGGCGCCATCGACTTCGATACGACCGAGACGTATATCGTCGTGAACTCGCAGGGCAAGATCGAGCAGATCGTGCCGCGTCATCGCAACGACGCGCATCGGCTGATCGAAGAATGCATGCTGGCCGCGAACGTCTGCGCGGCCGACTTTCTGAAGCGCAACAAGCATCCCGGTTTGTATCGCGTGCACGCGGGGCCGACGGAAGAGAAGCTCGAAAACCTGCGCGCGTTCCTGCGCGGCGTCGGCTTGACGCTCACCGGCGGCGACAAGCCGCACGCGAGCGATTACGCCGCCCTCATCGCGCAGATTCGCGACCGGCCCGACGCGCAGATGCTGCAATCGATGGTGCTGCGTTCGATGCAGCAGGCCGTCTATAGCCCGGACAACATCGGCCATTTCGGCCTCGCTTATGAGGCGTACGCGCACTTCACGAGTCCGATCCGGCGCTATCCCGACTTGCTCACGCATCGCGCGATCTACGCGATCTTGCAGGGCAAGAAGTATCTGCCGGACGTCGGCCACGATGTTTTCCTGAGCACGGGCCTCACGAAAGCCGCGCGCGAACTGCAGAAGGCCGACGACTCCGCGCGTGGCCGCGCTCGCAACAGCGTCGCGATCTGGGAAGAGCTCGGGCTGCATTGCTCGTCGAACGAGCGTCGCGCCGACGAAGCCTCGCGCGACGTCGAAGCGTGGCTCAAGTGCTACTTCATGCGCGACAAGCTCGGCGAGGAATACGGCGGCATGGTGAACGGCGTGACGTCGTTCGGCATTTTCGTGCAACTGGATTCGCTCTTCATCGAAGGACTCGTGCATGTGACCGAGCTCGGCTCGGACTATTTCCAGTACGACGAGATCAAGAACGAACTGCGCGGCGAGCGCACGGGCATTCGCTACCGGATGTCCGATCGCGTGCGCGTGCAGGTGAGCCGCGTGGATCTCGATGCGCGCAAGATCGATTTCCGGCTGGTTCGCGATACGCCGGTGAAGCCGCCGTCGCCGCGTCCGTCGACCGGTGCGAGCGATGCAGCGGCTGCCGGCATCGGCGCGGGACCGCGTATCCGTCCGTTCGGCGACGACGACGCCCCGAGCACGCGCGCGCGCGGCGGCACGAAGAAGGGCGCGTCGCTTGCGGCGAGTCCGCGCGGCGGCGCGGCGAAGAAGCGCGGAGCGGCGTCAAAGTCGGCATCGCAGGGACGGCCGGCGCGCAAGAAACGTTAGGGCGGCGCGTCAATACAGCCGCCATCGAATACGCGCGGTCCGATGCTTCGTGCTTCGGACCGCGTCGTGCTTTTCAAGTTTTCACCGAAGGTTCGGATCAGTCATGTCACGTCTCAAGGTTCTATACGGATTTCACGCAGTGACCGCACGTTTGCGCGCGGATGCATCGTCGATCGAGGAGGTGCTGTACGACCCCACGCGCAAGGATCGGCGCATGCAGGACTTTCTGCGGACCGCGAAGGAAGCGGGCGTGCGGCTGATCGCGGCCGATGAAGCGCGTCTCTGGGGGCTGTCGGGCAACGTCCAGCATCAGGGCGTGGTGGCGCGCGCGCACGATCTGCCGCTCGCGCAGAATCTGGCCGAACTGCTCGATGGCATTTCGGGCACGCCTTTGCTGCTGGTGCTCGACGGCGTCACCGATCCGCATAATCTCGGCGCGTGTCTGCGCGTCGCGGATGCGGCCGGCGCGCATGCGGTGATCGCGCCGCGCGATCGCTCGGCGGGCCTGAACGCGACGGCGGCGAAGGTGGCGAGCGGCGCGGCGGAGAGCGTGCCGTATATCACCGTGACGAATCTGGCGCGCGCGCTGCGCGAACTCAAGGAGGCGGGCGTCTGGGTGATCGGCACGGCGGGCGAGGCGACGGCATCGCTTTACGAGACCAAGCTGGATGGCCCGGTGGCGATCGTCGTCGGTGCGGAGGGCGAGGGCATGCGTCGCCTGACCCGCGAGACGTGCGACGAAATCATGAATATCCCGATGGCGGGGACGGTCGAGAGTTTGAATGTGTCGGTGGCGTCGGGGGTTTGTTTGTTTGAGGCGGTGAGGCAGCGGGCGGTGAAGAAGTAAGGGTCAGCGTCCAACGTCATTCATGGCTTTGAAGCGACTCAGTGATCCTTCGGCGGTTCATGCCGCGCTGGAAGAATTCGATCAGATCGGCCGATCCGCGTTTTTGGATAAATACGGTTTCAGGGAAGCGCGAGACTATTTTGTCGTCTTGAATGGGCGACGCTACGATTCGAAGGCCGTCGCTGGCGCGGCTTGCGGCTACCAGTTTCCCGCCGTCGGACCGTTGCGTGCGAAAGATTTCAGTGGCGGCGCGCTCACGGTCGCGCGCAGGCTCGAAAGCTTGGGATTCCAGGTTTCGAGCCCGGGAGCGAATCCGGGCGCTTCGCAGCGAGTAAGCAGTACGTTCGCGCAAGCGGAATGCGAAGCCCGGGCGCGGGCAGAATCGAGCGGCGCATTCGATCCATCGTGCATCGAAGACGCCCGCAAGAAGACACTCGTTTCCATCGTCGTAAGGCAAGGCCAACCCGCGTTTCGCAATGGACTGCTCAAAGCCTACGAGCGCCGTTGCGCGCTCACGGACTGCGCGGTCGAAGCGGTTCTCGAAGCCGCGCATATCTGCGGCTACATGGGCACTGAAACCAACGACGTTCGAAACGGCCTTTTACTTCGTGCGGACTTGCACACGCTTTACGACCGCATGCTGATTACGATTGACCCTGCGACCTATGAAGTGTCGATTTCGCCGGAACTGAAGGGCAGCGAGTACGCCGCGCTAGCCGGCAAAAGGCTTCGGCTTCCGAAAGATCCCAAAAGCCAGCCGAGCCGCGACGCGCTTCTCACCCACTGGATGCACGTGCATTCGCTTCGAGAAATGCAATCGTGACGAGCACCACACGCGCGATTCGTCTTGCCGCAGCAATCTCCGCATGCCTGCTCACCGCCTGCACCGCGATGCAAGACCGCACCACCTACATCGCCGACACGCAGTACCACGCGAAGAACGCCGATTCCCGCATCCGTTTCCTCGTGATGCACTACACGGAGATCGACGAAGCGGGATCGCTCGCCGTCCTGACCGGCGATGAAGTCAGCGTGCACTACGTCGTCCCCGACGCCCCGCGCATCGAGAAAGGCGAGCCGGTCGTCTATCAACTGGTGCCGGAAGACAAGCGCGCCTGGCACGCCGGCGTGAGCTCGTGGCAGGGCGCGACGGAGCTGAACGCGTCGTCGATCGGCATCGAGAACGTGAATCTCGGTCCGATCGGCCCGCTGAGCGATGGAAAATGGCAGCCGTATCCGCCCGCGCAAGTCGATGCGCTCATCAAGCTCTCCCGCGATATCGTCGCGCGCTACCACATCCCGCCGACGCGCGTCGTCGGCCATAGCGACATCGCGCCGCAACGCAAGATCGATCCGGGTCCGCTTTTCCCGTGGCATGCGCTATACGACGCCGGCGTGGGCGCATGGCCCGACGACGCGGCTGTTGCCACGCATCTCGCGGGCCGCGATCCGAAGGCGCCATCGGACGTGCGCGCGCTGCAGGAAAAGCTGAAGCGCTACGGCTACGAAGTCGCGACCGACGGCGTGCTCGACGCCAAAACCCGCCGCGTCTTCAGCGCGTTTCAGATGCACTTTCGCCCGTCGGATCACGCGGGCAACGCGGATGCAGAAAGCGACGCGATCGCCCAGGCCCTGCTCGATAAATACTTCCCACAATGAACGACTGGTTTCCGACACTGCGCGCGATCCACATGACCTGCGCCGGCCTTTCCATCGCCGGATTCGTGCTGCGCTGGATCTGGATGCTGACGAATTCGCGCCTCCTCGCCGCGCGCGCGACGAAAATCCTGCCGCATATCGTCGATACGCTTTTGCTCGCGAGCGCCATCGCGCTGGTCGCGATCATCGGCTTTTCGGCGAACGCTGCGTGGCTCGGCGCGAAAATCGCGGGGCTCGTCGTCTATATCGTGCTCGGCACGTTCGCGCTCAAGCGCGGCCGCACGAAGGGCGCGCGCGCCGTTTATGGCGTGCTGGCGATCGTCGTGTTCGCGTTCATCGCGTCGGTGGCGCGCACGCACGATCCGCTCGGCTTCCTGCACGCGTTGGCATGATCCGCGAGGCCGTCGCCCGCGCTCCGATAAAATCTCAGTTTTCACCGATACAGCAGCACCGCTCCCATGACTCAAGACGAACTCAAGCAACTGGTCGGTCAGGCCGCCGCCGACTACGTGAACGCGAACGTGCCGGAAGGCGCGATCATCGGCGTCGGCACCGGATCGACGGCGAACTGCTTCATCGACGCCATCGCGAAGTCCAAGGCGCGTTATCGCGGCGCGGTGTCGAGTTCGCTCGCGACCACGGCGCGGCTCGAATCGCACGGTTTCAAGGTGTTCGATCTGAACGACATCGAAACGCTGTCCATTTACGTCGACGGCGCCGATGAAATCGACGCGAGCGGCGCGATGATCAAGGGCGGCGGCGGCGCGCTCACGCGCGAGAAAATCGTCGCGTCGGTGGCGGACGTGTTCGTGTGCATCGCCGACGCGAGCAAGCGCGTCCCGGTGATGGGCACGTTCCCGCTGCCCGTCGAAGTCGTGCCGATGGCGCGCACGGCGATCGGCCGCAAGCTCGCGGCGCTCGGCGGCGTGCCGATCGTGCGCGTGACGAAGGACGGCTCGCCGTTCATCACGGACAACGGCAACGAAATCCTCGACGTGAAGGGCCTGTCGATCACCGATCCGCGTGCGCTCGAAGCGCAGATCAACGCCTGGCCGGGCGTCGTGACGGTCGGTCTGTTCGCGGCGCGCGGCGCGAATATCTGTCTGCTCGGCACGGAGAACGGCGTCGAGCGCATCGACTACAAGTAAGTCACGCGCGCACCAAGCGAAAGGCCCGGCGATCCGAAAATCGCCGGGCCTTTCGCGTTTTTACGCCGATCAATACGCGTTGCGTCCGATGAATCCCTTGAACATCGTCATCGCGACGATCTTGATGTCGAACCAGAACGACCAGTTGTGAATGTAGAAGAGGTCGAACTTCACGCGGCTTTGCATCTTCTCGACCTTTTCCGTCGCGCCGCGATAGCCGTTCACCTGCGCCCAGCCGGTAATGCCGGGCTTGATGCGGTAGCGGAACATGTAGCCGTAGACGAGATCCTTGTACAGATCGTCGTGCTCGATCGCGTGCGGGCGCGGACCGACCACCGACATATGCCCGAACAGCACGTTCAGGAACTGCGGCAGCTCGTCGAGGCTCGTGCGCCGCAGGAACGCGCCGACCTTCGTCACGCGCGGATCGTTGCGCGTCGCCTGCGTCACTTGACCGTGCTCGCGATGCACGCCCATCGAACGGAACTTGTAGATGCGAAACGGCCGTCCGTCCGCGCCCTTGCGATGCTGCGTGAAGAACACCGGACCCTTCGAGGTCGTCTTCACGGCGATCGCGATCGCGATCATCAGCGGCGAGAGCGCGAGCAGCGCGGCCGCCGCGAACAGGCGGTCGAAGAGCATCTTCGGCCACATCTGCAGCGTGCTGATCGGAGACGTCGTCAGGTTGATGGTCGCGAGCCCGGCGACATCCGTCATCGAATGATTGAAGAGCGAAATGCTGCGCGTGTCCGGAATCAGCCGCAGATTCACGAAATCGTGCCGCAGCGCATGCACGAAGCGGTAGATCGTGTGCTCCTGCGACAGCGGCAGCGCGAGCCACACTTCGTTGATTTCCTCGGCGCGCACCTTTTCGACGAGTTCGTCGAAATCGTTCAGCACCGGCAAACGATTGCCGCCCATGCCGATCGCGGTCGTCGGCGTGGGCATGCCGCTGATGCCGCTCGCGTGCAGTTCCTCGTCGCCGGTCGTATCGAGAATGCACACCGGAGTAAAGCCCTGTTCGGGCGTGCTGCACAGGTGCGCGAGCAAGGTCCGCGAGAAACCCTGCGCGCCGACGATCGCCACGGTGCGCTGATTCAGGCCGCGGCCGCGCATCAGGCGCAAGGCCGAGTACACGATCAGCTTCGAAGCGATGATGAGCGCGCCGGAAATGAGCGTCGAATACGCGAACCAGAGTCGCGACACCGTATCCATGCGATGTAGCGTGAAGGCGAGCAGCAGGGCGCCCGCGACGACCGCCATCCACGCCAAAGTGACGCGCGCCAGCATCATGGCGAACGGCTTGCCGCGCCAGGTTTCATACACGCCGAAAGCAGGGAAGAGCAGGAGGGCGAGTGCGGAGTTGAACGCGATCAGAAGCCTTTCGATATCGCTGACGAAATCCAGCGACGAAAAGCGTACGTCATGCGCGATCAATCCGCCCGCGATGATGAGACAGACATCCAGAACACGCGCCAGCCATGAGAACAGATCGAGGTTTTTTTCTTGCATTAATCCTAGCCGTTAGACACTTGAGGCCGATATCGCCTCGGTTGCACGAAGACGCGGAAGTAGTCGGTCGAACTCCCGCTTGACGAGCCCGTAGCACTCGCATGCGCGTGCTTCCAGACCCTCGCGATCCACGACCTTGATGCAGCCGCGGCTGTGATGAATGAGACCCGCGTCGTGAAGCTTGCCCGCCGCTTCGGTCACGCCTTCGCGGCGCACGCCCAGCATGTCCGCGATCAGTTGCTGCGTGACCTGCAATTCGTTCGACGCCGTGCGATCGATTTCGATCAGCAGCCAGCGGCAAAGTTGCTTGTTCAGCGAGTGATGCCGGTTGCATGCCGCCGTCTGCGCGACCTGCGTGAGCAGCGCCTGCATATAGAGCAGCATCAGGCGGCGCAGGAAGTCCGAGCGGCCGAACTGCTCGCGCAACGCTTGCGCGCTCATGCGATACGCGAAGCCCGGGCATTGCACCTGCACGCGCGTCGGCATCGTTTCGCCGCCGGTCAGAACCGGCACGCCAGTCATGCCTTCGCGTCCCACCGCGGCAATCTCGACCGAACCGCCGTCTTCCATCGTGTGCAGCAGCGAGATGATCGCGGTCGTCGGGAAGTAGACGTGGTGAATCCGTTGGCCGGAGTCGCACAGCAGTTGCTCGGTGCGCAATTGCACGAGTTCCAGATGCGGCGTGAGCGCCTGCCATTCGTGCGCAGGAAGCGCGCCAAGCAGATGATTGCCGTGCAGGTCGGACTGGAGGGTCAGCATGATTGTTCTCTCTCGTAACTTTCGCGCGTTGCGCTTCAATTTTTATTTACTGATGTGACCGTTTTCGAAGATTGCCGCTTGCGCCGGTTCCTCGAGGAAGGATGACATCAGCCCCGTAGCCGCCCGTTTCGTACTTGGATTGCTTTTGGTTGATCGCACTGGTCTGGGTTGCGTGCTTCTATTAGCGAGGACTGTGCCAATGCGGGCAATCGCAATGCTGGCGGGGCCTCATAACTCGTGCACTTTTTGTGATGCAGCGCAGCGCTGCGTTTTTGTTTCAGTCTTGAACATCGGTGGTCTTAGGAATACGTGCGTGCCCCGATGAGTTTCATCAGCGCATACCCCTCGAATGGCGGTTGAGGATTTTTTGACCACGGTGCGACAGGCCTCACGGGTCGACATCCCTTCGACATACCACCTTCTTTCGTAGGGACAATCGAAAATGATTCATCCGTGTTCCATCGGCTCCGTGGGCTGGCGAACGCGTCTTTATCCGAGCGCTGCTTGATTCCCCACGAAGCCTTGCCGGATAAGGCTTTGCCGGCATCGGGAAAAGTCTTCCGCGCGGCGTTGCGTGAAGCGGAAACGTTGCGCCCGTTGCACGAAGTGAAATCTGCGTGTGCGATTCCTCGCGCATAAGCGCCTCAATAGCGCGGCTTTCGGCGAGGAGTAGCCCACATAGGCCTTGTAGCGGCCCTCTCGCGAGTTCGGCACGCGACTAGCCGCCGTGAAACGTTTGCGCGTCATTCATCGGATTCATGGTCGGGCGCAGCGCATTTCAGTCGTGCACGCGATGCCCTGAAATGTTTCATCGAGGACAATCTCATGCGGAACTCATTAACGCGGAGAAACCGGCGCGCAGAAATTCTCGCGGCGACATCACGAGGTCATAAAAACCCGCATAAGACGCGAACGTAAGCGAGTGAAAAAACCCTTGAAACAAGGGTTGAAATGTGTCTTTTTAAACAGTCGCTGCCGAGATGAAAGCGCGTGCGAATCGCGGTTCGACATCAACGTTCAGCACACGATATCCGCAAGCGGAGGAATCACGCGTTCGTACGCATCCTCGATCACGTCGAACGATGTCTCGCACAGCTCTCGTCGTCCGCGCGAAAGGGCGCGCGCGAGGCGGCACTGCATCACCATGGTTTCGCTCGCGATCTTGCGCGCGCCCGCATACGTCTGCACGGGAATGTCGAAGCCTTGTTCGCGCATCCACTGCAGATAATGCGCGAGCAATTCGAAGTTCGCGCCGAGTTGCCTCATCACGTTGAAGGCGTAATGACGCGCATACGATTCGCCGCGCGCAATCATCGTATCGAGATGCTCGGGAAACGCCGCGCGCCAACGCGTGATCGGATTGTGCATCGGACGCCGCAACAGATGCGCGCACAGCAGATCCGCCGATACTTCCGCGAGCGGCGTGCCCGACAGCGGCTCGCGCACGCGCTTGACAAACTCGACGTGCGGAAAAAGCGCCGGCTCGGGCGTCGCATTCGAGCGCAGCACGCCGTCGTAGTCTTCGCCGTCGAGAAGGTGATAACCCGTGTGATGAAAGTAGCCGAGACGCCGCGCATCGCGATCGATCACATCGATGCCGATGGTCGTCTTCGCATGTTCGCGGCGATACGAAGCAGTGCGCGTGTCCGGCAGATAGAACGCATCGACTTCGACGAGGACGATATTCGCGCGGCGCGTCTGCACGAGCGCGCGCTCTTCGAGCGAATCGAACACGGAAAGCTCCTGCACTTGCAGGCCGTAGAGTTTTTCGATGTCTTCGAACGGCAGCTTGCCGAGCGTGAACTGATCGGCTTCGAAGTCCTGAGCGACGGCGAACGCGAGCGCAGCGCGCGGTTCGAGCCCGTTGCCGTGCAGAATTTCGATCCACAGATCGACGGGCGCGACCGCTTCACGCCAGATGCGCTCGCCGCGATGCAGCGCGTGCGCGTGATGCCGCCGCGCACGCATGCGCAAGGGATCGAGTGACACGACGCGGGAACGACTTGCTCCTGAATCCGTCACACCGCTCGTATGGAACGCGCTCATGCCGTGACCTCGGGCCGGAAAGGCCGGCGTTCGATACCGCGTGCGCAATGGAGCGAATGTGCTTTTAATCGTGCGTCTCTATCGCGTTCGATGGCGGTATGCATTGTGATTTTCCCATGAAGGTGCCGTATTACGCGAGTGCTATCGACGCCATGCGACGCGCGCGCGGCAGCCCGCAACCCGGGCTGTAGCGCGGTCGCATTGATCGTCGGAAAGGCGTCTTTTTTCCCCGGGACGCCTTTGTGCGTGTGGTCGAGCTTATTTGAAAGGCGCGCGCGTCATGGGTCGGTGCGATGGCGCACTGAATTCAGGCGGGTCGGCACGTAACGTTCAATCGTCGCAACGCCGGTAATTGCCGGTAAAGCATGGAGATAATCGATGAACTGGAAAACGCTGGATTTCGAACAACTCACTGCGCGGGAGCTTTATCTGATTTTGCGCGCGCGCAGTGCGGTGTTCGTCGTCGAACAGTCGCATGTCCATCTCGACCCGGATGGTCGCGATGAAACCGGCACGCACGTATTCGCCGCCGAGGACATGAGCCGTTCGATGCCCGTGCTCGCCTATGCACGCATCAACGAGGGCGACGCGGATGATCCGGAAGTCGTGGTGGACAAGATCTTGACGAGCCCGCTGCGTCGCGGCGACGGCACCGCGCACGCCCTGATCGAACGCGTGCTCGCGGTGACCGCCGAGCGTTGGCCCGGCCGCCGCGTGCGGCTGACCGCGCCGGTGAGCCTGCGCGGTTTCTACGAGGCGTTCGGCTTTCGCAAGACCGAAGGGCCGTTTCTCGAGCACGGCATGCCGTACATCGGTCTGACGAGAAAGGGCCGGCAATCGCGCGAAGCATCGGGCGCGAGCAAGGCGCCGTTCGCCGCGAGCGACAACGCCACGACGTACGAGTTGCTGTAAGCGCCACCAGAGACGCGCAGCGTGCGCCGCAACCGCGCGCGCGGCGAAAGAACCAACGCGGCAGTCAGCAGCATCGAAGGCGTGGACCGTCCGGGCATCGAGGCAATAACAAAGCGATAACAACGCGATAACAACGCGATCGGCGCGGCGCAGGCCGCTTCGAGACGCGTCCTCGAAACAATAAGATCGACGCCGCCGGCATGGGCCGGCGAGCGCACAAACAGCCTATCTCATGCGAATAGTCCATCTCGCCAATCACGCGCAGACGATCGGCAACGGCACCGTCAACATGATGGTCGATCTCGCCTGCATGCAGGCGCGCATGGGGCAGGACGTCGTGGTCGCATCGTCGGGCGGCGGCTTCGAGCCGCTTTTGCGTCGCCACGGCATCACGCATGTTTCGCTGCAGCAGTCGCGGCAACCGTGGCGCGTGCCGTCGATGATCGCGGGATTCAATCGTCTCATCGATCGTTTCGATCCCGACATCGTGCACGCGCACATGATGACCGGCGCGCTCATTTCGCGTTTCGGCAGCATGCGGCGGCGCTTCGCGCTCGTCACCACGGTGCATCACGAACTGCAGAAAAGCGCGGCGCTGGTGCGCGCGGGCGATCGCATGGTGGCCGTGAGCCGCGCGCTGGCGCTCGATCTGGAGGCGCGCGGCATCGGGCCGGCGCGGTTGTCGACCGTGCTCAACGGCGCCGTCGGCGCGCCGCGGCTCATCACGCGGCCGCCCGCGAAGCCGGTGCGGCTCAAGCATCCGAATATCGTCTGCGTGGCGGGGATGTATCGCAGGAAAGGGATTGCGGATCTTCTGCAGGCGTTCGCGCAGGTGCGCGAGCAGTCCGCGAGCGAGCGCGAATTCTTGGCGGAGCCGCATCTGTATCTCGTCGGCGAAGGCCCCGATCGCGGATCGATGGAAGCGCTGGCAGCCGAGCTCGGCATCGCGGAGAACGCGCACTTCACGGGTTTCGTCGCCGATACGCGGCCGTATTTCGCGAGCGCCGATGTATTCGCGCTGCTCTCGCGCCAGGACCCGAGTCCGCTCGTGATCGCGGAGGCGCGCGAGGCCGGCTGCGCGATCGTCGCGACGCGCGTGGGCGGTATCGCCGAAATGCTCGACGACGGCGCTGCGGGTCTGCTCGTGCCCGCCGGCGACATCGGGCAGGCAGCGGCAAAACTGCGCTGGCTTCTGCTCGACCGGCAGGCGCGTGGCCAACTGGCGGCGCGCGCGCGTCACGGCCTGCAGCAGCTTTCCGTCGAAAGAGTCTGCGACGAGTACCTCGCGGTGTATCAGCAAGCGCTTACGGAGCGCGAAGCATTGAAGCGCCGGCAGATCGATCTCGACGCGCGCACACCCCGAACGACAGATGGCGCGATTTAAGCATA
This sequence comes from Caballeronia sp. ATUFL_F2_KS9A, assembly GCF_023630765.1. Classification (NCBI taxonomy): domain Bacteria; kingdom Pseudomonadati; phylum Pseudomonadota; class Betaproteobacteria; order Burkholderiales; family Burkholderiaceae; genus Caballeronia; species Caballeronia sp. ATUFL_F2_KS9A. The sequence goes on along the minus strand of NZ_JALQEK010000007.1, from coordinate 81,812 downwards.
GGGCTGACAAATCGCCCCGCTTGCACCGCGCCACGGTACTTTCGTCCAAACCATCCGATCATACAAAAGGCAAAAGCGAGCCGGCTTCCGTTCGCGTTCGCACAGAAAGCCTACGAGATGCTTGCTCAAATGGGTGCATGATCGGTCCGATGGCAACAGCGGGCCGCGAAAGAACGCACACGCCGCGACGCGACGCAGCCATTCTTCAGTTTCCCTGATGAATGCCTGCGCGCGCGCGGCGCGAGCGCAAGAGATGCACGTGAAGCGGTAAGAAGTAAAAAACGAAACAGTGACGTCGAAGCCAGAGGGATTACCCTGTCAGGAAATTCCCAACTGGCATTCGAAGCAACGAAGACGCAACGTATCAAGCACGACGAATGGACCTGTCGGGAACCCGTCGTGCCTTTCGCAGCCCGGGAAGCGAAAGCGATGCGCTCATACACACGGCTACGGAACAGGCGAGAAGGGGAGAAGCGAGATGGATGACAACAAAGAGCGATCGCTGGTGGCGAAGGTCATGGACGGACTCGTCTCAGGGATCGTCGAGCAAAAATATGGCGCGATACTGCCACCGCAGGACATCCTCTCGAAGGAGTTCGACGTGAGCCGCACCGTCATGCGCGAGGCGCTCTCGATGCTGCTCGCGCGGCACATGCTGGACGTGCGGCCGAAAACCGGCACGCGCATTCGTCCGATGAGCGACTGGCGTCTCATCGACGAGGACGTGGTGAGCTGGCGTTTTCGCGCCAAGCCGGATCAGACGTTTTTACGCGATGTAATCGAATTCCGCATGCTGATCGAGCCGCGCGCCGCAGCGCTCGCCGCCGCCCGCGCGACGCCCGACGAAATCGCCGGGATTCGCGATGCATTCGACACACTGTCGCGTCTGCAGGTCGGCGAGCCGGAATATCAGGCGGCTGACGAAGTGCTGCATACGCGCATCGTGGCGGCGAGCGGCAACCAGTTCTTTCGTCAGATGACGGCGATCGTGCGCGGCGCGCTGGTGACGGTCAATCCGATCGTCGACGGCATCGAGTCCGTGCGCGAAGCGACGCTCGCGGCGCAGAAGAGCGTCGTCGAGGCGATCGAGGCGAAAGATCCCGCCGCCGCCGAAGCCGCGACGCGCGCGCTCGTCGACCTGGCCGCGGAAGAAGTCGGCCGCGCGTTCTCGCTGGAGCGCGTGAACAGTCAGCCTGCGTCGCCGAACGTGAACGCGTCCGCGGGTGCGTAGCGCGTCCTCGAACGCATCGGACGATCGAATGTATCGAGCCGGGACATGTCCCGGCTTTTTGCCGTCTGGCCCCGCCGCGCGCAGTCGTCATGCGACGCAATCAGGCACAATGCGTCGCACGACGAATCTGGCGCACGGAGGCAGGCTTGAGCAATACGAATATCGATGAAAAGACGATCCGCTGGGGCATCGTCGGCGCGGGACGCATCGCGCGGCGCTTCGCCGACAGTCTCACGCACGTCGAAGGCGCGCGGCTCGCGGGCGTGTGGTCGCGCCGCGAAGAACCGGCGCGCGCATTGGCCGATGCATTCGATGCCCGCGCATTCGCCGATTTCGACGCGCTGCTCGCCAACATCGACGCGCTCTACATCGCGACCTTGCAGGACAGCCATCCGGCGTACGCGTTGCGCGCGTTCGCGGCGGGCAAGCCCGTGCTGTGCGAAAAGCCCGCGGCCGTGAATGCGCGCGAGCTGCAACGCATGATCGACGCGGCGCGCGCGGCGAACGTGTTGTTCATGGAAGCGATGAAGCCGCCGTTCTATCCGCTGTATCGCCGCTTGCGCGAGCATTTGCAGAGCGATCCGATCGGTGAAATCGGTCTCGTTCGGGCCGGCTGCTCGATGGCGAACGTGCCGCTCGATCATCCGTCGTTCTCGCTGGACGCGGGCGGCGGCGCGCTGCTCGATATCGGCATTTACGAGGCGTTTCTCGCGGTCGACTGGCTCGGCGAGGCGCTCGACGTGCAGACCATCGGACGGCTCGGCGCGACCGGCGTCGACGTCTTCGCGAGCCTGAACGTGCGCCACGAACGCGGCATCGCGCAACTGTTCTGCGGACTCGATCTGCAAGGCCGCGGCGATGCGCTCATCGGCGGCACGCTCGGCACGGTGACGATCCACGAGAACTGGTGGAATCCATCGCGCGCGACGATCGCTTATACGGACGGAAGAAAGGCCGAACTCGACGAGCCGTTCTCGGGCGGCGGCCTCAACTACGAAACCGCGCATTTCTGCGAGCTGCTGCGCGCCGGCGAAACCGAGAGCCCGGTCATGCCGCACGCAACGTCGATGCGGATGATCGCGATCATCGACGCCGCGCGGCGCGATTTGAATCTCAGGTTTCCGTTCGAAACCGACTAATGCGAAAAAGCCGCTTTTCAGCGGCTTGTTTTCGATCAGTGCCGCCCCGGCAGCGCGAGACGCCGCTCGAAAATCCGCTGCACGAATTCGAGCACGCTGCAAAGAATCCAGTAGACGAACGCCGCCGCGAGATAAAGCGGCAACGGCTGATAGGTCGCCGCGATCACTTCCTGCGCGCTGCGCAACAGTTCGGTCACCGTGATGACCGACACGAGCGATGTGTCCTTGATCAGACTGATGAGACTGTTCGACAGGCTCGGCACCGCGATGCGCAGTGCCTGCGGCCCGATCACGTAACGCAGCGTCTGCGCGCGCGACAGTCCGAGGCTATAGGACGCGAGCCACTGCCCGGCGTGGATGCCGAGAATCGCGCCGCGCATGCTTTCCGACAGATACGCGGCCACGTTCGCCGACAGCGCGATCACGCCCGCGGGCGTCGGTTCGAGGGAGATGCCGAGGCTCGGCAGGCCGTAGTAGATGACGAAGATCTGCACGAGCAGCGGCGTGCCGCGCATCACGCTGACATAGCAGCGTCCGATCGCGACGAGCGCGCGGTTCTGGCTGATGCCCATCAACGCCAGTACGACGGCCGCGATGAGGCCGAAGAACATCGAGTAGAGCGCGAACTTGATCGTCAGCAGCGCGCCTTGCGCCAGCACGGGCGCCGATTGAACGAGCAGGGATGTCGTGGACATTTAAGAGACGCGTTGACTGAAACGGTGCTGAAGTGAAACAAACCGGCACATATTAAACCGAGCCGGCAAAAGAGAAGGGCGGCACCGTTACGATGCCGCCCTCGCGACGCCGGAAACGGCGCGTCTTATTTCGCCGGCTTCGTCACGTCGATGCCGAACCACTTGTCCGAAATCTTCGAGAACGTGCCATCGGCTTCGAGCTGGGTCATGGCGTCGTCGATCGCCTTGGCGAACTTCGGATTGCCCTTCTTGAACGGAATGCCGGACGGATTGCCCGCGCCGACATTCGCGCCGGTGCGCAGCGGCAATTGCGAATTCTTCAGCAAGTACGCGAGCATCAGGCGGTCGTTGAGCGCGGCGTCCAGACGCCCGGCGGCGAGATCACGCAGATACTCGGGCGCGCCCGGATACGTCTTCACGTCGATGCCCGGCACCGACTTCGCCATGTCCATATAGTTCGTGCCGAGGCCGACGCCGAGCTTCTTGCCCTTCAGTTCTTCGAGCGACTTGAACTCCCGCTTGTCGTCGCTGCGCTGGATCAGTTGCGCGTTCGAGTACGTGTAGGCGGGCGAGAAATCGAGCGTCTGCTTGCGCGCATCGGTGATGCCGACCTGGTTGACGATCACGTCGAACTTGCCCGCCTGCAGGCCCGCGATGATGCCGCTCCATTCGGTCGTGACGAACTCGGGCTTCACGCCGAGCTTGGCCGCGACGGCCTTGGCGATATCGACGTCGAAGCCGACCAGTTCACCGTTCGGCGCTTTCGAGTTGAACGGCGGGAAGGTTCCTTCGAGACCGACGCGCAGCGTGCCGCGCTGCTTGACCTGATCGAGCAGATCTTCGGCGTGGGCGGCGGTCGTGACGGCCGTGAATGCCGCGCCGATCAGGCTGGCGGCGACGAGCTTCTTGAGCGTGGACAGTTTCATCGTGTTGTTTTCCTCTTGATGGGCACAGCGTCTTTTTTCGATGCGGCGATCATAGTGAAAACGCAATCGCTGCGTAATATCGTTTGCTTATGTCTATATGCCGGATCGGGGCGTCACGCGAGCGCTTCGACGCACTCTTTCACGAGCGCGGGACCGCGATAGATCAGCCCCGTATAAATCTGCACCAGCGACGCGCCCGCCGCGAGCTTCGCGCGCGCGTCGTCGCCCGAGAAAATTCCGCCTACGCCGATGATCGGCACGTCGGTCCCGACCTCCGCGTGCAGCTTGCGGATGACCTCGTTCGACGCGTCGAAGACCGGACGCCCGGACAGGCCGCCCGCTTCGTCGCCGTGCTTCATGCCGGTCACGGCGGTGCGCGAAAGCGTGGTGTTGGTCGCGATCACGCCGTCGATCTTGTGAGCCAGCAACGTGCCCGCGATCGACTTGATCTGCTCGTCGTCGAGATCGGGTGCGATCTTCAGCGCGAGCGGCACGAGCTTGCCGTGCAGATCGGACAGCCGCGCCTGCTTTTCCTTGAGCGCGCCGAGCAGCGAATCGAGTTCGCCCGCGCCCTGGAGCTGCCGCAGGTTCTTCGTGTTCGGCGACGAAATGTTGATCGTCACATAGCTCGCGAACGGATAGACGCGCTCGAGGCAATACAGATAGTCCTCGGCGGCGCGTTCGATCGGCGTATCGGCGTTCTTGCCGATGTTCAGTCCCAGCACGCCGCGATAATGCGCGGCCTTGACGTTCGCGACGAACTGATCGACGCCGCGATTGTTGAAGCCCATCCGGTTGATGAGCGCGTTCGCCTCGGGCAGCCGGAAGATGCGCGGGCGCGGATTGCCCGGTTGCGCGCGCGGCGTCACGGTGCCCACTTCGATGAAGCCGAAGCCGAGCGCCGCGAGCCCGTCGATGCACGCGCCGTCTTTGTCGAGCCCCGCCGCGAGTCCGACCGGATTGCGGAACGTGATGCCCATGACGGTGCGGGGCGAATCGGGGCCGCGCTTGGCGAGCATGCCGGCGAGCCCGGTGCGGCCAGCCGCGCCGAGCATGCGCAGCGTCAGATGATGAGCGTCTTCCGCATCCATCTTGAAGAGATGCGAACGCGCGATCGGGTAGAGGGAACTGAACACGAAATGAAAGCCGGCGACGGCGAATTTTTTTAAGACCGCTATTTTAGCGGTTTCGGACGGCGTGCCGGTCCGGGCGCGCGGGAGGGACTTCAGCGGCTATTTCGGCTGGCTCGGGCCGTTGATGCGCCCGGGCATCGGCAGCGCGCCCGCGGAGTGAGTGTTCGCGGGATCGAGCAGCGTCCAGCGGCCGTCGATCAGACCTTCCAGCGGCCGGAAATTGGCCTTGTACGCCATTTTTTCGCTTTCGCGGATCCAGTAGCCGAGGTAGACGTGCGGCAAGTCGAGACTCTTCGCCTGCTCGATCTGCCAGAGGATGTTGAAGGTGCCGTAGCTCGTCTTCGGCAGATCGGGTTCGAAGAACGTGTACACGGACGACAAGCCGTCGCCGAGTATGTCGATCATGCTGATCATGCGCAGTTCGCCGGGCTCGTCCGGATGTCCCGGATGCGCGGGTTCGCGAAACTCGACGAGCCGCGAATTGATCCGGCTTTGCAGCAGGAACTGCTCGTACTGATCGCGGCTGTCGCGGTCCATGCCGCCGCCCGCGTGACGCGCCGACTGATAGCGCATGTAAAGCGCGTAATGCTCTTCGTCGTAATGCAGCGGCGCGACGCTCGCGATCAGATTGCCGTGCAGCTTCCAGACGCGCCGCTGCGCCCGGTTCGGCACGAAGCGCGCGACCGGCACGCGCACCGGCACGCAGGCGCGGCAGCCGTCGCAATACGGTCGATACGTGAAGACGCCCGAGCGCCGGAAGCCGGCCTTGACGAGTTCGGTGTAGACGTCGGAGTTGATGAGATGGCTCGGCGTGGCCACCTGCGAGCGCGCAACACGCCCTTCCAGATAACTGCAAGGGTAGGGCGCTGTTGCATAGAATTGCAGCGCGGAAAGCGGTGACAGCGGCAGCTCGTTCGGATGTGTCACGTTGGCGGCTCTCGCAGGCGTCGTCTCGTCGTTGCCGGCCGGCGCGCGAGATCGTCTTCAGGCGCGCGGCGGCTGCATTGCATGTGTCGCTCGGGCATCACGCGTGTAGCGTTTAGCGTGCCAGCACGTCGAGAAGGACGGATTTGTCGAAGCGCCAGCCGATCGCCGGTTCCGCCGTCGCCCGTCTCAGATGCGCGACGAACGCGCGGCGCGCGATCTCGCGGCCGCCCAGCGACGCCAGATGCGACGTGTTCTGCTGGCAGTCTATCATCTCAATTTGATTGCGGCGCAAGTGTCCGACGAGCGCCGCAAGCGCGATTTTCGACGCGTCGGTCTTGTGCGCGAACATCGACTCGCCGAAGAACATGCGGCCGAACGACACGCCGTACAGTCCGCCCACGCGCACGCCGTCGAACCACGTCTCGACGCTGTGCGCGTTGCCTGCGCGATGCAAGGTCGTGTAGGCATCCACGATATCCGACGTGATCCACGTTCCGCGCTGGCCGTCGCGTGGCGTGTCGGCGCAGGCGCGCATCACGGCGGGAAAATCGTCGTCGACGCGGATCTCCCAGACCGGATCGCGCACCACGCGCTTCAAGGTCTTGCGCAGCGAATCCGACACCTTGAACTCGGCCGGAAACAGCACCATGCGCGGATCGGGACTCCACCACAGCACGGGCTGGCCGTCGGAATACCACGGGAAGATGCCGCGCCCGTAAGCATCGATGAGCCGCGACGGCAGAAGATCGGCGCTCGCGGCGAGCAGGCCCGGCGCGCCGCTCGCCGCGCCGAGCGCGCGCTCGACGGGCGGGAAGGGATCGTCGTCGGCGAGCCAGGGAACCATGTTCTCGGGAGGGCGGCGTTCAGTGAGATTCGTCGGACAGCGGCGGAATCAGCCGTCGCGCAGCGTGCGGAAGATGTCGCCCGTATGCAGCGTGAAGTTGCCGGCGGCGCGATCGGCGAAGAAGAATCGCAGCGTCTGTCCGACCGTCGGAAAGGCGATCTCGTCCCACGGAATCTCGCTTTCCTCGAAGAGCTTCACTTCCAGACTCTCTTCGCCGGGATCGACTTCGATATCGAGCAGCCGCGCCAGATAGAACAGATGCACCTGATGCACGTGCGGCACGTTGAGCAGCGTGAAGAGACTCTGAATCTCCACGCGCGCGCCCGCTTCCTCGAGCGTCTCGCGCGCGGCGCCTTCGCTCGTCGTTTCCTGCATTTCCATGAAGCCCGCGGGCAGCGTCCAGTAGCCGTAACGCGGCTCGATCGCGCGACGGCACAGCAGCACCTTGTCGTCCCACACCGGCACGGTGCCCACGACATTGCGCGGATTCTGATAGTGAACGGTGCCGCAGTTGTTGCAGACGAAGCGCTCGCGGTTGTCGCCGGGCGGAATGGCGAGACCGACCTCGTGGCCGCAGAGGGAACAGAATTTCATGGAAATGGACGTGGGAAGTGTGCTGCGAGTGTATCACCGCACCGCCGCGGCTTTGAGGCGCGCGAATGGATTGCGGTATCGGTCGCGGCGCATGTCCGGCGTGCCCGAGGGCGAAGGTGCGACGCCTGCCTTCTCGCTACAATAGTTGACCGGAATTGCAATGTCCCTTTCACGATCAGGCCGCCGCGCGCGTCCCAACCGAACGCCATGTCATCCACGCCAGCCGCTTCAAGCCGTCCTCCGATGCTCGCCACCGCCGACGCGCTCGGCCGTCTGCTCGACGCCGCGCGTCAGGTCGACGCCCGCGAGCGCGTCGACACGCTCGATGCGCTGAACCGCGTGCTCGCCGCCGACGTGACCTCGCCGCTCGACGTCCCGCCGATGCACACCAGTGCGATGGATGGCTACGCGGTTCGCATCGCCGATCTCGCTGGTGCGGGCGAAGGCGCGCCGGTCACGTTGCGGGTGTCGCAGCGCATCCCGGCGGGACACGCGGCCGGGCCGCTCGCGGCGGGCACGGCCGCGCGCATCTTCACCGGCGCGACGGTGCCGCCCGGCGCGGACGCCGTCGTCATGCAGGAAATGGCACAAGCGTCGGACGACGGGCGCGTCGCGTTCGGGCAGGCGCCCACGGCGGGCGAGTGGATCACGCAACAAGGCGCGGATATCCGGCGCGGCTCGGTGATCCTGCCCGCGGGCACGCGCCTGACGCCGCAGGCGCTCGGGCTTGCGGCGTCGGTCGGATGTGCGCAGCTCGAGGTCGTGCGGCGCGTGCGCGTCGCGATCTTCTTCACCGGCGACGAACTGCGCATGCCGGGCGAGCCGCTCGAACCCGGCGCGATCTACAACTCGAACCGCTTCACGCTGCGCGCGCTGCTCGCGAAGCTCGGCTGCGAGGTGACGGATCTCGGCATCGTGCCGGACCGGCTCGACGCGACACGCGAAACCTTGCGGCGCGCGGCGGCGGATCACGATCTCATCCTGACGTGCGGCGGCGTGTCGGTCGGCGAGGAAGATCACGTGAAGCCGGCGGTCGAGGCCGAAGGACGCATTTCGATGTGGCAGATCGCGATGAAGCCGGGCAAGCCGCTCGCGTTCGGCGCGGTGCGGCGCGGCGGCGCGGTTCGCGATGAGGCGTTTTTCATCGGCTTGCCGGGCAATCCGGTTTCGAGTTTCTGCACGTTCCTGCTGTTCGTGCGGCCGTTTCTGCTGCGGCTCGCGGGCGTGACGAACGTCGCGCCGCGCGTCTATTCGATGCGCGCCGACTTCAGCCAGAAAAAAGGCGATCGCCGCAACGAATTCCTGCGCGCGCGCGTGAACGCGTCGGGCGGCCTCGATCTCTTCGAGAATCAGAGCTCGGCCGTGCTGACATCGACCGTCTGGGGCGATGGTCTCATCGACAATCCGCCGAATCATGCGATCGGCGCGGGCGAGATCGTGCGCTTCATCCCATTTTCAGAACTGACGCGGTAGAGAAATGAAGATCGATTTGAGATTTTTTGCGAGCGTGCGCGAGGCGCTGGGCGTCGCGAACGAGACGGTCAGCGTGCCGGACACGGTGGTCAATGTCGGCGACGTGCGCGCGTGGCTGCGCATGCGCGGCGGCGTGTGGGAAGAGACGCTCGCGGAAGGCCGTGCATTGCGCATGGCCTGCAATCACGTGATGACGAATCCGTCACAGCGCATCACCGAGGGTTGCGAAGTGGCGTTCTTTCCGCCTGTGACGGGTGGCTGAGATGAACATGCGTTCGAAAATCCGCGTGCAGGAAGCCGATTTCGACATCAGCGCGGAAGTGGCCGCGTTGCGCGCCGACAATCCGAAAGTGGGCGCGGTCGCGTGTTTCGTCGGCACGGTGCGCGATCTGAACGAAGGCAGCGCCGTCGAGACGATGGAACTCGAGCATTACCCCGGCATGACCGAAAAATCGCTCGAAACGATCGCCGATCAGGCGCGCAAGCGCTGGCGCGGCTCGGACGTGCTGATCGTGCATCGCGTGGGCAAACTCAAGCCGCTCGATCAGATCGTGCTCGTCGCGACGACGGCGATGCATCGCGCGGAGGCGTTCGAATCCTGCGCCTTCGTGATGGACTATCTCAAGACGCAGGCGCCGTTCTGGAAGAAGGAGAAGACCGAAGCGGGCGAACGCTGGGTCGACGCGCGCGAGTCCGACGATACGGCGCTCGCGCGCTGGCAGACCTGACCGGCGTCATTTTTCGTCGGCCGATTTGCCGATGAACTTCGCGGGAAACGGCGCGGCGTCGGGACGCTCGGGGAAGCGCGGCTCGGGCGCGCCGCCCGTGCGCTGCCGCTTCAGCGCCGCGAGGAGTTCCTGCTGCTCGACGGGAATCTCGTAGTCCCAGCCGAACTTGCTCAACTGCAAGCTCTGCGCGATGCGCAGCGCGGGTTCCATGAACTGCACGGCCGCGGCCGGCTCATAGCGCGACTCGACCGTGTTGAGAAACAGCGACAGCCAGCGCGCGAAGTGTTGCGGCTCGATATCGTCGATCGGGCGATGCGCTTCCTGCACGTTGCCGCGATATTGCTTCGATCCGAGCACGAGACTCGACCAGAAGGTGGTCATTTTGGCGAGATGCTCGTCCCAACGGCCGGCGAGCGCGCGCGAAAAGATCGGCCCGAGGAGCGCATCGTCATCGACGCGCCGATAGAAGGCTTCGACCAGCGCGCGGACATTGGCTTCGCTGGGTGCGCGTTCGCGCGGGGCATCGGCGGAAAGGTGTTCGGTGTTCGTCATCTTTGAAACAGTGAAGGCGGATCAGATATTTTCCGGCGAAGAATGTAAAGATGCCGCAAAATGGCGCATCCATGCGGCCGATTCGTCGACGCGCGTCTCAAGCCGTACGAAAAGCACGCTTGTACGGATTCCGTGCATTTTGGTACGACGCGGGCGAGCGGTGCGCCGATGGTAAGTCAGCCACGTCCGCTCGTGTCATCGTCCCTCGTCTTGACGCGGACTCCTTGACGATACGCGCGTTTCGTCGAAATCCCGAGGCGCTTTTGCGTCCACTTTCTCCGCGCGAGATCATGCGACTCACCGATTACACCGATTATTCGCTGCGCGTCCTGCTCTATCTCTCGGTTCGACCTTCCGGCCTTTCGACGATTCAGGAAATCTCGGATGCATATGGCATTTCGAAGAACCATCTGATGAAAATCGTCCAGCAGCTTGGCGAACTCGGGTGGGTCGAGACCGTGCGCGGCCGCAACGGCGGACTGAGACTTTCATCGCGGACGAACGACCTCACGATCGGCGACATCGTGCGCAGAACCGAAAGCGATTTCGCGCTCGTGGGCTGCCTCGTGAATCAGCCGGCGGATCGGCAAGCCTCGTCGCACGCGCGCTGCGTCATTCAGCCGGCCTGCCGGTTGCGCGGCGTGCTGGCAGCCGCGCGCGACGCCTTTCTCGCCGAACTCGACAAGCACACGGTCGGCGAGCTCGCTCAACCCGCGAACGATCTGGCGGCTCTGCTCGGCATCGTCAGCATCGCGCCGATTGCGGCGGGTGCGCCCGGGGTGCTTCGCGCGCCTTCGTGATTCCAGCCGGCACGCGTTGAACGAAACCCGGACGCCGTAGGTCAATTCAGAGCCTGGGCGGTTGGCTGCCGCCATTGTCGAAGAGCAAAAAGAGCACTTTCCGGCCCAAACGATGCTTGAAAGTGACAAAAAGCGCCTCATTTTGGTCGTATTCAGAATCGGAGCTTTTAAAAAATGAGAATCGACAAACTCACCACCAAATTTCAGGAAGCGCTGTCCGACGCGCAGAGCCTCGCGGTCGGGCGCGACAACCAGTACATCGAACCGGTGCATTTGCTTGCCGCGCTCATCGCGCAGCAGGACGGCTCCGCGCGCTCGCTGCTGTCGCACGCGGGCGTGCAGGTTCAGGCGCTGCAAACGGCGCTCAACGAAGCGATCAACCGTCTGCCGCAAGTCCAGGGCACCGACGGCAATGTTCAAGTCAGCCGCGAACTCGCGGGCCTGCTCAACGCCGCCGACAAGGAAGCGCAGAAGCTCAACGACACGTACATCGCGAGCGAGATGTTCCTGATCGCCGTCGCGGATGACCGTGGCGAAGCCGGCCGTCTCGCGAAGCAGCACGGCCTGACGCGCCGTGCGCTCGAAGCCGCGATCAACGCCGTGCGCGGCGGCGCGCAGGTCAATAGCCAGGACGCGGAAAGCCAGCGCGAGGCGCTCAAGAAATACACCGTCGATCTGACCGAACGCGCCCGTGCGGGCAAGCTCGATCCGGTCATCGGCCGGGACGATGAAATTCGCCGCTCGATCCAGATTCTCCAGCGCCGCACGAAGAACAATCCGGTGCTGATCGGCGAGCCGGGCGTCGGCAAGACGGCGATCGTCGAAGGACTCGCGCAGCGCATCGTCAATGGCGAAGTGCCGGAAACGCTCAAGGGCAAGCGCGTGCTCTCGCTCGACATGGCCGCGCTGCTCGCGGGCGCGAAGTATCGCGGCGAGTTCGAGGAGCGCCTGAAGGCCGTGCTGCACGACATCGCGAAGGACGAAGGGCAAACCATCGTCTTCATCGACGAGATTCACACGATGGTCGGCGCGGGCAAGGCCGAAGGCGCGATGGACGCCGGCAACATGCTCAAGCCGGCGCTCTCGCGCGGCGAGCTGCATTGCATCGGCGCGACGACGCTCGACGAATACCGCAAGTACATCGAAAAGGACGCGGCGCTCGAGCGGCGTTTCCAGAAAGTGCTCGTCGATGAACCGTCGGTCGAGGCGACCATCGCGATTCTGCGCGGCTTGCAGGAAAAGTACGAACTGCATCACGGCGTCGAGATCACCGATCCGGCTATCGTCGCGGCGGCGGAGTTGTCGCATCGCTATATCACGGACCGCTTTTTGCCCGACAAGGCCATCGATCTGATCGACGAAGCCGCGTCGCGCATCAAGATGGAAATCGATTCGAAGCCCGAAGAGATGGACAAGCTGGATCGTCGTCTCATTCAGCTGAAAATCGAGCGCGAGGCCGTGAAGAAGGAGAAGGACGAGGCGTCGCAGAAGCGTCTGCAACTCATCGAAGAGGAAATGGACCGGCTCAATCGCGAGTATTCCGATCTCGAGGAAATCTGGACTGCCGAAAAAGCGGCGGTGCAGGGCAGCGCGCAACTGAAGGAAGAAATCGAGAAAGTGCGCGCGGATATCACGCGTCTGCAGCGCGAAGGCAAGCTGGAGAAGGTCGCCGAGTTGCAGTACGGCAAGCTGCCGGAACTCGAAGCGCGACTGAAGCAGGTGACGCAGGCCGAATCGCAGGAGCAGAACAACCCGACGCGTCCGCGTCTTCTGCGCACGCAGGTCGGCGCCGAGGAAATCGCGGAAGTCGTGTCGCGTTCCACCGGCATTCCCGTTTCGCGGATGATGCAGGGCGAGCGCGAGAAGCTGCTGCAGATCGAAGCGAAGCTGCATGAGCGCGTGATCGGCCAGGACGAGGCGATCGGCGCGGTCGCTGACGCGATTCGCCGCTCGCGTGCGGGTCTGTCGGATCCGAATCGTCCGTATGGCTCGTTCCTGTTCCTCGGGCCGACGGGCGTCGGCAAGACGGAACTGTGCAAGGCGCTCGCGGCGTTCCTGTTCGATTCGGAAGATCATCTGATCCGCATCGACATGAGCGAGTTCATGGAGAAGCACAGCGTCGCGCGTCTGATCGGCGCGCCGCCGGGATACGTCGGTTATGAGGAAGGCGGCTATTTGACCGAGGCCGTGCGCCGCAAGCCGTACAGCGTGATTCTGCTTGATGAAATCGAGAAGGCGCATCCGGACGTGTTCAACGTGCTGCTGCAAGTGCTCGACGACGGGCGCATGACGGACGGTCAAGGCCGCACCGTGGACTTCAAGAACACGGTGATCGTGATGACGTCGAACCTCGGCTCGCAGGTCATTCAGGGCATGGTCGGCGAGCCGCAGGAAAGGGTGAAGGACGCCGTGTGGGAAGAAGTGAAGCTGCACTTCCGGCCGGAATTCCTGAACCGTATCGACGATGTCGTCGTGTTCCATGCGCTCGATCGCACGAACATCGAGTCCATCGCGAAGATTCAGCTGGCGCGTCTGCACGAGCGGCTCGCCAAGCTCGATATGGACCTCGACGTCTCGGATGCGGCGCTCGCGCAGATCGGCAAGGTCGGGTACGACCCGCTGTTCGGCGCGCGTCCGCTGAAGCGCGCGATCCAGCAGGAGATCGAGAATCCGGTCGCCAAGCTGATTCTCGCGGGACGGTTCGGGCCGAAGGACGTCATTCCCGTCGATGTGCGGGAAGGCCAGTTCGTGTTCGATCGCGTGGTGCATTGAGGGCGGTTCGGTCGTAGCGGTAGCGCGGCGGCGGTCGGGCGAAAAAGGCAACGGAGCGATTCGTTGCCTTTTTTGTTTCTATAATCCGTGCGATCGCACGGATTTCCGCGCGGAGCACGTGCGATGAATGAAAATCCATTCGTTTGCATGGATTATCGTGATCTCATACAATGACTCGGTTTTATCCCTGCGATCGCACGGATTCAAATTATGGAAATCGATATTCGAACGGCGAGCGAAATCGGCGTCGCAGTGCGTGCGGCGCGCAAAGCGCAACGGCTTCGCCAGGACGATGCGGCCGGCAGCATCGGCGTCAGCGAGAGCTTTCTCGGCAAGGTCGAGAAGGGCGCTGAGAGCGTGCATTGGGGCAAGCTGTTCCAAGTGCTCGAAGGCTTGGGCGTGCGCGTGACGGTCGATATCCCGGACGAAGCGGGTGAGCTTTTCGCGGGAGAGGCGGTCAAGCGTTACGTCCGCGTCGAGCGCGCCGAGAAACGTCGTCGCGCACGAGAGGACGCGGATGAGTCCTGAGACCATCGCGACGCTCGAAGGCCGCCGCAATCTGATCGCGAGCATCAACGACGTCGAAGTGGGCGTGCTCAACGCCGACGACGACATCTGGTCTTTCTCCTATCTGCCGGCGTGGCGCGACAGCGTGGACGGTTATCCGCTGAGTCCGGCGCTGCCGCTGCAACCGAACGCGTTGCGCGACGGCAGCACGCGCCGCTCGGTGCAGTGGTACTTCGACAACCTCCTTCCGGAAGAAGGCCAACGCACGCTGCTCGCGCGCGACGCGGCCATTCGCAACGAAGCCGATGCCTTCGCGCTGCTCGCGCACTACGGTGCCGAATCGGCGGGTTCGGTGACGCTGCGTCCACCCGGTGCAAGCGACGAGCAACCGCCCGCCGAGCGCTTGCTGCCCGACGAAGCGTTGCAGGCGCGGATCGACGCGTTGCCCCGCCTGCCGCTCACGCACGACGCACTCAAACGCATGTCGCTCGCCGGCGCGCAGCACAAGCTGGCGGTGGTGTTGCGCGACGACGCGTTGTTCGAGCCGGCAGGCCGCACACCGTCGACGCATATCCTCAAGCCGAATCATCAGGACACCGATGACTATCCGCACTCGGTCATCAACGAATGGTTCGTGATGAAGCTCGCCGACAAGCTGCGCCTCGGCGTTCCGGGCGTGCATCGGCGCTACGTGCCTTCTCCCGTGTATCTCGTGGATCGCTTCGACCGCGAGTCGCGGGCGGGACAATGGCGCCGGCTGCATAGCATCGACGCTTGCCAGTTGCTCGACCTCGCGCGTACGTTCAAGTACGAGCAGGGCAGCGTCGAGCAACTCGCGACACTGGCCGCGCGTTGCCGGAATCAGGCGTCCGCACGCACGCGGCTCTTTTCGTGGCTCGTGTTCAATGTGCTGGTGGGCAATTCGGACGCGCATCTGAAAAACCTGAGTTTCCTCGTCTCGCGCCAAGGTATTCAGCTTGCGCCGTTCTACGACCTGCTGAGCGTAGCCGCATACGCGACGCCGTCGTATCAAAAGGACGCATGGCCGAAGCGGGCATCGTTCGCGTGGGACATCCTCGGCGCGCGCTACTACGACGACTTCGATCGCGCGTTGATGCTGCGGGCGGGCGAAGTGCTCGGTATCGCCAGGACGACGGCCGAACGGCTGCTGGATGCGCTCGCAGGTTCGATCGTGCGCGCGGCCGCCGATCTGTACGCGCGCGTCGAAGAGAAAAACGCGGCGTTGCTCGCCGAGCGGCCGGGACTCGCTGCGACGCTCGGCGGCGAGCTGATGTGTCTGCGTGTGATCCGCTACACGATCATCGAGGACATGACACGCAAGCTTGCAGCCGCCTGAAACGCAAAAGCCCCGCTCGGTTCAACGCCGGCGGGGCTTTCGATTCAATGCGTGAAAGCGCGTTCAGCCTTGCTTGGGCTCTTCGCTCTTGCCAAAAAGACCTGCGAGGCCGCCAAGCGAGCCCAGAACGCCGGTCAGATCGAGCTGGCCTTCGGGCGGCACCTCACCGTTCGGCGTTGCGCGATCGACGATATGCGGCAGCACCGCCGCGAGCATGCCGGACAGTTGGTCGCCCGAGACGCCTGCTTTCTGCGCGAGCGCGCCGACGTTGTCCTGCCCGAGCACGTTCGTGAGCGTGTCCGGGCTGATGGGCTTGTTCTCGCCCGTGCCGATCCACGACTGGACCACGTCGCCCGCGCCGTGTTGCTGGAAGCGCTGGATCAGGCCCATGAGGCCGCCGGGCTGGCTGTTGACGAAAGCGAGCGCCGCTGCGATCAGCGCGGCCTGGCCGGACTGAGCCGGTTGGCCGCCCGGTTGTTGCGACGAATTGCCGAGGGTGGAGGCGAGGATATCGAGTAGGCTCATGACGGTCTCACTACGAGAGGTTGCGGGGTGGATTCGCCTGTGCCGCCGCATTCGGCTCGGAACCGGTCGCGGCGGCGCGGGCATCGGCCGCGAGCGGCCGTTCGACGATGGTCATACGAAGGCAAGTTTCCTTCGACAAGGTTCCCCGAAGAATCACTGACTGGCAGCCGCGGCGCTGGCGGCCTTATCTTTCTTGCTGCGTTTCGATTTTGCGGGCTTCGCTTCGCTCGCGGCGGAAGGGCTCGACGCACTCGCTGCTGCCGACGCTGCGCTGTCCTTTTTCGATTTTTTCGACGCCTTCGTTCCCGATGCGGGCGCGGCAGGCGTCGTGGCCGGCGTCTGCGCCGTCGTGGCCGCGGGCGAGGTCGCGCCGGTGGCTGCGGTCGACGATTTGACCGTCGAGTTCGGCGCGGCGCTGCCGCCTTGCGTCGACGGCGTCGCGGGCTTCGACGGTTTGCCTGTCGGCGGCAGCGACGAGCCGCCGATCGTCAGCCCGTTCTGTTCCAGATTCGTCACGGATTTGGCGCCGAGACCCTTGACGCGAGTCGCGAGATCGTCGGCGTCCTTGAAGGGGCCGTTCTTCGTGCGCTCGTCGATGATCGCCTTCGACTTCACCGGCCCCAGACCCTTCACCGATTCCAGCGCGGCTTGATCGGCGGTATTGACATCGACCGCGGCGAACGCCGCTCCCATCGACAGCACGAACGCAAAGCACAGCATCAGCAGCTTTTTCAGCATGACGGCACTCCAGGCTTGAGAGAAAGGATGAATCGATAAGTTCGGGCCAATCGGGAAGATGCCGTTAAGGATAGGGCAAAAAACCGTCCCGAACGATGGCGCCCGCATTGTGCACGACCCCGCCGCGCGCACCGCGCCCGCGCACAATCTTTAACGTTGCAAAACGCTGCACGGATGACGTCGCTGTTTTAGCGGGCGTGCGCGCATCACTTCGATGTGCGCGCGGACGTCTTCGCGAAAGCGCCGCGGACCTCGAAGCCGACTTTATCGACGACTTCGCCTTTTGCATCGACCAGTTCGAGCACATGTCGGCCCGGCCACGGCAGCCATGCCGCTCGGGCGTCGTGACCGTAGGGTTTGCCGTCGAGCCGCCACGCGAGGCGCGCGCTGCCGTCCACGCGGGTGAACCACACGCGCTGACGCGCCGGCGGAATGTCAGGGTCGAGCGCGAAGATCGTGCCGTCCGTCGGTGCGCCGATGCGTGCGGCCCGCGCGTCGGCGTTCGCGCCGCGCGCCGCCTGCGCCGCGTTCGCCGTGAGACCGATGGCGCTCATCTGCGTGCCGCGCACGAACCACTCGCTGCGCGCCGGTTCGATGTCGTTCTGATACGTGACGCGCGTCGTCACGACGCCCGATGGCGCTTGCGGCGCGCGGCTATCCGATCGCCGGTTCAGATAGTTGACGATCGCGTTCCACGCCGGCGCCGCGCCCGTCACGCCCGAAACGTCCCACATCGGCGCGCCGTCGGCATTGCCGACCCAGACGCCCACGGTGTAGCGCGATGTGAAACCGATCGCCCAGTTGTCGCGCATGTCCTTGCTGGTGCCGGTTTTCACGGCGCTGAAGGTGCGCGTGGCGAGCACGCTGTCGAAGCCGAACGTGCGCGTGCGTGCGTTGTTGTCCGCGAGGATGTCGGTGACGATGAAGCTCGCTTCCGGGCTGAAGACGCGCGTGCCCGCCTGCGCCGGCCGATGGTCCGCGAGATCGAAGAAGGGCTGTGCGACGCCGCCGTTCGCGAGCGTGCGATACGCGTTGGCGAGCGTCGCCAGCGTCACGTCCGCGCTGCCGAGCGCGAGGGAAAAGCCATAGTAATCGCCAGCTTGCGACAAAGGCAGCCCGAGCGCGACGAGCGTCTTCGCGAAGCGATGCGGCGTGACCATCACGAGCGTACGCACCGCCGGCACGTTGAGCGACGAGCCGAGCGCGGTTCGCACGCTTACCCAGCCCTTGAAGTCGTGATCGTAGTTTTGCGGAATGTAGAGGCCGCCGCCGGTCGCGAGATCGAGCGGCGCGTCGTCGAGCAGCGTGGCGGCGGTGACGCGCTTTTCGTCGATCGCCTGCGCATACAGAAAGGGCTTGAGCGTCGAGCCGGCCTGACGTGCCGAGAGCACGGCGTCGACTTCCGGCGCGTTCGACAGGCCGCCCGCCGAGCCGACCCACGCGAGCACGTCGCCCGAACGATTGTCGATCACGATGGCCGCCGCGTCGTGCACATTGCGCGGATGCGCGCGCGCGTTCAGTTCGGCGAGCGTGCGGGCGAGCGTATCGCGGGCGAAGCGTTGCAGGCGCGCGTCGAGCGTGGAGCGCACGCGCGCGCCGGCCTTCGGATGCACTTCGCCCGCGATGCGTCGCGCGAGATGCGGCGCGAGTGCGTCGTCGCCCTGAGCGAAGGCGGGCGCGGACGCGGTGCGGGTCAACGTGAGCTGCACGTAGCTGTCGAGATTGATGCACGGATCGACGCTCTGCGCGACGCCGTGCAGCGTCTGCATGTCGCGCAGAATCACGCACGCGCGCGCGGCGACCTTCGCAAAGGGCGCGTTCGGCGCGCGCACCAGCGCGGCGGCGAGCGCCGACTCGCGTTCGTCGAGACCGGAAGGGGCCTTGCCGAACAGCGTCTGCGATAGCGCCGACAACCCGACGATCTCGCCGCGAAACGGCACGAGATTCAGATACGCCTCGAGAATCTGATCCTTGCGCCAGGTGCGTTCGAGCCACAGCGCGCCGATTGTCTGCCCGGCCTTTTCGCCGATCGAACGGCGGCCGGCGCGCTTGCCGTCATCGTCGATGAGACCGGTGAGCTGCATCGTCACCGTCGATGCACCGCGCGTACGCGTGTTCCACAAATTGCCCCACGCGGCTGCCGCGGCGCCGCGCCAGTCGACGCCCGCGTGCTCGTAGAAACGCCTGTCCTCCGATACGACGATCGCTTCGCGCAAGGCGGGCGACACGTCGGACAACGCGATCCAGTCGCCGCGCCGTGCGCTCTTGTCGACGCGCGTGCGCGCGAGCGGCTCGCCGTCGCGCGAGAGCAGCACCCAGTCGGAGCTGCGCCAGTTCGCGCGCACTTCGTCGAAGCCCGGCTGCGCCTGCGCCGGCATCGATAGCGCGCATGCGATCAGAAGGCAGGCGGCGCGTTTCATCGGATCACTTCGCGGCGAGCGGCTTGACGACCACCGGCGCATTCGGCAGCGCGCCGAACGCCGACGGCGCGTAGAGCGCTTCGACGCGCGTCGGCGGCAGGCCGAACGTGCCCGGATTGTTCAGGCGCATCGTGTATTCGACGCTCAGCTTGCCCTTCGGCAGATAGTCGTAATACGCGCGATAACCATCGAAGCCACGCTCGACGAACGCGGGCCACGCGCCGTCATCCCGCTTCTCGCCTTCGGTCGCCGCAGCGGAATCGCGTCCGAGACCGGAGCCGAGGATCGTCGCGCCCGCGGGAATCGGATCGTTGACGACGACCCACGTCATGTCGCTTTGCGCGTCGATGTCGAGATGCACGCGGACGATATCGCCGCGCGACATCACGCCTTTCACGGCGGGATCGATCGGCGTGACGGTTTTCGCGATGCGATAGCCCGCCGCGAACGGCGCCTTCAACGCGACAGCCGCGAGACTTTCGATCGTCGCCCACGGCTTGCCCGTGCCGTCCTGCGAGAGCGTGAGCGAACCGCTGCTCCACGGCAGCATCACGCTGCGCGCGTTCGCGTTCTTCGTCGCGGGCGTGGCCGAGGCGGGCGCGGGCGTGGACATGACAGCGGCGCTCCAATTCACGCTTTGCGCCGATGCGCCCAGCTGGATCGACGTGTGACCCGTCACCGGCGTGCTCTCGAAGAGTTGCGAGAATCGGCCGACGGCGAGCGCGCCCCACAGATTGGCGGTCGTCGTTTGCCACGCGCCGTGCTTCTGCAACGCGAGCAGGCCCGCGACGACGCGCGGCATTTCGTCCTTCCAGCCGGGCGCATCCGCGAAGATGAGCGCGGTGCGCGCGGCGTTGGTTTCCGTGCCGGTCATGAGCCACCAGAGATCGTCGTCGCGCTCGGTCGAGAACGTGAGTCGCGTGCCCTGATACGTCAGACGCGCGCGAATGATCTGCTCCGCCTGCGCACGCTTCTCGTCGCGATTAGGAATGCCGTCGACGCGCGACAGGATTGCGTAGTAGTCCAGCACCGCCGATGTCGGCCACTGATCCGGCGCGACCGTGATCGAGCCGAGCATGCGCGGCTGTGCAAGGCCATAGCGCGAGAGCGCTTCGATCGCGGCGAGCTTCCTATCGTCGAGATCGTTGCGCGGCGCCCAGAACTTGCGCTCGAGCTTGCCGTCGACGAAATTCGCGAGGCCCGCCGCCATCTGATTGCGCAGATCGTCGGGCAACGCGAAACGGCGATCCTGTTTCGCGGCTTCATCGGTGACGGCGAGCAGATAGGCCGTGAGGGCGGGGCTGCCGGTCGGGCGCTCGTCGTCGGCGGGCGGGAAGTAGTTCGCGAGGCCGTCGCGATCGAGATACGACGGCATCCGCGCGAGCACGCCTTGCCAAAGCGCTGCGTCCATCAGGCCGAGCGCGCGCGAAGTCTGCTGTTCGAGGCAACTGTACGGATAGCGCTCGAACCAGCGACGCACGCCGGGCAGTCCTTCGGCGAGCTTCGATTGCAACGACACCGCGATGCCGCCGCGCACGGCGCCGTCGCTCGACTTGATTGCATCGGCGGGCGGCGCGACGGGCAGCGTGAGCGTGCCGTCGACTTGCGCGAGGGTCGCCTGCTGGACATTGACGGGAATCGCCGCGACGACTTTCTGCGTCAGTTTGACGGCATCGCTCGCCCTGGGTCCGGCCTGTTCGGACGCGGTCACGTTCCATTCCAACGCTGCGGATGAATTCGCGCCGAGCACATCGGGCGTCGTGACCTCCCACGCGACTTCCTGCGACGATTCCGGCGCAAGCTCGACCGTGCGCGCATCGAGCGCCAGCGCGCCGGCATGCGGCGTGATGACGACGCGCATCGTCCGCGCGGTCGTGTTGCGCAGCGTGAACTGCGCGCGGAACGAATCGCCGACACGCACGAGCGGCGGCAATCCCGATATCAGTTGCAAGTCCTGCGTGCTCTGAATCGATGCGCTGCCGGTGCCGAACTGTCCCGCCCCGACCGCCGCCACCGCGACGATGCGAAAGCGCGTGAGCGCGTCGTTCAGCGGAACGTCGATGGTCGCTTCGCCTTTGGCATCGAGCGTGACGCGCGGATTCCACAGCAGCAGCGTGTCGAACAGTTCGCGCGTCGCGCTGTGTCCGCCGCCGCCGCCCGCAGGCACCGCCTTGCGCCCGAAGTGCCGCCGCCCGACGATCTCCATCTGCGCGGTCGCCGTCTGGACGCCGTACGCGCGCCGTTCGAGCATCGCGTCGAGCACGTCCCAGCTTCGATTCGGCATCAGTTCGAGCAAGGCTTCATCGACGGCCGCGACGGCGATCTGCGTGCCCGCGGGCGCGGGCTTGCCATCGGGCAGCGCGACTTTCACCTTGACGTGCGCCTTGCCTCGCACGGTGTACGACTTCGCATCCGGGCTCACGCTGACCGCGAGCCTGTGCGCCGCCGTGCCGACCTTGATCGACGCCAGCCCGTAGCGGAACGCGGGCTTGCTCAAATCGACGAGCGGCGTCGGCGCCTGATACTGACGGCCTTCGTACCAGAACGCGCGCGCCCATTCGACCGGCGCCTTCCATCCCCAAGTGAAGAAGGAATACCACGGCACTTCGCGGATGCGTCCGCGCAACGCGAGCACCGATATGTACACGTTCGGCGCCCACGACGCTTCGATTTTGAGCTCGACGCTCGGATCGGTGCCGTTCAGTTCGACGACGCGCGTCTCGACGATGCCCTCGCGCTCGACGGCGACGAGCGCCGTCGCGGAGCGGAACGGCATGCGGACCTGGAAGCGCGCGGTTTCGCCGGGCTCGTAACTCGTCTTTTCCGGCAGCACGTCGATGCGGTCAGTGTTCTCGCCGCCGAACCACAGCTCGTCCGCGCGCGTGACCCACACGGACGTACTCGCGTTGGCCGCGCGGCCGTCGCCGTCTTTCGCGATCGCGATGACATCGACGTTGCCGGCATCCTTCAGCTTCGCATCGCACGAGACGATGCCGTGATCGTCGCTCTTGCCGCTGCACAGCGTGCCGAGATCCTTGATTTCCGTGTGGTTGTCGTAAGCGTAGAAGCCGCCGACCATGCGCTTTCTCGAGCTCGACATCACGCGAGCGACGGCCTTGATCTCCACCGACACGCCCGCGCGCGGCTTGCCCTGCAGATCTAGCGCGATCGCCTGCACCGGCAGCGCGCCGCCGACCGATACCCAATGTCCCGCTTTCACGCCGACCGCGACGTCGGCGGGCCACAGCGTCGTGCCGCCGCTGATCGTCTGAATCTCGCCGTTCGGATCGGCGAAGCTCGCTTCGAGCGTGAGACGCTTCGGCGATTCGAGCGCCGGCAGCGGCTTGATCGTGACCTTGCCGGCGCCTTCGCGATCGAGCGTGACGCGCAGCTTGTCGGCGACGAGCTTCGTCGTCGCGTGGTCTTCCTGCTCGCTGTCTTCGTCTTCGTCTTCGGCCGGCGCGCTCGCGCCGTCGTCCGTCGGCTTGCGGTAAGGCGCGAAAGTGAACGCTTCGTATTGCGAAGCGAAGGGCGGCGCGGCATCGCGCACGAGCGCGGAAACCTGCACCGGCAGATTCGATGCCGGTCCGCCCTGCACGTATTCGAGCCGCACCGCGACCGGCGCTTCCTGCGCCGCGACGAGACCGGACGCTTTGGCCTCGCCGGCCGTGATCGAGCCTTTGAACACCGGCAGGCGGAATTCCTCCACGCGGAAGCTGCCGGATTCGTACGACTGCGTCACCGGGTTGTCGTTGTCGTTGGCGTTGCCGCTATCGTCGTCGGATGAAGCCGTGCCGTTGTCGAGCGACACGCTGTATTCGCCGAGCTTCGCGGCGGCGGGCACGGCGAAGGTCGAATCGGCGCTGTGATCGGCGGCCCATTTGAGCGGCAAATGCCACGTCTGTCCGCTGCCGACGTGCCGGATCGTCACGCGCGTTGGATAGCTCTTCGGAAACGCGAAGCCGCCGAGCGTTTGCACGCGCAGCAGGTGCTTCATGGATACGGTTTCGCCCGCGCGCAGCAGCGTGCGGTCGAACACCGTATGCGCGCGCGTCGTGCGCGCCGCGCTCATGTCGGTCGGCACGTTGAAGCGCCACGATTCGATGCCGCGATCCCAGTCCGATGTCACGAACGCCATGTCCGGACCGCTCACGGGATCGTTCACGCGCGCGGACACGAAAAAGCCGCCCCACGCGAGACTGCGCTCGTTGCATCGGCGCACGGACGCGAGCGGCTTGCCGATTTTCGCGATGCCTTGCGCATCGGTTTTCGCGGTGGCGATTTCATCGCCGTTGCAGTCGGTGACGCGCACGTCGGCGTTCGCGACGGGCTTGCCCTTGTCGAGCGTCGTGACCCAGACGACGCTGTTCTCGCGTCCCTCTTTGAAATGCACGCCGAGATTGGTGACGAGCACCGACGTTCGCACGTACATCGCCTGATTCTTGTCGAGCAGCGATGCGCCGAGCGCCGGCGAACTCAGTTCGACGACATAGAAGCCCGGCTTTGTCAGCGGAATGCCGACGACTTCGAACGGACGCAGCGCTTTCGGATCGGCGGCGGGCAAGGCGAGGGTTTCGACGCCGCGCTGTTTCGCGAGCATCGACAGCGAACGAATGTCGATTTGCGGATCGTTCGACACCGAGCCGTCGCTGTTCGGGATGATGACCGGCTCGATACCGTTGTTCAGCATCGCGGGCATGAGCTTTTCGATGGACGAGCGCGACATCGAGACGCCGTCGAACATGTCGACGGCGCGCATCCACTCGCGGATGTCCGTGTCGGCGTCGAGCTTGAGCTTCGTGATCTGCGACGTGCCCGAATGGAGCCCTTGCACATGCAGGTCCGCTTCGACATGACGCAGCGTGACCGGCAGCATCGCCGGCATGCCGGGTTCCGCGAATCGCTCGATGATGCCGAACGTGCCCGACGAGAATTTCGCGAGCGGCGGCATCGCGGCGGTCGCGGTCTTGAGCGGGAAAAGGTCGGCGTTGGCGAGCGTGCGGCCGCTCACGTCTTTCAGATTCGCGGGCGCCTCGATGGTGAGACTGGCGCGCTCGGGCAGCGGCGCGGCGAACTCGATGCCGCTGACTTCCGCATCTTTATCGCTAGGATCGAAGTGAGGCGCGGCGCTTCCTTTCGGACCGCGCAGTGCGAACTTCTGCGCATCGGCGCGGCTGATCGGCGCGGAGAACGTGAGGCGCATCGGCCGCAGCGGCGTGCACGGTGCGTTGGCGTTTTCGCGCTCGCAGGAGAAACCGGCGGTGAAGGGCTTGCGCACGTCGAAGTTGAAGCGCTTCTCGACGTCATTGGCGATGCCGCTCGGTCCCGTCACGCCCGTGCCGTACACGAGCTGCATTTTCGTCGCGGACGGCAACGTTTGCTGGCACGCGAGCGTCAGTACGCGATCGCTCTCTTTCTCCAGGCGGAAGTGTTTGAGCAGCGCGGCGCGCGTGGCGTCGTCGACGGCGCGGACCGGAATGCGATTGCCGAGCGCGCTCGATTCGCACCAGACATGCTGCAGCACGGACGCCTGCGTCGCCGGGCCGTTCAGACGCAGCACGAAGGCCTGATTTTCTTCGATGTCGCCGTAGCCCGGCATGATGCGTGTGACGAACGGTCCGCCCGTCTGGAACGCGAAGTGGCGCGGGCCGGAAAGCGCGTTGCCGGCCGTGGATTTGAGGGTGTCCGAGAGATCGAGCGCGCAGCGCACGCCGGGCGGCAGATCGTGCTCGAAGTCGAAGGCCCAGGTCTGGGCGTCGATCCAGCGGCCCGAGCCCGCGGTAGCCGATGCGCCCGCGCCGCTACAGGCGATCTTGCCGGGCGCGGCGGCGGCCGCATTGCCGAAGGCGGTCATCGGTTCGTCGAACTTGGCGACGACCTGCCGCACTTGCGCGACCTTGCCTTGCGGCGACACGCTCGTGATGCGCGCGGCATCGGCCCGATGAAGCGCGGCGCTTGATCCCAACGCGGCGATCAGCGTGGTTGCGGCCAGAATCCATTTTTTTTGTGACGTTGTTATGCGGCTCATC
Organism: Caballeronia sp. ATUFL_F2_KS9A; assembly: GCF_023630765.1. Classification (NCBI taxonomy): domain Bacteria; kingdom Pseudomonadati; phylum Pseudomonadota; class Betaproteobacteria; order Burkholderiales; family Burkholderiaceae; genus Caballeronia; species Caballeronia sp. ATUFL_F2_KS9A. Next base: position 56,422 of record NZ_JALQEK010000007.1, on the reverse strand, counting down.
CACTCGCTCCGAGTTTTCCTCGACGCGAAATTCTACTGGAACCTTACGTCGATCTTTCGTCGGCTGCGCTCGGGCGACGCTTTTTAACGGAAGATCAATCTGCGTTCACGTTCGGCAGATGCCGCGAACTCACGCGCCGCCAATACACGAACAAGCCGACGCCCGCGACGCCGAGGCTCGCCGAATTCGCGATCCAGAAGCCGCGCGCGCCCTGCAGCCATTCGGGCACGCCGCCGCCGACATCGAAGCCGAGCAGATAACCGCCGCCAAGCCCGATGCCCCATAGCGCGATCGCGTAGATCACGGTCGGCACGAGCGTCACCTTGTATGCGCGCAGGATGAACGCGGTGGTGATCTGCAGCGCATCGCAGAAGTGATAGAAGAAGATGATGAGCACGAGCGGCATCGCGGCCGCGATCACGTTCGCATCGGGTGTGTACGCCGCGATCACGAGCGGACGCGCCGCGAGCAGGAGCACGCCGTACACGAGCGCGAGCACGCACGCCATGCCGATGCCGTGACGCGAGATGGAGCGGGCGTCGTCGTAGCGTTGCGCGCCGAGCGCCTGCGACACGAGCGTCGACGACGCGATGCCGATCGCGAGCGGCGTCATGTACAGCACCGCGCCGAGATTGCCCGCGATCTGATGACCGGCGAGCGTCGTCGTGCCGAAGCGCGAGATAAAGAGCGCCATGAACGTGTACGACGTGACTTCGATCAGATACGAGAGGCCCATCGGAATGCCGAGCCGCAGAAGCGCGAGCTGACGCCGCCAGACCGGCCAGCAGAAATGCGAGAAGATGGCGAACGGGCGGAAGAACTCGACCTTGAGGAGCACCGTCATGCCGACCGCCGCCAGCACCCAGTTGATGAGCGTGCTCGCGAGCGCGCAACCCGGACCGCCCAGCGCCGGCACGCCGAATCCGCCGAAGATGAACCACGTGTTGAGTGGAAACTTGAGCAGCAGGCCGCCGACCTGCAGGAACATCACGAGGCGCGGCTTGCCGACCGCGTTCGTGAGCGAGCTATAGACGCGAAACGCGAGGCTCGCGGGCAGGCCGAACGACAGAATGCGCAGATAGTCGACGGTGCGGTCGTGCAGCGCGGGCGGCGTCTTGGCGAGCGACAGAAGCGGCTCGGGATGGAACAGCAGCACGAAGCCGATCACGGCGAGCGCGGCGGCGAGCCAGAACGCCTGACGCGTCTCTTCGCCGATTTCGCTTTCGCGGCCCGCGCCGAAGAGCTGGCCGGCGATCGGCTGCAGTGCGACCAGAATGCCCGTCAGGCCGATATACACCGAGATATAGACGGAACCGCCGAGACCGAGCGCGGCGAGATCGGTGGCGGAGAAGCGGCCGACCATCGCGGTGTCGATCACGCCGAACGCGATCACCGCGAGCTGGCCGATCAGCACCGGCCAGGCGAGCGCGGCGATCTTGCGCACATCGCTCAGCATGCCGGTCGTACTCGCGGAAGTCGGTATCGCGCGCATCGTATTACTGCGCGCGGCGCAGGCTCTTCGGGCGCAGCGGTTTCTTCGCCGGCGGCACGGGACGCTCGATGCGCACGTAGAGACGGAACCGCTCGTCGCGGTCGGCGACGCGCCGGCCTTCCCAGACGAGCTTCCACTGGAACGCCGACATCGACGACGGCTCGCCGTAATCGGCCGGATCCTGGCGCAGGATCACATCGCAATCCTCATCGAACGCGAAATGCATGCCGCCGAAATACGCGAAGGTGGCGATCTGCGCGTCGCCGAGGCGTACGGGCGAGATGCAGGTGTAGTCGGGCGGCAGATGATCGGCAATTTGCTCGGCCACGTCGCGATACGTCCGGCTGTAGTTCACGACCGGCAGCCACAGCGTCATGAGCAGGACCCACATGAGCGTGGTGCCCGCACTCGACAGCACGACGCTGCGCCACAGCACCTTCGGATGACGGGCGAGCCGCCAGCGCGCGAGCAGGAACCAGCAGACGGTCACGGCCACCGCGCACACAAAGGAAATCAGCTTGAACTCGGGATGGAAACCCGGAGCGAGACGCGCGAGATTGCGGGCCATCGCCGAGGGGAAGCCGAACATGCCGGCGGTCCACACGAGCCACACCAGCGAGCCGATGATCGTGAAACTCAGCATCGCGAACCAGTCGATCGCGTTGATCGCGCCGCGCTTGAGGGTAGGCAGCGCGAACGTCGCGAGCACCGAAAGCGGCGGCAGAAGCAGCATGAAGAGCCGGTTCGTCTCGTGCGCCTGCAGCACGACCAGCACGAGCAGCGGCCCGATGATCGACAGCGGCACCCCGACGTGCGGCGAGCGGCGCAGTCCGCCCCAACTGACGAACGCCCACACCGCGAGCGGCCACGCGGGCCACGTGAAGAGCGGCAGGTTCTTGATCGCGTAGCCGAATATCGAACCGGGCGTGCCGGAGAAGAACGAGAAGCTGTTGCGCCACCATTGGCGCAGCCACCATTCGCCGTCATCCGGGAAGTAATGCAGTGTCGGCAGCACCCATGCGCCGATCAGCAGGATCGCGACCGGCAGCCCGAAGATCAGGAGCGGCGCGGAGCGGATTTGTTTGACGACGATCGTCATCGCGAGCGTGCAGAGCAACAGCGCGAAGACGAGCACCGGCGAGCTCGACAGGCCGACTACGCCAAGCGCCGCGCCCCACACGAGACCGCCGTGGATCGGCTTGTCGAGGCTGCGCACGAGGCCGTAGAGGAGCATCGCGGTGCCGGCGAACTGCGCAAGCTGCGGCGTGGTCTCGTGGCCGCGCTCGGCGAGTCCGAAGCACGCGAGCAGAATCAGCAGCGCGCCATCGGCGAGCGTGCGGCCGTAGTCGCGCGGCTCCGGTTCGCCGCCGAACGCATATTTGAAGGGCTGGGCCTCGTCGCGCCGGCCGAGCAGATAGGCCGAATACCAGACGAACGCGCAGGCGAGACAGAAGAGCAGGCCCGTGACCACGCGCGATGCGTTGCTCGCATCGACCCACGGACTCAAAAGCCGAATCGCCGATGCGCCGAGCCAGTACATGAGCGGGCCGTCGGCGGTCGGCGCCTTGCCGACCAGGTTAGGCAGCAGCCAGTCGCGCGCGTCGCCATTGGCCATCGTCCACATGACGCCGAAGCCGCCCGCATCTTCGTTCTTCCACGGATCGCGGCCGAACAGTCCGAACGACGCATAGGTGATGCAGATGGCGAGCAGAAGCCAGCGCGGCAGGGCGCTGGTGGCGGAGGCGGTCAGACGAACGACAGATCGCATGCGTGAAGGCTTGATGGAGAGCGGCCCGCTGATTCGCGCTGGATGCGCGACGGGGCCAAAGCAACCGGCATTGTAGTCGCGCGGCGGCGTAAAGGGCGGTTCATCGAAGCTCGCCGTAACCCCGCGCAACAATGCACGTCGGATGCGGCAAGGGCGGTGCCGTGGCATGCGCCAAGCTGCCGGCGACAAAAAAGGGCAGCCGAAGCTGCCCTTTTCGCTGAAGCCGAAGCCCGACTTACTTCTTGGTGGAGAAGCGCGCGAACTTGTTGTTGAACTTCTCGACGCGGCCCGCCGTGTCCATGATCTTTTGCTGACCGGTGTAGAACGGGTGCGATTCCGACGACACTTCGATTTTCGCGAGCGGGTAGGTCTTGCCGTTGAATTCGGCGGTTTCGCGCGTCTGGATGGTCGAGCGGGTCACGAACTTGAAGTCGTTCGACATGTCGACGAACAGGACTTCGCGGTAATCCGGGTGAATGCCTTCTTTCATGGTCTTTCCTGGTATCTGGCGGTAGCCAACCCGTTGCACTCGTTTTTTAGTGCCGCGCGAGTCACTTGCCTAGGGTCGAAAAACGGCGATTATGCCAGAAAATCAGTCGGTTGACATCTTTTTCGGAGGCCGCGGCGCAACTCATGCAGCCGGCGCGACGAGCGCCCCAACGCCCGCCGGGTCTTGCCGGTAATAGCGCGCGAGCAGCCGGTAAAGCTCGGGATATTCGGCTTCGAACAGCTTCGGCGTCACGAAAAGCGCCTCGCTGCACACCGCGAAGAATTCCGACGGATGATCGGTCGCGTAAGGATCGATCAGCGAGTCGCGTTCGAACCGCGCCCAGCGGCGCTCCGGCACGGCATCGACGCGTGCGCAGAACTGGTCATAGGCGTTGTCAAAAATGTCGGACCACGCGGTCGAATCGAGCGGCGCGTGCCAGCGCCGGTAAAGCGGCGGATGACCGTCGGCCTCGCCCGTCACCATGTCGATCTTGTGCGCGAATTCGTGGATGACGACGTTGTAGGCGTCCGATCCGTCGGCCATCTGCGCGTCTTCCCACGACAGGACGACCGGGCCGCCTTCCCACGCTTCGCCGCTCGCATCGTGCTCGACTTCGTGCACGACGCCGTCTTCGTCCTCCACGGTTTTGCGGATGATGAACTCGCCCGGATACACGATCACACCGACCCAGCCGCGATACAAATCGAGATCGAGATTGAGCACCGGCAGACAGGCCTGCGCGGCGATCGATACGATCATCTGATCCGTCAGTTCGAGATCGTGCGCCGTCGAGAATTCCTTCTGCGCGATGAAAAGGCTCGCGGTTTCGCGCAGACGCGCGAGGTCGTTGGCGTCCAGATGGCCGAAGCACGGATACGTGTCGAGCGTGCGTTGCCAGAGCGCGTCGTCGATCGCGTATTTGCGCAGCGCGCGCTCGCGGCGTTGCGCGCCGAACCAGCGGGAGAAGAGGTTGGCCATGCGTTGAATCGGAAGACTGGACTAGTTGCGGATTGTACGCACGGCCCCAATAAAAAACCGCCTGACGATGCAGGCGGTTTTCTGTTCCGAAGCAGCGAAGCGGGACGGGGATCAGCCTCCGCCGCGGCGCATCATGTCGAAGAACTCGGCGTTGTTCTTCGTCTGACGGATCTTGTCGAGCAGGAATTCCATCGCTTCGACTTCGTCCATGTCGTGAATGAACTTGCGCAGCACCCAAACCTTCTGCAGCAGATCGGGCTTGATGAGCAATTCCTCGCGACGCGTGCCCGACTTGTTCAGATTGATCGACGGATAGACGCGCTTTTCCGCGAGGCGGCGCTCGAGGTGCACTTCCATGTTGCCGGTGCCCTTGAACTCTTCGTAGATCACGTCGTCCATGCGGCTGCCCGTTTCGATGAGCGCCGTGCCGATGATCGTGAGCGAGCCGCCTTCCTCGATGTTGCGCGCGGCGCCGAAGAAGCGCTTCGGACGCTGCAGCGCGTTGGCGTCGACACCGCCCGTCAGCACCTTGCCCGATGCCGGCACGACCGTGTTGTAGGCGCGCGCGAGACGCGTGATCGAGTCGAGCAGAATCACGACGTCATGCTTCATTTCGACGAGACGCTTCGCCTTCTCGATGACCATTTCGGCCACTTGAACGTGACGCGCGGCCGGTTCGTCGAATGTCGATGCGATGACTTCGCCGCGCACCGAGCGCTGCATTTCAGTGACTTCTTCCGGACGTTCGTCGATGAGCAGCACGAACAGGATGACGTCCGGATGATTCGCCTTCACCGCATGCGCGATGTGCTGCAGCATCACGGTTTTACCCGACTTCGGCGATGCGACGAGCAGGCCGCGCTGGCCCTTGCCGATCGGCGAGATCATGTCGATGATCCGGCCCGTGACGTTTTCCTCGCCGCGCATTTCGCGTTCGAGCGGCAGCGGCTTGTTCGGATGCAGCGGCGTGAGGTTCTCGAACATGATCTTGTGTTTCGAGGCCTCGGGCGGCTGCCCGTTGACTTTGTCCACCTTCACGAGCGCGAAATAGCGCTCGCCGTCCTTCGGCGTGCGGACTTCGCCTTCGATCGTGTCGCCGGTGTGCAGATTGAAGCGGCGGATTTGCGACGGGCTGATATAGATGTCGTCCGTGCTCGCGAGATACGACGTCTCGGGCGAGCGCAGAAAGCCGAAGCCGTCGGGCAGCACTTCGAGCGTGCCGTCGCCGAAAATCGTGTCGCCGCCCTTGGCGCGCTTTTTAAGAATCGCGAACATCAATTCCTGCTTGCGCAGGCGGTTCGCATTTTCGATTTCGAGGCCGTTGGCCATCTCGATCAGTGCGGAGACGTGCTGAGACTTGAGCTCGGATAAATGCATACGGATTTCCCGCCGGGGAGAGAGGTGCGACAGAAAGATTTGGGAGAAGAGGTGAGCGGAACCGCTCGAGACTTAATACTTCTTGAACTCTTGTGATTCTAGCATAGCACACGCCACAGCGGCCTCGGGTGGGCTTTGGGCGGGGCTTGTCGGCCGATGTTGTCGCGTGACAACATCGGCTGCATCGGCACCACGCCCTGGCGTGTCGTCGATGCAGACGCGAGCGACGGGAGATGCCGCCGCTCGCCGGTGATGCCGTTACAGGTTGCTGTCGAGGAACGCGGTCAGTTGCGACTTGGACAATGCGCCGACTTTCTGCGCGGCCACTGCGCCGTTCTTGAAGAGAATCAGCGTGGGAATGCCGCGCACGCCGAACTTCACGGGCGTCGACTGATGTTCGTCCACGTTGATCTTCGCGATCTGCAGGCGATCGCCGTAATCCTTCGCGACTTCGTCGAGGATGGGGGCAATCATCTTGCACGGACCGCACCACTCAGCCCAGAAATCGAGCAGGACAGGTTTATCCGACTTGACGACATCCTGTTCGAAAGAAGCGTCGCTGATGTGCTTGATTGATTCGCTCATTGTCTGAATACCTCTATTGAATCGAGGCCCGCGTTTGAATGCTCGCCACGATACACCAAAACCGAAAAAATTTTCGTCACCAACGGGCCGGACTTCGGCCCGCGCGCCGTGCGCCAGAATGAACCGCGAACGGCGGCGAATGATCCGCGGAAGGGCGAAATGCACCACTTCCAAGTAATTCACGTGTCATCTTAGCCTAATTCGCTATCCGTTGCCGGATGCTGATAGGGCGCATCTGAGGCCGAAAATACGAAGCACAAGAGGGGCTCGGAAGGGCGTGCGTTTCGCCGACGCCTTCCGGCTGCGCCCGACCCCGTGGTACAATTCGACGTGACGGGCCTCCTCGCATGGTGGCGCGGTCAACCTGGTCAGGTCGGGAACGAAGCAGCCACAGCCGCTTTCCACCAGTGCCGAGGGTCGGGCTCGTCACCTTCCGCTTTTCTTCCGTAGGTCTCCCTGCTGGTTTTCCTGACTTATTCGTGTTCCGCACGCCATGGCGCGTGGCGCGTTCGTGCGCCCGATCACCCCGCTGGAGCGGCGTTTGCGCAAGGTCGTTGCTGATACAATTTCGCGCATGACCTATCAAGTTCTCGCACGCAAATGGCGGCCGAAATCATTCGAGTCGCTCGTCGGCCAGGAGCACGTCGTCCGTGCGCTCACGCACGCGCTCGACGGCGGCCGCCTGCATCACGCGTATCTTTTCACGGGCACGCGCGGCGTCGGGAAGACGACGCTCTCGCGCATCTTCGCGAAGGCGCTCAATTGTGAAACCGGCGTGACCTCGAAGCCGTGCGGCGTGTGTCGTGCGTGCCGGGAAATCGATGAAGGCCGCTTCGTCGATTACGTCGAGATGGATGCGGCGAGCAATCGCGGCGTCGACGAAATGGCGGCGCTGCTGGAGCGCGCCGTGTACGCGCCCGTCGATGCCCGCTTCAAGGTCTACATGATCGACGAAGTGCACATGCTCACGAACCACGCCTTCAACGCAATGCTGAAGACGCTGGAAGAGCCGCCGCCGCACGTGAAGTTCATTCTCGCGACGACCGATCCGCAGAAGATTCCGGTCACCGTGCTCTCGCGTTGCCTCCAGTTCAATCTGAAGCAGATGCCGGCGGGGCACATCGTCTCGCATCTGGAGAACATTCTTCAGCAGGAGAACATCCCGTTCGAGCCGCAGGCACTGCGTCTCTTGTCGCGCGCGGCGGACGGCTCCATGCGCGACGCGCTTTCGCTGACCGATCAGGCCATCGCGTATTCGGCGAACGAAGTCACCGAGGATGCCGTGCGCGGCATGCTCGGCGCGCTCGATCAAAGCTACCTGATCCGTCTCATCGACGCGCTCGCCGGCGGCGACGGCCCCGGCGTGCTCGCGATCGCCGACGAAATGGCGCTGCGCAGCCTGTCGTTCTCGACGGCGCTGCAGGATCTGGCGAGTCTTCTGCATCGGATCGGATGGGCGCAGTTCGCACCGACGTCGGTGCTGGACGAATGGCCTGAAGCTGCGGACATCCGCCGCTTCGCCGAGATGCTGTCGGCCGAGGAGGTTCAGCTTTTCTATCAGATCTCCACGGTCGGGCGCAGCGAGCTCGGTCTCGCGCCGGACGAGTACGCCGGCTTCACGATGACGCTCCTGCGCATGCTCGCGTTCGAGCCGGCGGGCGGATCGGGCGGCGGCGTCGCCGTGGGTGCGCCTTCGGGCGCGAAGCCCGCGCGCAGCGCCGCGCTCGTGGGTGCGATGGCCGAGCGCGCCGTCGCGCCTGCGCCTGCGTCGGCGTCGGTTGCTAAAGCGCCGGCGCCCGCCGTCGAGACGGTGGTCGTGAAGGCGGTCGAAGAACCCGTCGTCGAAAAGAGCGAGCCCGTGCCGGTAAAAGCCGCGCCGATGCCGAGCGCCGCGCGACAGGCCGTCGATGAAGCCGCGCCTGCCGCGCCGAGCACGTCCGACGAAGCCGCGACTTCGCGCGCGGCAAGCGGCGCCAGCGCGGCGCTTGAAGTCTTGCGCAGCGCGGGCATGCGCCTGTCGTCCGATCGGGGCGCGCGTGGCGCGTCTGCGCAGACGGCGGCTCCCGCTGCGCCCAAGCCCGTCGCGAAACCGGCCGCGCAAGTTCCGGTGCCGACGCCGCGCCGCGCTCCGGCTCCCGCATCCGCCGCGCCCGAGCCGAAGCCCGAGCCGAAGCCCGCGGCCGGCAACGCGAGCAAGTCGAACGTCGTGCCGCCGTGGGAAGAGATGCCGCCCGACGACTACGCGCCGGCCGGATCCGAAGACGCTTATTTCATGCCGCCCGACGACGGCTTCGTGCCAGCCTTCGACAGCGGCCCGGACGACATGCGCTTCAACGCCGAGCCCGCCGCGAAACCGGCGCCCGTCATCGACACGGCGCCGTTGCCGCCCGCCGTGCCGCTCGATGCGCTCGGCGTGTCGATCGAATGGGCGGCGCTCGCCGTCGATCTTCCGCTGAAGGGCGTTGCGTATCAGCTCGCGTTCAACAGCGAGCTCACCGCCTGCGATGCGAATTCCGTGACGCTTGCGGTTCCGGTCCAGATGTACACCGACGCCACGCATGTCGGCAAGCTCAAGGCCGCGCTCGCCGAAAAGCTCGGCCGCGCGATCGAGCTCAGCGTGAACGTCGCGCCCGCGCGGCGCACCGCCGCCGCGCTCGACGCCGCCGAACGCGCCCGCCGTCAGCAGGAAGCCGAGCAGGAGATCAAGCAGGATCCGTTCGTGCAATCGCTGATCCGCGATTTCGGCGCGAGCATCGTGCAGGGTTCGATCAAGCCGATTGCCGCATCGGGCGCGAATCCATCGTGAACTGAAGCGCGCGGCGCGGTTTTCGACTTCGCGCCGCCGCACCGAATATCGGGCGCGCGCATCGCGCGTGCTTTTGCCACACGTTTTCCAGTAAGGAGCCGAACCATGATGAAGAACCAACTCGCCGGGCTGATGAAACAGGCTCAGCAGATGCAGGAAAACATGAAGAAGATGCAGGATCAGCTCGCGCAGATCGAGGTCGAGGGCCAGTCCGGCGCCGGTCTCGTGAAGGTGACGATGACCTGCAAGAACGACGTTCGCCGCGTGCAGATCGACCCGAGCCTGCTCGCCGACGACAAGGACATGCTGGAAGACCTCGTCGCCGCCGCGTTCAACGACGCCGTGCGCAAGGCGGAAGCCACCACGCAAGAGAAGATGAGCGGCATGACCGCCGGCATGCCGATGCCGCCGGGTTTCAAGCTGCCGTTCTGATCGCGCGCGCCGGAGCGGATTCGGCGCGCTTCGATGTCAAATGAAGGACACATGAAACAACCTTCCGCCCTGTCGGCGCTCGTCGAAGCGCTGCGCGCGCTGCCCGGCGTCGGACCGAAGTCGGCGCAGCGCATGGCGTATCACCTGATGCAGCACGATCGCAAAGGCGCCGAAAAGCTCGGCAATTCGCTGCTGTTCGCCACCGAGAATCTGAAGCACTGCGAGAAGTGCAACACGTTCACGGAAAGCGATATCTGCGAAGTCTGCAGCGACGAAGAGCGCGATCCGGCTTTGCTGTGCGTCGTCGAGACGCCTGCCGACCAGATCGTGCTCGAACAGACGCTCACGTATCGCGGGCTCTATTTCGTACTGATGGGACGGCTCAGCCCGCTCGACGGCATCGGTCCGAAGGAGATTCACTTCGAGCGGCTCATCAATCGCGCGCTCGACGGCGTTGTGCGGGAAGTGGTGCTCGCCACCAACTTCACCAACGAAGGCGAAGCGACCGCGCACTATCTCGCGCAAACGCTCAAGAGCAAAGGGCTCAAGGTGACGCGGCTCGCGCGCGGCGTGCCGGTCGGCGGCGAGCTCGAATATGTCGATGCCGGCACGATCGCGCGCGCGATGCTCGATCGCCGTTCCGTATGAAAGGACTCCAATCGATGACAGAAACCGAAGCGCTCGCGCTCGCGACGCATCGTCACTACAAGGGCGGGCTGTATCGCGTGATCGGCGTCGCGCGGCACTCGGAAACCGAGGAAGCGATGATCGTCTACGAGCATCTTTGGCCGCATGAACGCGGCTTGTGGGTGCGCCCCGCGGCGATGTTCAACGAGACGCTCGCCGACGGCACGCCGCGCTTCAAGCCGCTCGATATTCCGCTCTGAGAAAACACACAAAGGAGACACGACCATGAGCGCAACGACGGGACCACTCGCGGGCGTGAAGGTACTGGAACTGGGCACGCTCATCGCCGGCCCGTTCGCCGCGCGCTTCATGGGCGAGTTCGGCGCCGACGTCATCAAGATCGAGGATCCGAACGGCGGCGACCCGCTGCGCAAGTGGCGCAAGCTCTATCCGGAAGTGGGCGGCACGTCGCTCTGGTGGGCCGTGCAGGCGCGCAACAAAAAATCCGTGACGATCAATCTCAAGGCCGACGAGGGCAAGGAGATCGTGCGGCGGCTCGCGAAGGAAGCCGATATCGTCGTCGAGAATTTCCGGCCCGGCTTGCTGGAGAAACTCGGGCTCGGTTACGAGGTGCTGTCCGCCGACAATCCCGGTCTCGTGATGGTGCGCCTTTCCGGTTACGGTCAGACCGGTCCGTATCGCGATCGTCCGGGCTTCGGCGCAATCGCGGAATCGATGGGCGGTTTGCGTCATATCACCGGTTATCCGGATTTGCCGCCGCCGCGCATCGGCATTTCGATCGGCGATTCGATCGCCGCGCTGCACGGCGTGATCGGCGCGCTGATGGCGCTGCATCATCGCCAAGTGAACGGCGGCAAAGGCCAGGTCGTCGACGTCGCGCTCTATGAAGCCGTCTTCAACATGATGGAAAGCGTCGTGCCGGAATACGGCGTGTACGGCATGGTGCGCGAGCGCACGGGCGCGTCGCTGCCGGGCATCGTGCCGTCGAACACGTATCCGTGCCGCGATGGCAGCATCGTGATCGGCGGCAACAGCGATCCGATCTTCAAGCGCCTGATGAACGCGATCGATCGCGCGGATCTCGCGGACGATCCCGCGCTCGCGTCGAACGACGGACGCGTGCCGCGCACGCAGGAAATCGACGACGCTATCGCCGCTTGGCTCTCGACGCGCAGCATCGACGAGGCGCTCGCTGTGTTGAACGCCGCCGACGTGCCGGCCGGGCGCATCTACAGCGTCGCCGACATGTTCACCGATCCGCAATACCTCGCGCGTCAGATGCTGCAGCGTTTCCCGTGGCAGGACGGCCGCGAGATCACGCTGCCGAACGTGACGCCGAAGCTCTCCGAAACGCCGGGGGAAACGCGCTGGCTCGGGCCGCAACTCGGTGAACACACGGATGAAGTACTTCAAACGCTCGGGTATGATGCCGACGATATTGCGCGGCTGCGCGCGGCCAAGGTGATCTGAGCCTCGAGCCGAACAGCGCCGACAACGATAAAACCAGGAGACAGACAACGATGAAACGCAGAACGTTCATCGCGAGCGGCGCCGCGCTCGCGGGCGGGGCAATCTCGGGCATGCCGCTCGCATTCGCACAGAACAAGCTGGAGCAGAGCAAGGTATCGGTCGCGGTCGGCGGCAAGAATCTCTTCTACTATCTGCCGCTCACGATCGCCGAGCGTCGCAACTACTTCAAGGACGAAGGGCTCGACGTCGAAATCGCCGATTTCGCGGGCGGCGCGAAGGCGCTTCAGGCGGCGGTCGGCGGCAGCGCGGATGTCGTATCCGGCGCGTTCGAGCACACGTTGCTGCTGCAGGCGAAGAATCAGTACTTCCGCGAATTCGTGCTGCAAGGGCGCGCGCCGCAGATCGTGCTCGCCGTGTCCAAGAAGGCGATGCCGAACTACAAGTCCGTCGCCGATTTGAAGGGCAAGAAAATCGGCGTGACGGCGCCGGGCTCGTCGACGGCGATCATGGCGAGCTTCGTGCTCGCGCAAGCGGGGCTGAAGGCGACCGACGTGTCGTTCATCGGCGTCGGCGCGGGCGCGGGCGCGATCGCCGCGCTGCAATCCGGCCAGATCGACGCCATCGCCAACCTCGATCCGGTGATGACCAAGCTCGATCGCGCGGGCGATATCCGCATCGTGTCGGACACGCGCACGCTCGCGGACACCGTCAAGGTGTTCGGCGGCAACATGCCGGCGGGTTGCCTGTACGCGTCGCAGAGCTTCATCACGAAGAATCCGAACACGACGCAGGCGCTCACCAACGCGATGGTACGCGCGCTGAAGTGGCTGCAGACGGCCTCGGGCAAGGATCTCATCTCGACGGTGCCGGAAAGCTATCTGCTCGGCGATCGCGCGCTGTATCTCGATTCGTGGCAGCACGTGAAGGAAGCGCTGTCGCCGGACGGCCTGATGCCCGCCGACGGTCCCGCGACCTCGCTCAAGACGCTGCAAGCCTTCGACGAAACCGTGAAGGGCAAGCCGATCGACCTGTCGAAGACCTGGACCAACGATTTCGTCAAGAAGGCGCTCGCGAGCGTCAAGGTCTGACCGATGTCGTCGCCATCGAACCATGCGCTCGCGCTCGAGGACGTCACCTGCACGTTCGCGTCGCGCGAGAGTCGCCGTGATCGCTACACGGCGGTCCGCGATACGAGCCTCGCGATCGCGCCAGGAGAATTCGTGTCCGTCGTCGGGCCGACCGGCTGCGGAAAATCGACATTGCTCAACGTGTCGGCGGGATTGCTGGAACCTTCGTCGGGCACCGTGAGCGTGTTCGGCGAAAAGCTGAAGGGCATCAACCGGCGCGCGGGCTACATGTTCCAGGCCGATGCGCTGATGCCGTGGCGCTCCGCGCTCGACAACGTCACGGCCGGCCTCGCGTTTCAGGGCGTGCCGAAGGCCGAAGCCGACAAGCGCGGCGAGGAATGGCTGAAGCGCGTGGGCCTCGGCGGTTTCGGCGACCGTTATCCGCATCAGTTGTCGGGCGGCATGCGTAAGCGCGTCGCGATGGCGCAGACGCTCATCCTCGATCCCGACATCATCCTCATGGACGAGCCGTTCTCCGCGCTCGACATCCAGACGCGCCAGCTCATGGAAAACGAGTTGCTCGATCTGTGGGCCGCGAAACGCAAGGCCGTGCTTTTCATCACGCACGATCTGGACGAGGCGATCTCGATGTCCGATCGCGTCGTCGTGCTGGCGGCGGGGCCGGGCACGCATCCGATCGGCGAATTCGCGATCGATCTGCCGCGCCCGCGCGATGTCGCCGAGATCCGCTCGCATCCGCGCTTCGTCGAACTGCACGCTCAGATCTGGGGCGTGCTGCGCGAAGAAGTGCTGAAGGGTTATCAGCAGCAGCTGAAGCCCGCCGCCGCCGAATAAGACGATACGACCATGTGGAACAAGCTGCGCCCGAATCGGGCGAATCTCATCGTGTGGCAGTGGCTGTTGCTGCTCGCGTGCTTCGTGCTGTGGTACATGCTGACGAGCCCGACGCTCTTGCCGCCTTTCTATTTCGACGACGCGAACAAGGCCGCCTTTTTCTTCGGCGAGCCGCAGAAGGTGCTCATACGCATCTGGGAATGGTTCACGAGCGGCGAGATTTACATCCATCTGTGGGTGACGCTGATCGAAACGGTGCTGGCGTTCGTCATCGGCACGGTGACGGGACTCGGCGTCGGTCTCTGGCTCGCGCTCGCGCCGATGACGAGCGCGCTCCTCGATCCCTACATCAAGGCCGCCAATTCGATGCCGCGCGTGATCCTGGCGCCGATCTTCGCGGTGTGGTTCGGTCTCGGCATCTGGTCAAAGGTCGCGCTTGGCGTGACGCTCGTGTTCTTCATCGTGTTCTTCAACGTGTATCAGGGCGTGAAGGAAGTGAGCCCGGTCGTGCTCGCGAATGCGCGCATGCTCGGCGCGAATCGCAAGCAGTTGCTGCGGTATGTCTATCTGCCGAGCGCGACCAGCTGGGTGTTTTCGAGCCTGCACACGTCGGTGGGGCTCGCGTTCGTCGGCTCGGTGGTCGGCGAATATCTCGGCTCGGCGCGCGGTGTCGGTTATCTGATCCTGCAGGCCGAAGGCACCTTCGACATCAACACGGTGTTCGCGGGGATTCTCGTGCTGACCGCGTTCGCGCTGGTGCTCGACGGTCTCGTCGCGCTGGTCGAGCGCCGGCTCATGAAATGGCAGCCGAAGAGCGGAGAAACCGAGAAGCTTTGACGCCCCGGTTGTGCGCGTGCCAACACGCCGTCAACGAAGCCGACCGTTTTCGGAATGCCCGTCATGGCACGACACGGTCGACATCGCTATCATGCTGTCCTGGACAGGCCGTTGCACGACGTCCGTCGTGCGATCCCGCGGGACCAACAATGAAACTGCGAACTGACGGTTCGATTGCGGTGGTATTGCCATCGCCGATCGGCGACAGCCTCATCGGGCTCGTTCTCGTCGACAATCTCATCCGCAACGGATATCGCCCCGTCGTGTTCGGCTGGGTCGTGGAGCAACTCGCCGACTGGTTTCCCCATGTGACGGTAGGGCGTCGCGACGCCTGGCAGGGCGCGTTCGACACCGTGATCGAGCTTCGCCCGACCGACTACGCATCGACGCTGAGCCGCTCGGGCCAGACCATCTGTCTCGCCACGCTGCCGGAATACGGCGGCTCGAAGCACATGGTCGACCGCATCGTCGATATCGCGAAGAACGTGCTCGGTCTCGCCGACGTGACGCGCGCGAACGGTCTCGTCGTGCCGTCCGGCGTCATGCGCGGGCGCTTCGCGAATCGCGTCGTCATTCATCCGACCGGCAGTCATCCTGAAAAGATGTGGGGCCGCGAGAAGTTTCTTGCGCTCTCGCGTGCGCTGACGCGGCGGAGATTGCGCCCGAGCTTTCTCGTCGCGCCTGCGGAGTTCGGCGTCTGGGGCGATATCGCTGAAGAAGGGTGCGAGGTCAATGCGCTGCCGCAACTGGGCGAAGTCGCGGCATGGATCGCCGAATCGTCGTGGTTCATCGGCAACGATTCGGGGCTCGGGCATCTCGCGTCCTGCATCGGCGTGCCGACGCTCTCTCTCTTTATGCGCCAGGGCCTTGCGCGCTCGTGGCGTCCGGGCTGGGGCCCGGGCGCGGTCGTGGTGCCGCCGTCCTTTCTGCCTTTCGGCGGGCTTCGCGAACGCTTGTGGCAACGCCTGCTCACCGTGCGTCGCGTGACATCCGCGTTCAGGACGTTGCACGGCAACCATGCGCGCGCGGCGCAACACTACGCGATGGCCGATTTCGCCGACGCCAAAGCGGCTCAGCCGACCCAAGCAACGCGCATCGGCATGCTGCCGCGCGCGCAATCGCGACGCCTATAAGCGGACGCCTTCACGCCGCGAAGCGCGAATAGACGCGCCAGCAGCGAAGCGCGCGCCACACTTCGCTCGCATTGGTCGCGCCCTTCAGCATCGCGCGAACATACCCCGACTGCAGAAACTGCCGCGCGAAAGGCTTGCGCAGTTCGTCGTCGGTCAGGCGCTTTCTGAGCACATGCAGGAGATGACCGCTTTCGCGGTTGGCTTGGCGTAGCAGAATCCGGCTGAGACTTCGGTCGGTTTGCGGATCGAGCGCGGCGGTCACGAGCGCGTCGATCACGCGCAGATAACCCGCCGCGCGGCGCGCGACAGCGGCCGGCGAGGGCGAGTTCGTGATCGATTCCGGATTGCGTCGATAGCCGTACAACGGTTCGCGCACGAAACCGACGCGCTGTGCGTGAAGCCCGAGCTGCAACGCCCAGATGATGTCCTCGTGCACCACGCCTTCCTCGAAACGCAGGCCGTGTCTCACGACGAGATCGCGCCGCACGCATTGCAGCCACACGCAGACGACCCAGTCGTCGTTCGGCACGGTCCGTTTCAGCCACGCCGTGCCGTCGCAGATGTCGCCCCAAGGCTGGCCTTCGTACATCGGTCGAGGATCGGCGGGCGGCGGCAAGTCCTCGAAGCTGAATCCGTTGCCGATCACGACATCGAGCCGATGCTGGCGGCCGTGTTCGATCCACGTGCGCAACGCGCCGGGCTTCATCCAGTCGTCGCCGTCCGCGAACGCGATCCACTCGCCGCGCGCGAGCGTCAGCCCGACATTGCGCGACGCCGATACGCCGCGATTTTCCTGCGCTACCACACGGATGCGCGCATCGGCCGCCGCCATCGTTTCGAGCATGGCGAGACTGTCGTCTGTCGCGCCGTCACAGATCGCGATGACTTCGAGATCGACGCCTTGCTGATCGAGCACCGAGCGCAGCAGCGCTTCGAGCCAGGCTTCGCAGTTGTAGACCGGCACGATGACGCTGACATCGGGGCATAGACTCGCCATGGCTCTTCGCGGAGTGCGTGAAAGCGCGCAATGGTAGCAGTGCGCGCGTTATGGCTCGATCACGATCTTGCCCGTCACGCGCCGGTTCATCATGTCGTCCAGCGCTTGCGGCGTTTCGTCGAGCGAGTAGCGTTTCGTGACGACAGGGCGCAGCTTGCCCGCTTTGATCCACTCGACCATCGTCGCGAATTCCCGATCGGCGAGCGCGTGTTCGCGCTGCATGTGACCGCCCCAGAACACGCCGACGATGCTCGCGCCTTTCAGCAGCGCCAGATTGAACGGCAGCTTCGGAATCTCGCCGTTCGCGAAGCCGACGACGAGATACCGTCCGCGCCAGCCGATGCTGCGAAACGCGGGTTCGGCATACGTTCCGCCGACCGGATCGAAGATCACATCCGGCCCGTTGCCGTCCGTCAGCGCCTTGATACGCTCGCGCAAGTCTTCGTGCGCGTAATCGATGACCTCGTCCGCGCCATGTTCGCGACAGAACGCGAGCTTCTCCGCGCTCGATGCCGCCGCGATCACGCGCGCACCGACGATCTTGCCGATCTGGATCGCCGCGATGCCGACGCCGCCGGCCGCGCCGAGCACGAGCAGCGTGTCGCCGGCCTTGAGCTCGCCGCGATCGACGAGCGCGTGATACGACGTGCCGTAGGCGAGCGAGAACGCGGCGGCCTCGGCGAGATCGACGTCATCGGGCAAGACGATGCAATCGGCGGCTTTCGCGCGCGCCTGTTCGGCGAACGCGCCTTGCGCGGTGTAGGCGGCCACGCGCATGCCGGGCGCGAGATGCGTGACGCCCGCGCCGGCTTCGCGCACGATGCCCGCGAACTCCGCGCCGGGCGTGAACGGCAGCGGCGGCTTGAACTGGTATTTGTTCTGGATGATGAGCACGTCGGGAAAGTTCACGCTCGCCGCTTTCACGTCAATGACGACTTCGCCTGCTTCCGGATGCAGGTCGGGCAGCGTTTCGATCGAAAGCGTGTGGGGCAATCCGTGTTCGTTGCATCGTACGGCGCGCATGTTTTCTCCTGGTTGAACTGGGCTCAGTGTATGGCAGTTCGAGTCGTCGTCGCGCCACTTTCCTCGGTTACAATCGTCGGATGCGAATCCTACTCAGCAACGACGACGGTTATCTGGCGCGCGGCATCAATGTGCTGCACGATGTCCTGCAGCCGCTCGGCGAAGTGACGGTGATGGCGCCGGAGCAGAACTGCAGCGGCTCGTCCAACTCGCTTACGCTGTCGCGGCCCTTGAGCGTTCATCAGGCGCCGAACGGTTTCAACTTCGTGAACGGTACGCCGACCGATTCCGTGCACATCGCGCTCACGGGCATGCTCGACGAGCAGCCTGATCTCGTCGTGTCGGGCATCAACAACGGGCAGAACGTCGGCGAGGACACGCTGTACTCGGGCACCGTGGCGGCCGCCACCGAAGGCTTCATGTTCGGCATTCCGGCGATCGCATTCTCGCTCGTCGGCCGCGACTGGCTTCATCTCGACGACGCCGCGCGCGTGGCGGCCGAGATCGTCGCTCATTTCCTCGAACATCCGATGCCGGGTCATCCGTTGCTGAACGTGAACATTCCGAGCCTGCCTTACGATCAGTTGCGCGAATGGAAAGTGACGCGCCTCGGCAAGCGTCATCCTTCGCAGCCGGTGATCCGCCAGACCGATCCGCGCGGCAACCCCATCTACTGGATCGGCCCGTCAGGCGATGCGCTCGACGCGAGCGAAGGCACCGATTTCCACGCGGTCGCGAACGGCTTCGTGTCGATCACGCCGCTGCAACTCGATCTCACTCATACGAAGCTCATGGCGGAGACGCGCGAATGGGCGCGCGCCGGGAGCGCTCGCACATGAGCGACGAGCGCGCCAAGCGCTTTCCGCTGGCGCTCGCGGATCTTGTTCGCGAGCCGCGCAAACCCGCGGCCCGTCCGCAGGATTCGCGCGGCAAGCCAGCCGCCGCTTCCGCGCTGAAGCCGACGCCGACGCAGCCGGCAAGGCCTGGACAATCGCGCGCGGCGAACGCGACGATGAAAAATCCCGCGACGGCAGCGGCGTCCGCGAAGCCGGCCACGTCCGTTTTTCCCGTGCGTTCGGGCGCGAAGACCGCAATTGGCGGGGCGAAACCGGTTCCGTCGGCGAGCAAGAGCGCGGCGCAGACGCATCATTCGGCTCATCCGGCGCGCGCGAATTCACTGCGTCCGGCGCCGCGGCCCGGCGAGCGCGACCTGAACGCCGCCGCGATCGCGACGAAAAAAGGCGCGCCCAATGTTGCGCTGGCAAGCACGCAGACACTCACATCGGAACGGGTGCGCGAGCGCATGGTCGAACGCCTGCGCTCGAACGGCGTGACCGATCCGCGCGTGCTCAATGCGATGTCGGTCGTGCCGCGCCACATGTTCGTCGATCCGGGGCTCGCGGCGCAGGCTTACGAAGACGCCGCGCTGCCGATCGGCCATCACCAGACCATCTCGAAGCCGTCGGTCGTCGCGCGCATGATCGAACTGGTCGCGACCGGGCGCGCGTTGAACAAGGTGCTGGAGATCGGCACCGGTTGCGGTTATCAGGCGGCCGTGCTGTCGCAAGTCGCCACTGAGGTTTATTCGATCGAACGCGTGCGTCCGTTGTCGGAGCGCGCGAAGCTCAATCTTCGGCCGTTGCGCGTGCCGAATATCCGGCTGCATTACGGCGATGGCCGCCTCGGCTTGCCCGCGGCCGCGCCGTTCGACGCGATCGTCATCGCGTGCGCCGGCCTGGACGTGCCGCAGGCCTTGCTCGATCAACTGGCGGTCGGCGGCAAGCTCGTCGCGCCGGTCGGATCGCAGGCCGCGCAGTCGCAGGTGCTGACGCTCGTCACGCGCGTGTCGGCAAGCCAATGGCGGGAAGAGCAGCTCGATCGCGTTTTCTTTGTACCCTTAAAATCCGGAGTGATTTGACACCGATGAGTATCCTGCGTGCTTTGCGAGAAGGAAGTGCGGACCAAGCCTTAAGCGCGGCGCAGCGCGGCGTGTGCGTGCTGGCGTTGTCCGCGCTGGCGGCGTGTTCGACGCGCATGGACATGGCGCCGGTCGTCGACAGAACGGGCGCGCCCATCGGCACGACGGCAGCGCAGACGCCGGACAACGGCCCGCCGCCGCCGGGCTATTACCGTGTGAAGCCGGGCGACACCCTATATCGGATCGCACTGGAAAACGGTCAGAATTATCACGACATCGCAGCGTGGAACAACCTGACCAACCCGAACCAGATCGAAGTCGGCCAGCTGATGCGCGTGGCGCCTCCGGGCGCGAATGTCGCGGCGGCGACGCCCGGTGTGGCGACCGCGCCGATCGTGGGCGGCGGCGTGCAGACGCAGCCGTTGAATGGCGCGAACGCGTACGCGAGCCCGCAGCCGGGTGCGACCGCGCAGCCGCCGTATTACGGCGCCAACTCGGGTATGGGCGCGGCGCCGGGAACGGCCGGCGCGGCGGCGGGCATGGCATCGGCGCCTGGCGTGCCGGGCGCGGATGCGAACGCGGCGGCGCCAGCGGCCCAGCCGGCGTTCATCTGGCCGGCGCGCGGTCCGATTCTCGGCACATTCAACGAAGCGAGCAACAAAGGTTTGAACATTGGCGGTGCGGCGGGAGATCCGGTCAACGCGTCGGCGGATGGCCGAGTGGTTTACTCCGGAAATGGGCTGCGCGGCTACGGCAATCTCATTATCATCAAACACGACGCAACTTTTCTGACAGCGTACGCACATAACCGTGCTTTGATGGTAAAAGAGGGAGACGCGGTAACTAAAGGGCAGAAGATCGCTGAGATGGGGAACAGCGATTCGGACCGCGTGATGTTGCATTTCGAAGTTCGCCGGCAGGGAAAACCTGTTGACCCACTGAAGTATTTGCCGCCGCAATAAAGCGAAACCATCATGCCAAAAACGAAGCGCCGCCTGCCGCAAGCCGAGACTGAGACGATCAGCCGACCTTTGCAAGTGTCGGTGGAAGACGGTGCTTCGACTCAAGACGAGGACATCGACAATGTCGATGTCGACGTCGATTCGGACGAAGAAGGCAACAGCCGCGGAAAAAGCAGCGACGAAGCAGCGGAAGGCGCAAACGATTCCGCGCCCGACGCCGACGATTTCCGCTCGCTTTTGCAGGCCGAGCTCACCGCCGACACGATCCAGCATTACCTGAACCGCATCAGCGTGAAGCCGCTCCTGACCGTCGAGGAAGAGCAGCGCTATTCGCGACTCGCGAAAGCCGGCGAATTCGACGCGCGCCAGGTGATGATCGAGCGCAATCTGCGGCTCGTCGTCAGTATCGCGAAGGGATATCTCAATCGCGGCGTGCCGTTGCTCGACCTGATCGAGGAAGGCAATCTCGGCCTCATGCACGCAATCGAGAAATTCGATCCGACGCGCGGTTTCCGGTTTTCGACCTATGCCACTTGGTGGATCCGCCAGAGCATCGAGCGCGCGATCATGAACCAGGCGCGCACGGTGCGTCTGCCGGTTCACGTCATCCGCGAGTTGAACCAGGTGCTGCGCGCGAAGCGCCATCTGGAAAAAAATTCCGCCAATTCGAATGACAGCGTCGCGCCCGAACGCCGCGACGCGAGCATCGACGATATTGCGTATCTCACCGGCAAGACGCCCGAGGAAGTCACCGATATCCTCGCGCTCAACGAACACACGGCTTCGCTCGACGCGCCGCTCGACCTCGATCCGGGCAGCAGCCTGCTCGATCTCCTTTCCGACGATCAGAGCCAGTCGCCGGACGCGGAAGTGCAGCATCGCGAACTCGAATCGCTCACGCGACTGTGGCTCTCGCGTCTGTCCGACAAACACCGGCACGTGATCGAACGGCGTTTCGGGCTGAACCACATCGAGCCCGCGACGCTCGAAGAACTCGCCGACGAAATGGGCCTCACGCGCGAGCGTGTGCGCCAGATCCAGCAAGAGGCGCTCGTGCGTCTCAAGCGCTTTTTCGCATCCAACGGCGTTCGCAAGGACGCCGTGCTTTAACGCTTCGGCGACGCCCTTCGGCTTGGGGCGTCGCGCTCCAGGATTCAATGACACCGATTCTCGTTTTCGACATCGAGACAATCCCCGATGTCGACGGCATTCGCCGTCTCGAAGATTTGCCCGACGATCTCTCCGACCGCGAGGTCGCCGAACATGCGTTCGAAGCGCGCCGCGAGCGCGTCGGCAATGATTTCTTGCCGCATCATCTGCAGCGTGTCGCGGCGATTTCGTGCGTGTTTCGCGACAACAACGGCTTTCGCGTGCGCTCGCTCGGCACGACGGCCGACGGCGAGGCCGCGCTCATCCAGTCGTTCTATCGCGTGATCGAGAAATACACGCCTCAGCTCGTGTCGTGGAACGGCGGCGGCTTCGATCTGCCCGTGCTCCACTACCGCGCGCTCGTGCACGGCATCGCCGCGCCGCGCTACTGGGATCTCGGTCAGGACGACCGCGAGTTCAAGTTCAACAACTACATCAGCCGCTATCACATGCGGCACATCGACCTGATGGACGTGCTCGCGATGTATCAGGCGCGCGCCAATGCGCCGCTCGATGCGCTCGCGAAGCTATGCGGCTTTCCCGGCAAGCTCGGCATGGACGGCGGCAAGGTCTGGGAAGCGTATTGCGACGGCCATATCGACGAAATCCGCAACTATTGCGAGACCGATGTCGTCAACACGTATCTGATGTACTGTCGTTTTCAGATGATGCGCGGCGGCTTCACGCCCGATGAGTACGCGGACGAAATCAACTTCGTCAAGAATGCGCTCGCGCAGGAGACTTCGCCGCACTGGGCGGAGTATCTGGCGGCGTTCGTCGAATGAGAGCGTGACGTTCGTCTACAATCTCGCCTTTGCCCCACGATAAGTCAGGAAGTACGCAGGTGTCCGAAGCCGCTCGAAAAACCCAGCATCGCCGCCGCGCCGCGCCGGCGAAATCCGTCACGCCCGATCCGAACTTCGTCGCGCCCGAAATCGAAATCGAGTCGCTCGACATGGAAGCGCGCGGCGTCGGTCGCACGGTCAACGAAAACGGAGAGCCGGGCAAGGTCATCTTCGTCGAAGGCGCGTTGCCGGGCGAACGTGTCAGCTATTCGAGCTACCGCAAAAAGCCGAGCTTCGAGCAGGCGCAAGTGGTGAGCGTGCTGCGCGAGAGCGTGATTCGCGCGAAGCCGAAGTGCCAGTTTTTCGGCATTTGCGGCGGCTGCTCGATGCAGCATCTGGATGTTCGCGCGCAAATCGCCGTGAAGCAGCGCGTGCTCGAAGACAACCTGCAACATCTGTCCAAACTGCGCGCCGAAACCATGTTCCGGCCGATTCACGGGCCGTCGTGGGGATATCGCTATCGCGCGCGCCTGACCGTGCGGCACGTCGAAAAGAAGGGCGGCGTGCTGGTCGGCTTTCACGAGCGCAAGAGCAGTTACGTCGCCGACATGACGAGCTGCGAAGTGCTGCCGCCGCATGTTTCCGCGATGCTCGTGCCGCTGCGCCATCTGGTGGCGGGCCTGTCGATTCGCGATCGCATGCCGCAGATCGAGCTCGCGGTCGGATCGGACGTCACGGCGCTCGTGCTGCGCATTCTGGAGCCGCTGACCGAAGCCGACGAAGGGCTGCTGCGCACTTTCGCCGATGAGCACGGCGTCCAATGGTGGCTCCAGCCCAAAGGACCGGACACGGTTTATCAGTTCTATCCGCTCGATAGCGAGCTCGCTTACACGCTGCCGGAATTCGATATCCGCATGCCGTTCAAGCCGACCGACTTCACGCAGGTGAATCACCAGATCAATCGCGTGCTGGTGAGCCGGGCGCTCAGCCTGCTTGCTCCGGAGAAGTCGGATCGCGTGCTCGACCTTTTTTGCGGCATCGGCAATTTCACGCTGCCGCTCGCGCGGGTGTCGCGTGCGGTTGTCGGGATCGAAGGCAGCGAAGCGCTGACGGCCCGCGCGTTGGAGAACGCGAAGGCGAATGGCGTCGATGGCCACACGTCGTTCGCGTGCCGAAATCTCTTCGAAGTGACCGCCGACGACCTGCGCGCGCTTGGCCGCTTCGACAAGTTTCTCATCGATCCGCCGCGCGAAGGCGCGCTCGCCGTGTCGAAGGCGCTCGCGGACATCGCCCAGAGCGGCGATGGACCGTTGCCCGAGCGCATCGTCTATGTGTCGTGCAATCCGGCGACGCTCGCGCGCGACGCCGGCCTGCTCGTGCACGAAGCGGGTTATCGGATGAAGGGCGCGGGCGTCGTGAACATGTTCCCGCACACGTCGCACGTCGAATCGATTGCGTTGTTCGAGCGCGACTGATCCGGCTGCGGCGCTTCGCAGGCACAAAAAACCGGCCCGAAGGCCGGTTTTTCGTTTCGGCCGCGTTTGGCGCGCTTAGTTGCGGTTGCCGCCGAAGATGCCGAGCAGCGCCAGCAGGTTCGTGAACACGTTATACAGGTCGAGATAGATCGCGAGCGTCGCGCTGATGTAGTTCGTCTCGCCGCCGTTCACCACGCGCTGCACGTCGAACAGCATGTACGCCGAGAAGATCACGATGGCGAGCACGGAGATCGTCATCATGAGCGCGGGCAACTGCAGGAAGATGTTCGCGAACGCCGCCAGCAGAATGACGATCACGCCCATGAACAGGAACTTGCCGAGGCCCGAGAAATCGCGCTTGCTGACGGTCGCGATGGTCGCCATGGCCGCGAAGATCACGCCCGTGCCACCGAAGGCCATCATGATCAGTTGCGGTCCGTTCGAGAACCCGAGAATGAAGCTCAGGAGACGCGAGAGCATCAGGCCCATGAAGAACGTGAAGCCGAGCAGGACGACCACGCCCATGCCGCTGTTCTTGGTTTTCTCGATGGCGAACATGAAGCCGAACGCGATCGCGAGGAACGCGATGAAGCTCATTGCCGGGCTGGTAGCCGCGAACAGCGAGAAGCCCGTCGCGACGCCGACCCATGCGCCGAGCACCGTCGGCACCATCGAGAGCGCGAGCAGCCAGTAGGTGTTGCGCAGCACGCGGTTGCGCACCTCGACCGAGCTGACGCTGCCATTACGGCCAAAGCTGTAGGGTGATTCGTTCATGGTTTCTCCTTGCTCCAATTGTCTGTCGTTCGGTCTTCCCGCGACTTCGTCATATACGAATGATAAGGTGCGCGGACTTAAGCCAATATTAGAACCGCTTGGTGCCCGCGCCGCGTGGTTCCGGTTGCAATGCAGCGTTTTGTTCCAATATGGTCCCGGCGCGCGCCGAATTCAATAGCCCGAAAGGTCAGTTCGGCCGTCCGGACAGCCAAGTCCTCGCAGGGTTTGATCCTTACGATGCCGTAAGGTTTCAATCGCAATCATACATTGCTTCGTGCTACAATTGTCGATTCGTTTTAATCCGTAAACCGTTCATTTTTTGGAGTTTTTATGGCGATCGAGCGCACCCTGTCGATTATCAAGCCGGACGCAGTGGCAAAGAACGTTATCGGCCAGATCTACAGCCGTTTCGAGAACGCAGGTCTGAAGATCATTGCGTCGCGCATGGTTCATCTGTCGCGCGCCGACGCCGAGAAGTTCTACGCCGTGCACGCCGCACGTCCGTTCTTCAAGGATCTGGTCGAATTCATGATCTCGGGTCCGGTGATGATTCAAGTCTTGGAAGGCGAGAACGCCATCCTGAAGAATCGCGACCTGATGGGCGCGACCGACCCGAAGAAGGCGGACAAGGGCACGATCCGCGCCGACTTCGCCGACAGCATCGACGCGAACGCGGTTCACGGTTCGGACGCGCCGGAAACGGCAGCGCAAGAAGTTGCGTTCTTCTTCCCGCAAGTGAACGTCTACTCGCGTTAATTTTCGCGTTGAAAGCCGCGATGGCTGTTCGGTCATCGCGGGCATCGCGCCTCGACGCAATAAAAGCGGTACGAAAAGAAGCAGAAATTGGCGCGAACGGTCCCGGGAAGATGCCGGGCTTCGCAATCTGAAATGGCAGAACTTGACATGACGAGCAGCACCACCGTCAATCTCCTCGATCTCGACGCCGCCGGGCTCACCGCGTACTGCGCGAGCCTGGGCGAAAAGCCGTTTCGCGCCAAGCAATTGCAGCGCTGGATCCACCAATATGGTGCCGAAGACTTCGACGGCATGACGGATCTCGCGAAATCGCTGCGCGAAAAACTCAAGGGCCGCGCCAACATGGCGATGCCCGACATCATCAGCGACCACGTTTCCGCCGACGGCACCCGCAAATGGCTGGTCGACGTCGGCAACGGCAACGCGGTCGAAACCGTGTTCATCCCCGAAGAGACGCGCGGCACGCTGTGCGTGTCGTCGCAGGCGGGTTGCGCGGTGAACTGCCGGTTCTGTTCCACCGGCAAGCAGGGCTTTTCCCGAAACCTGACGACGGGCGAGATCATCGGCCAGTTGCGCATGGCGGAGTTCGCGCTGCGCAAGTCGCTCGGGCGCGAAGTCGGCGGGCCGGGCAAGGGCGAGCGCGTCGTCACGAACGTCGTGATGATGGGCATGGGCGAGCCGATGCTCAATTACGACGCCGTCGTGCCGGCCATGCGCCTGATGCTCGACGACAACGCCTATGGCTTGTCGCGCCGTCGCGTGACCTTGTCGACGTCCGGCGTCGTGCCGATGATGGACCGCCTCGCGGCCGACCTGCCGGTGGCGCTCGCGGTATCGCTGCACGCGCCGAACGATCCGCTGCGCGACATGCTGGTCCCGCTGAACAAGAAGTACCCGCTGCGCGAATTGATGGCCGCGTGTCAGCGTTATCTGAAGGTCGCGCCGCGCGACTTCATCACGTTCGAATATTGCATGCTCGACGGCGTCAACGACACCGAAGCGCACGCGCGCGAATTGCTTGCCGTGACGCGCGACGTGCCGTGCAAGTTCAATCTGATCCCGTTCAATCCGTTTCCGGAGTCGGGGTTGACGCGCTCGAAGAACGAGCAGATCAAGCGGTTCGCGCAGGTGTTGATCGATGCGGGCGTCGTAACGACCGTGCGCAAGACGCGCGGCGACGATATCGACGCTGCGTGCGGTCAACTCGCGGGCGCGGTGCAGGACCGCACGCGTCTTGCCGAACGCATGGGCCGTGCAGGCAGCAAGACGATCGAGGTGCGGGCGGTCTGACCGGGCGTCCGCATCGAAAAAAGCCGCAGCGGAGGGCGCAGCAAGCGTCTGGATGCGGCGCTAAAAGCCGAACATTTTGTTATAAAGCGGTCTGCAATGGCGCTGCGGTTGTATCGTGCACGGGGTTTTTGGAACCGAACGACGCAACAGCGCTATATAGAAGAATCGATGCGAGGAATTTGGCATGAGTGAGCCGCAGCACCCGACGCCTTTCGGCAGTCATTCCGGCAACAACCGGTCCGGCAGTCAGTACGACGGCCTGGGCGACGCGGAAAGGGCGGCATCGAATGCGAGCCAGGCGGGGAATCTGGACTCGATACAGGCGGTCGGCGCGCGTCTCGCGCAACTTCGCCAGGCGAAAGCATGGTCGATCGACGACGTTTCCGCGCGTCTCAAGGTGTCGCCGCCGAAACTGCTCGCGCTCGAAGCGGGCGATATCAGCCAGTTGCCCGATCGCACGTTCGCGGCGGGCATCGTGCGCAGTTACGCGAAGATTCTCGGCGCCGATCCGGCGCCGTTCACGCAGGCGTTCCGGCGCAGCGGCGATGACATCGCGCAGAATCTGAAGGTGCCGGCGTCGGCGGGCGCGGGTCTGCCGCGCGGACGCGTGTCGGTGCCGCTCGGCAATTCGTCGGGCCGAAAGCGCTCGTGGATGTGGGGCGTGCTCGCGATCATCGTCGTGCTGGCCGTGCTCGTGATGTGGCACACCGGCGGCGATTCGAACAACTGGCTCGCGCGCCTCAAGGCGACGACGGGCATCGGTCTGTCGTCGACGTCCGCGCCTGCTTCGGCATCGAACGAAGCGTCGGGCACGACATCCGCGCCGACGCCCGACGAGGCCGCGGCCGCCAACACCGGCGAAGCGTCGCTGCCCGAAGTGGCGGCCGGCCCCGGCGAGCAGCCGATGCCGCGTCCGCTCGGCACGAATGCGCTGCCGGCTTCGTCGTCGACGCTGTCCGCGGTGCAGGGCGCGAGCGCGCCGGCTGCGGCGGCGCCCGCATCGGCCGCGAAGCCTGCTTCGGCTGTTGCGATGGCGGCGTCGGCTCCGGCCGTCGCGGGCAGCGGTTCGAGCGCGATCGAATTGAAAGTGAAGGAAGATAGCTGGTTCAGCGTGCGCGGCAAGGACGGCAAGGAACTGTATTCCGGACTCGTGCGCGCGGGCAACACCCAGCGCGTGGAAGGCGAGGCGCCGTTCAAGGTGACCGTCGGCAACGTGAAGGGCGTCGAGTCGCTGTCGGTCGATGACGAGCCCGTCGACGCCAAACGCTATTCGTCCGCACGCGGAAACGTCGCGCGTCTCTCGCTGCCTTGAGCTTGCGAGATCGATCTGTCCAGCGCGGCGGACAAGTCGAGGGCGTCACGGTGCAAGCCGTGACGCCCGTTTGAGGTTCCACACACGCGACCGGCGCCGTATCGGCGGCAAGGTTGCCAAAGGGTTTTTCGATGCAATCCGAAGCTCAATCCCTGATCAACAGCAAGATTTGTTCGACCGAGCCGGTCTTCGGCGGTCCGTTGACGCGCCGGTCATCGCATGCCGTCGACGTGCGCTGGGGTGGCCAGCTCGTGACGATCGGCGGCGATTCGCCGGTGCGCGTGCAGTCGATGACCAACACCGACACGGCGGACGCGATTGGCACGGCCATCCAGATCAAGGAACTGGCGCAGGCGGGCTCCGAGCTCGTCCGCATTACGGTGAATACGCCGGAAGCGGCGGCGGCCGTGCCGCATATCCGCGAGCAGCTCGATCGCATGGGCGTGACGGTGCCGCTCGTCGGCGATTTCCACTACAACGGCCATCTGCTGCTGCGCGATCATCCCGCGTGCGCCGAGACGCTGTCGAAATACCGGATCAATCCGGGCAACGTCGGCCAGGGCGCGAAGCGCGACACGCAATTCGCGCAGATGATCGAAGCCGCGATCAAATACGACAAGCCGGTGCGTATCGGCGTGAACTGGGGCAGTCTCGATCAGGATCTGCTCGCGCGCATGATGGACGAAAACGCCGCGCGTTCGAATCCGTGGGAACTGCAAAGCGTGATGTACGAGGCGCTGATTCAATCCGCGGTCGGCTCGGCGGAGCGCGCCGTCGAACTGGGTCTCGGCCGCGACAAGATCATCCTGTCGTGCAAGGTCAGCGGCGTGCAGGATCTGATCGCCGTGTATCGCGAACTCGCGAAGCGTTGCAGCTTCGCGCTCCATCTCGGCCTGACCGAAGCGGGCATGGGCTCGAAGGGCATCGTTGCATCGACGGCGGCGCTTTCGGTTCTGCTGCAGGAAGGCATCGGCGACACCATTCGCATTTCGCTCACGCCGGAGCCGGGCGGCGCGCGCACCGGCGAAGTCGTCGTCGGCCAGGAAATCCTGCAGACGATGGGCCTGCGCTCCTTCACGCCGATGGTCATCGCGTGTCCCGGCTGCGGCCGCACGACGAGCACGCTGTTCCAGGAGTTGGCGTCGCAGATTCAAAGCTACTTGCGCAACTCGATGCCCACGTGGCGCGATCAGTACCCCGGCGTCGAGAAGATGCACGTCGCGGTGATGGGCTGCATCGTCAACGGGCCGGGCGAATCGAAGCACGCCAATATCGGCATCAGCTTGCCGGGTTCGGGCGAGAATCCGGCGGCGCCCGTGTTCATCGACGGCGTGAAGGTGAAGACGCTGCGCGGCGAGCGCATCGCCGAGGAATTCCAGCAAATCGTCAGCGACTATGTCGAGCGTACCTATGGGCAGCGCGTCGAGACGTCCGCGGCATCACTCTAAAGACAGATGACTGAACAGAAGAAACGGCTCGAGAAACTGAGCGGCGTGAAGGGCATGAACGACATCCTCCCGCAGGATGCCGCGTTGTGGGATTTCTTCGAAACCACCGTCAAGTCGATGCTGCGCGCATACGGCTATCAGAACATCCGCACGCCGATCGTCGAGCACACGCAGTTGTTCACGCGCGGCATCGGCGAAGTGACCGACATCGTCGAGAAGGAGATGTACAGCTTCACCGACGCGCTCAACGGCGAGCATCTGACGATGCGCCCGGAGAACACCGCGGCGGTCGTGCGCGCGACCATCGAGCACAACCTGTTGTACGACGGCCCGAAGCGTCTGTGGTACGTCGGTCCGATGTTCCGTCATGAGCGTCCGCAGCGCGGGCGTTATCGCCAGTTCCATCAGGTCGGCGTGGAGGCGCTTGGCTTCGCCGGGCCGGACACCGACGCCGAAATCATCATGATGTGCCAGCGTCTGTGGGACGACCTCGGACTCACCGGCATCCGCCTCGAACTGAATTCGCTCGGTCAGGCCGAAGAGCGCGCGGCGCATCGCAAGGAACTGATCGCGTATCTGGAAAAACACGTCGATTCCCTCGACGAGGAAGCGAAGCGCCGGCTCTACACGAACCCGCTGCGCGTGCTCGACACGAAGAATCCGGCGATGCAGGAGATCGCGCAGAACGCACCGAAGCTCGTCGACTTTCTCGGCGACGCATCGCGCAAGCACTTCGAGGGCGTGCAGCGGCTTTTGAAGGCGAACAACATTCCGTTTACGATCAACCCGCGTCTCGTGCGCGGTCTCGACTACTACAACCTGACCGTGTTCGAGTGGGTCACCGACAAGCTCGGCGCGCAGGGCACGGTCGCGGGCGGCGGTCGCTATGATCCGCTGATCGAACAGCTCGGCGGCAAGCCGACGGCCGCGTGCGGCTGGGCCATGGGCGTCGAGCGCATCCTCGAATTGCTGAAGGAAGAGCAGCTCGTGCCGGAAGCCGAAGGCACGGACGTCTATGTCGTGCATCAGGGCGAAGCGGCGGCGGAGCAGGCGTTCATCGTCGCCGAGCGGCTGCGCGACACGGGTCTCGACGTCATTCTGCATTGCAGCCCGGACGGCGCGTCCGCGAGCTTCAAGTCGCAGATGAAAAAGGCCGACGCGAGCGGCGCGGCGTTCGCCGTAGTGCTCGGAGAGGACGAACTCGCGCAAGGTATGATCGGCGTCAAGCCGCTGCGCCGCTCGATCGACGAAACGTCCGGCGGACAAAAGAACGAGCAAGTGAACGTTCGGGCGGAAGACTTGACCGAATACCTAATCAATGCGATGGTTGCAACCGCCGATGACGAGGGTGCCTGAGATTCAGGCGCACTGCCGCGCGCGTGGGCCTGATCGGGGCGATCCGGCATCGTGCGCGGAACTCGTTGAGGGAATTGAAACGCAGGAAGGAATAGCTGGACGATGAGCTATCACGACGAACAAGAATCACTTGAAAGCGTAAAGGCCTGGTGGGCCAAATGGGGTAACACCACGACGTGGGTTGTGCTCGTGGCGCTCGTCATTGCGGCCGGGTACAACGGATGGAATTTCTGGCAGCGCCGTCAGGCCGCCGAGGCGTCGGTGCTTTACGACCATCTGCAGCAGGCAGTGGACGGAAACAATCAGGCGTTGGTCCAGCGCGTCGCGACGGACATGGAAGACAAGTTCGGCGGCACCGGCTACGCCCAGATGACCGCGCTCGCGGCCGCGAAATCGCTCTACATGGCGGGCAACACGGCTGGCGCGAAGGCGCAACTGCAATGGGCCATCGACCATGCGAAGGACGAAGAGTACAAGCAGATCGCGAAGCTGCGTCTGGCGCTCGTGCTGCTCGACGAGAAGAACTACGACGCGGGCCTGAAACTGCTCGCCGAGCAGCCTCTCGAAGCGTTCAAAGGCGTGATCGCGGACCGCCGTGGCGACCTGCTCGCAGCTCAAGGCAAACGCGACGACGCGCGCGCGGCCTACAAGGTCGCGCTGACGGCGCTGCCCGAGAACGACACGTCCGCCCGTCAGCTGATTCAGTTCAAGCTCGACGCGCTCGGCGGCTGATCCGGCTGGTTTCCAATCGGTTCGTCTTCGATCCCTGCCATCAGTCAATCAAGCCGCCCGCCACGGTGTCGCCATGAAGCGACGCGGCGGGCAGCGCCGATCAACCCAATTCACCAATTCATGTTGCGTCCACCGATGACATTTTTGAAACGCTACGCCGTGCCGCTCGCTTGCGCGATGACCGTCTTGTTGACCGCTTGCTCGTCGACCAAGGATGAACGCCGCGTGCCGGTACCGCTCGCGGAGTTCAAGCCGGTGCTGAACGTCAACCAGGCGTGGAAGGCAAGCGTCGGCAAGGCTGGCCGTTATCTGTTCTCGCCGGTCGCGGTCGGCGATTACGTTTATGCCGCGGGCGCGAACGGCTCCGTCGCTAAAATCGACGCGAAGACCGGTCAGGACGTCTGGCGCGTCAAACTGAAGGACGATCTGTCCGCGGGCGTCGGCAGCGACGGCAATCTCACGGCCGTAGGCGGTCTGAAGGGGCAGGTCGACGTGCTCGGCCCCGACGGCAAGCTGCTGTGGACAGCAACCGCGCCGGGCGAGATCGTTTCGCCGCCGCTGGTCGGCAACGATCTCGTGATCGTGCGTACGATCGACGGCAAGGTCATCGCGTTCAACGCGCAGACCGGCGAGCAGAAGTGGATCTTCCAGTTGCGCGCGGTGCCACTGAATCTGCGCGTCGCGGCCGGCATGACGTTCGCGGCCAATCAGGCTGTGCTGGCGGGCTTCCCCGGCGGCACGTTCGCGGCGATCAACCTGCAATCGGGCGATGCCTTCTGGCAAGCGCCGGTGTCGTATCCGAAGGGCGTGACCGAAGTCGAGCGCATCAACGACGTGACCGGCGCGCCGGGACTCGTCGGCGCGCAGACTTGCGCGGTGACGTTCCAGGGCCGTATCGGCTGCTTCGATGCAAATTCGGGCCGCCCGGTTTGGGAAAAGAACTTTTCGAGCGACAGCGGCCTGGCTCAGGACGAGCAGATCGTGGCCGCCGGCGACGACTGGTCGGTCGTCAATGCGTTCCGCGCGTCGGATGGCACGCCGCTCTGGAAGACGGACGTGCTGAAGAACCGCAGTGTCAGCGTGCCGTACATTCTCGGCCGCGCGGTCGTCGTGGGCGATTACAAGGGCTTCGTGCACTTCCTGAACGTGGAAAACGGCGAACTGATCGGCCGCGCGCCGACCGATGGCAGCGCGATCACCGCTGCGCCCGTGATGGCGGGCAACACGCTCGTCGTGCAGACGCATGACGGCGATCTCTACGGTTTCCGTCCGAGCAACTGATCGCAGCCGGACCGCGAGCGAGTCAGGCTTGCTCGCGGTCCTGAATAGCAAGCGCGCCGTCGATGTTGCGCGGCGCGGCAGGCTCGCCACGGCGAGCCGCACGAGAAAGAAGCGCTGCGTCATGCGCGCATCGCGATAAAACCCGCATGCAAAAGCAGGGTCGCAAGAACGAAGCGCGACGCGCGAAGGCGTCGTGCAAGAAGAGCCTCGAACGAGGCGGAACCGGCGAACGACCGCCGACGATCCGGCCGACCAGCGCGCCTCGCGTGCGGCAGGCCGAATCCATGCTAATTTTCGACAAGCGCAGCCATTGCGCGGCGTAGCGGAACGCAACGAGACGGTTGTACCGCCCGTTCCGCGTTCGCCTTGCGTTCAACCTTGAACAAAATCAGATGAAACCCGTGATTGCCCTCGTCGGGCGCCCCAATGTTGGGAAATCGACTCTTTTCAACCGGCTGACGCGCTCGCGCGACGCGCTCGTCGCGGATTTGCCGGGCCTGACGCGCGACCGTCATTACGGCGAAGGCCGTGTGGGCGGCGAACGCCCGTATCTCGTGGTGGACACGGGCGGCTTTGAGCCGGTGGCGAAGGACGGCATTCTGCACGAGATGGCGCGGCAGACGCGCCAGGCGGTGGAAGAGGCCGATATCGTCGTGTTCATCGTCGATGGACGCAATGGGCTCGCGCCGCAGGACAAGGCGATCGCCGACTATCTGCGCAAGACGGGCCGGCCGCTCTTTCTCGTCGTCAACAAGGCCGAAGGCATGAAGTACTCGGCGGTCGCGGCGGATTTCTACGAGCTCGGTCTCGGCGATCCGCGCGCGATCTCGGCGGCGCACGGCGACGGCGTCGTCGAAATGATCAACGACGCGCTGGATATCGCGTACAAGGATCAGCCGGAAGAGTCGGAAGACGAGAAGGCGAAACATGGCGTCAAGATTGCGATCGTCGGGCGTCCGAACGTCGGCAAGTCGACGCTCGTGAACACGCTGATCGGCGAAGAGCGGGTGATCGCATTCGACATGCCGGGCACCACGCGCGATTCGATTTACGTTGATTTCGAGCGACAAGGCCGCAAATACACATTGATCGACACGGCCGGCCTGCGTCGGCGCGGCAAGGTGTTCGAAGCGATCGAAAAGTTTTCGGTCGTGAAGACGCTGCAGTCGATCGCGGATGCCAACGTCGTCATTCTTCTCCTCGATGCGCAGCAGGACATCTCGGAACAGGACGCGCATATCGCCGGTTTCGTGGTCGAGCAGGGCCGTGCGCTCGTGGTGGGCGTGAACAAGTGGGACGGTCTCGATTCGCATGTGCGTGAGCGCACGAAGTCGGACCTGACGCGCAAGCTCAAGTTTTTGGACTTTGCTAAATTCCACTACGTTTCGGCGCTGGAGAAGACGGGCATCGGCGCGTTGATGAAATCGGTCGACGACGCCTACGCCGCCGCGATGGCCAAGCTGCCGACGCCGAAGCTGACGCGCGCGCTCATCGAGGCGGTGGAATTCCAGCAGCCGCGCCGGCGTGGCCCGGTGCGTCCGAAGCTGCGCTACGCGCATCAGGGCGGGCAAAATCCGCCGATCATCGTCGTGCACGGCAACGCGCTCGACGCGATCACGGACACGTACAAGCGATATCTGGAAGGGCGCTTTCGCGAAACTTTTGGGCTCGCCGGCACTCCACTTCGCATAGAGTTTCGATCGAGTCGAAACCCTTACGCGGACAAGGAGTAAGAGCCGCGTGAAGCCTTACGCTTCGGTGCCGCTGGCCATTTGGCCGATCCGGCTACTGAAACGTAAAACAGCGAAAATCAGCTATAGTGTAGCGATTGTCGGCGGATCTCTTTTTCTTCGTCCACAATACTTCCAACCTGCAAAAAAACACGGAGTTTGCTATGAGCAACAAAGGGCAATTGTTACAAGACCCGTTTTTGAACGCACTGCGTAAAGAGCACGTGCCGGTCTCGATCTATCTGGTCAACGGCATCAAGCTCCAAGGGAACATTGAATCGTTCGACCAGTACGTCGTGTTGCTCCGAAATACGGTCACCCAGATGGTCTATAAGCACGCCATTTCGACGGTCGTGCCCGCTCGCCCGGTGAACTTCCACCCGGACGCTGAACCGTCCTAAACCTCGTCGCGGCCGGCGCGAAATTGCCACTTCTAATGCGAACATTAAGCAACTCGCCGGTCGCTTCAAATACTTAAACATATTAATTTGATTAACGCAGCGCTCGTCGGCATCGACTTCGGCAAGATCGATTTCGAAGCCAGTCTCGAAGAACTCAGTCTGCTCGCACAAAGTGCGGGCGCCCATCCCGCCGTCACGCTCACCGGCCGCCGTCAGAGTCCCGATGCCAAGATGTTCATCGGCAGCGGCAAGGTCGAGGAACTGCGTCTGCAGTGCGAAGCGAACGACGTCGAGCTCGTCATCTTCAATCACGCGCTCGCGCCCGCGCAGCAGCGCAATCTCGAAGTCGCGCTGAATCGCCGCGTGGTCGATCGCACGAGCCTCATTCTCGATATCTTCGCGCAGCGCGCCCGCAGTCACGAAGGCAAGCTGCAGGTCGAACTCGCGCAACTGCAATATCTGTCGACGCGCCTCATTCGCGCGTGGACTCACCTCGAACGGCAGAAGGGCGGTATCGGCCTGCGCGGTCCGGGTGAAACGCAGCTCGAAACCGACCGGCGTCTGATCGGCGAGCGCATCAAGGCGCTCAAGTCGCGTCTCGAGAAACTGCGCCGCCAGCACGGCACGCAGCGACGTCAGCGCGCGCGCAATCGCACGATGTCCGTGTCGCTCGTCGGCTATACGAACGCGGGCAAGTCCACCTTGTTCAACGCGCTCACGAAAGCGCAGGCGTACGCGGCGGACCAGCTCTTCGCCACCCTCGATACGACTTCGCGCCGCGTGTTCCTCGGCGAGGAAGCGGGCCATGTCGTCGTGTCGGATACCGTCGGGTTCATCCGCGAATTGCCGCACCAACTGGTCGCCGCATTCCGCGCCACGCTCGAAGAAACCATTCATGCGGACGTGCTGCTGCACGTCGTCGATGCATCGAGCGCGGTGCGCCTCGATCAGATCGATCAGGTGAACGAGGTGTTGCGCGGCATCGGCGCGGACAACATTCGACAGATTCTCGTCTTCAACAAGATCGATGCGGTGCCCGAGCTCGCGGCCCGTGGCGAAGCGGTTGAAAGGGACGAGTATGGTAATATTTCGCGCGTTTTCTTGAGCGCACGCACGGGTCAGGGGCTCGATGCGCTGCGCGCTGCCATCGCCGAAATAGCCACGGCGGAATCCGAAGAAACCGATGCGGGCCTACCCAGCGTGCTCGCCGAATTTCCGGGGCCGCACGAGGCGTCCGAAGCAACGCAATCCACGCAGTCCGGGTCAAACGCCATACACGACACGAACGCGCAGCCGGATGACCATCGGCCGGCCGTCGAGCGTGACAATCAAAAGGTTCCCGAGCACGGACACTGAGTGCCTTCGGAATTGCATCGACCCGGCGTCGACCCCGGCTGTCTAATGGTGAATCACCGAGTGAACGACTACAAAGAGCGGACTAACCGGCAAGCTGAGCCTGCCGTCTTTTCGATCAACGATCCGCGCTGGGGGCGGGGCGACGGCAATGGCGTGAAGAACGACTCGAAGCGTCCGCAGGACGGCAAGCGTCCGAACGGCAAGGACGAAGGTCCGCCCGATCTCGACGAGATGTGGCGCGAATTCAACCGCCGCATCGCGGGCGTGTTCGGCCGGAAGCCCGGCAACGGCGCGCCGCGCGAGAATGGCCGCGGCACGAAGATCGGGCTCGGCATCGTTATCGGCGTGCTTATCGCCATCTATCTCGGCAGCGGTGTGTTCGTCGTGCAGGACGGCCATGTCGGCGTCGTCTCCCAGTTCGGACAATATCGTCAGACGGTCGCGCAAGGCATCCACTGGCGTCTGCCGTATCCGTTCCAGTCGAGCGAAATCGTCGATACGTCGCAGATCCGCTCCGTCGAAGTCGGGCGCGGCACCGCGCTCTCCCAAGGCAACGTGCGCGACGCGTCGCTGCTGACGAACGACGCGGATATCGTCGACGTGCGCTTCGCCGTTCAATACCAGATCAAGTCGCCCACCGATTTCCTGTTCCGCAGCATCAACGCCGACGACAGCGTCACGCAAGCGGCGCAGTCGGCGATCCGCGAGATCGCCGGCAGTCTTTCGACGGACGACATGCTCTACAAGGATCGCGAAGCCCTCCGCGCGCGCCTCATCGAAACGATCCAGCGCTCGCTCGATACCTATCGCACCGGTCTGCAAGTGACGGGCGTCGCCGTGCAAAGCGTGCAGGTGCCGCAACAGGTGCAGTCGGCGTTCGAGGAAGCGGCGCGCGTGCGTCAGGACAACGAGCGCGCCCGCGATACGGCGCAAGCCTACGCGGATCAATTGTTGCCGCGCGCGAAGGCCGATGCCGCCAAGCTGATCGACGAGGCGAGGGCGTACAGCAATCGCGAAGTCACGCAGGCGCAGGGCGACGCGGAGCGCTTCAAAGAGGTGTACGCGGAATATTCGAAGGCGCCCGCGGTCATTCGTCAACGCATGTACCTGGACACGATGCAGCAGATCTACTCGCGCACGACGAAGGTGTTCGTCGATAGCAAGGCCGGCAATAACGTGGTGTATCTGCCGCTCGACAAGCTCGTCGAAGCCAATCGACAGCAAGTGAAGGAATCGGCGGATGCCGCCAGCGGCGCGGTGGCGTCGGGCGCGTCCGAAGCGCCTCAGGCGCGCGCGCAGGGCGCGGCGAGCGCATCGGCGCCGGCCGCGGTTGCGCCGGCCAGCGCGGCCAGCGGCGCGAGCGCCAATGCCGGCGGCGATCCGCTGCGTTCGCGCGATGCGTTCCGCTCCCGCAGTCGTCAAGACGACCTGCAATAAGGAGCGCGACATGAATCGAATTTTTGCGCTCATCGTCGCTGTCGTGATCGTGCTGTTCATCGGATCGTCGATGATCTTCACCGTCGACGAACGGCATGCCGCCGTCGTCGCCGCGCATGGCGAAGGCAATCCGCGTCTCGAAGGCCCGGGGCTGCATTTCAAGCTGCCGCCGCCGTTCCAGACGCTCACGCTCATCGACACGCGTACGCTCACCATCGACGAATCCGGCGCCGATCGTTTCTCGACATCGGACAAGAACGAAGTGCTGGTGAACACGGTGATCAAGTATCGCGTCGCCGATCCCTTGAAGCTCTTCGAAAGCAACGAGAAGAACACGCAGACGGCCGAGGAACGCATCACCGCGCTCACGCGCACCGCGCTCGCGAGCGGCTTCGCGAAGCGCTCGCTGACGGACGCGCTCGGCAATCAGCAGGCCATCGAAACCGACGCGCAAAAGAGCGTGGAAGGCGCGGCCGCGGCATTCGGCGTGCAAATGGTCGATTTGCAGATGACGCGCATCGACTTCCCGCCGGCCGTAGCCGATGCGGTCTACAAGCGCATGATCGCGGCGCGCCAGCAGGCGGCGGCGAACGAGCGCGCGAAGGGCACGGCGGAGGCGGACAAGATCAAGGCCGACGCCGAGCGCACGCAGCAGGCGATTCTCGCCGACGCGTACAGCCAGGCGCAGTCGATCAAGGGCGAAGGAGACAGCAAGGCGGCGGCCATAGCGGCCGATGCGTACGGACGCGATCCGCAGTTCTACCAGTTCTATCAGAGCCTCGAAGCGTATAAGAAGACGTTCAAGCCGGGCGACGTCATCGTCGTCGATCCGAGCAGCGATTTCTTCCGCTTCATGAAGAGCCCGACCGGCGGCGCGGCTGACACGCCGGCTCCGGCCACGGTGAAGCGCTGATCCCGTGCGCGCGCCGCGCGGCCAGCCTGTGCTGGCTGCGTGGCCTATAAAAATCCCTTGGACATGGCCGAGACGTTACTGCTCGCTCTTGCGTTGATGCTGATCATCGAAGGTATGTTTCCCTTCGTTTTTCCGACCGCGTGGCGCGACACTTTTCGCCGCATCGCGGAGCGGCCGACGCACCACATCCGCATCGGCGGGCTGGTCGCCATGGTGCTCGGCCTGATACTGCTCCTGATCGCGACGTGAGCCGCGCCCGGCAGCATCGCACCGTTTCGCCTATCTTGTTTCTATCTTTTCGTCCCTGACCGACGAGCGCCACGCACGAAGCGTCGAGCCTCGCGTCCCGTAGGAATCGCATCGATGTCCACCTGGTTACTTCCCGAGAATATCGCCGACGTTCTGCCGTCGGAAGCCCGCAAGATCGAAGAGTTGCGCCGCCGTCTGCTCGACCGTTTCCGGTCCTACGGCTACGAACTCGTCATGCCGCCGATGCTCGAGTATCTCGAATCGCTGCTGACGAGCGGCGGAAGCGACCTGAATCTGCGCACCTTCAAGCTCGTCGATCAGCTGTCCGGGCGCACGCTCGGCCTGCGCGCGGACATCACGCCGCAGGTGTCGCGCATCGACGCGCATCTGCTGAATCGTCAGGGCGTGACGCGTCTGTGCTACGCGGGCGTCGTGCTGCATACGCGTCCGCGCGGGCTGCACGCCACGCGCGAGCAGATTCAGATCGGCGCGGAAATCTACGGGCACGCGGGACTGGAAGCGGATCTCGAGATCCAGCAATTGATGCTCGACTCGCTGCATCTCGCAGGTCTGACGAAAGTGCGTCTCGATCTGTGTCACGCGGGTGTGCTTGCCGCGTTGCTGGAACTCGAGCCGGCCGCGGCGTCGCTCGGCGAGGCGCTCTACGACGCGCTCGCGAGCAAGGACGTGCCGCGCCTCCACGAACTGACCGCGCATCTCGGACAGGTACCGCGCGAGGCGCTGCGCGCGCTGCCGTCGCTGTACGGCGATGCGTCGGTGCTGCAGATCGCGCGTGGCCGTCTGCCGAATCTGCCGGTGATCGCGCGCGCGCTCGACGATCTCGCGTTTCTCGCGGGGCAAGTCGAAGGCGCGGAACTGATGATCGATCTCGCGGACTTGCGCGGCTATGCGTATCACAGCGGCGTGATGTTCTCGGCTTACGTCGATGGCGTGCCGAACGCGGTCGCGCGCGGCGGCCGGTACGACGACGTCGGTCTGGCCTACGGCCGTGCGCGGCCCGCGACGGGCTTTTCGCTCGATCTGCGCGAAGTGGCGCGCATTTCCCCGGTCGACGCGCGCGGTAGCGCGATCCTCGCACCGTGGAAGCACGACGAGCCGCTGCGCGCGGCGATTCTCGCGCTCCGCGACGCGGGCGAAGTGGTGATCCAGGCGCTGCCCGGCCATGAACACGATCTGGACGAATTCGCGTTCGATCGCGTGCTCGTCGAACGTGACGGCAAGTGGACGGTCGAAACCCGCCCCTGAAGCGGCCAGCGCATACAGTCGCTTGATCGGCAAGGGATTTTGCTTAGCCGATTCCAATCGCGCGAGCGTGACGAAATCGCGAAACGCGTCCCGAAAAACTCGGAACCTTTCGCGAACATAGGTAAAATACGTTTTTAACCAGCTAACGAATCAACATGTCTGCCAGTGCAGTGAATGTGAACCCGGGGCGCAACGTCGTCGTGGTGGGCACCCAGTGGGGTGATGAGGGCAAGGGCAAGATCGTCGACTGGCTGACGGACCACGCCCAAGGCGTCGTGCGCTTCCAGGGCGGTCACAACGCCGGCCATACGCTCATCATCGGCGGCAAGAAGACCATTCTGCGCCTCATTCCGTCGGGCATCATGCGCGCGGGCACGGCCTGTTTCATCGGCAATGGCGTCGTGTTGTCGCCGGAAGCGCTGTTCAAGGAAATCGACGAACTGGAAGCGGCTGGCATCGACGTCCAGAAGCGCCTCTTCATTTCCGAAGCCGCCACGCTCGTTCTGCCGTACCACGTTGCCATCGACCAGGCGCGCGAAGCCAAGCGCGGCGCCGGCAAGATCGGCACGACCGGCCGCGGCATCGGCCCGGCGTACGAAGACAAGGTCGCGCGTCGCGGCTTGCGCGTGCAGGATCTCTTCGACCGTGCGGTGTTCGAGGAACGCCTGCGCGAAGCGCTCGACTTCCACAACTTCGTGCTGACGCAATACCTCGGCGCGAAAGCCGTCGATTTCCAGGAAACGCTCGACACGATGCTCGGCTATGCCGACCGTCTCGCGCCCATGGTCACGGACGTCTCCCGCCGCCTCTACGACGCGAACCACACCGGCAGCAATCTGCTGTTCGAAGGCGCGCAAGGCACGCTGCTCGATATCGACCACGGCACGTATCCGTTCGTCACGTCGAGCAACTGCGTCGCGGGCGCGGCAACGGCCGGCGCGGGCATCGGGCCGCAGCGTCTGAACTACATTCTCGGCATCACGAAGGCGTATTGCACGCGCGTCGGCTCGGGCCCGTTCCCGAGCGAGCTGTACGATGCCGACAATCCGCAACGCCAGGAAAAGGTCGGCCTGGATCTCGCGACCGTCGGCAAGGAATTCGGTTCGGTCACGGGCCGTCCGCGCCGCACCGGCTGGCTCGACGCCGCCGCGCTGCGCCGTGCGATCCAGATCAACGGCGTCTCGGGCTTGTGCATCACGAAGCTCGACGTGCTCGACGGCCTCGATGAAGTCAAGCTCTGCACCGGCTACACGCTCGACGGCAAGCCGGTCGATATCCTGCCGCGCGGCGCATCGGAAGTCGCGCGTTGCGAGCCGGTATACGAAACGTTCGGCGGCTGGAAGGAAAGCACCATCGGCATCACGCAATGGGACGGCCTGCCGGAGAACGCGCGCGCCTATCTCACGCGCGTGCAGGAAGTCGCGGGCGTGCCGATCGACATGGTGTCGACCGGTCCGGACCGTGACGAAACCATCCTGCTCCGTCATCCGTTCAAGGTCTGAGCGCGACAAGCGCCTCGACCGCAACCGGACGCTGTAAAGAATGTGGCCGCTTCTGCGGCCACATTTCGTATATAACCTAAGCATTTGAAAGAGCCTCACCATGATCGCGATGACGGACCCGCGCAACGACGACAAGAACCTCTGGGTCGGCTGGGATGAATACCACCGGCTGATCGAACTGCTCGCACTGAAGGTGCACGAGTCGGGCTGGAAGTTCGACAAGATCCTATGCCTCGCGCGCGGCGGCCTGCGCGTGGGCGACCAGCTCTCGCGCATCTACGACCTGCCGCTCGCCATTCTCGCAACGAGCTCGTACCGCGAGGCGGCGGGCACGGAGCAGGGCGATCTCGACATCGCGCAATACATCACGATGACGCGCGGCGATCTGTCCGGCAACGTGCTGCTCGTCGACGATCTGGTCGATTCGGGCGTCACGCTCGCACGCGTGCAGGAGCATCTGAAGGAACGTTATCCGGCGATCACGGCCGTGCGCTCCGCGGTGCTCTGGTACAAGGCATGCTCCAAGGTCAAGCCCGACTATCACGTTCAGCATCTTGAAACGAATCCGTGGATTCATCAGCCGTTCGAGGAGTGGGACACGGTCCGTCCGCACAACCTCGGCGCATGGATCAAGCGCGGCACGCAAAACGGCCGCGGCTGAGCGCCACGGCCTGACCGTTCGCGCCGATAACGCCGTTCGCCTGGCACCAAGCCGGGCGCAACGGCGTTTTTCATTGGCTGCAGCGAACAGCGAAGCGCGAAGGATTGTGTCCGACGCGCTTGCCGACGCGTGCGAGGCGCGATGCTACACTCTCAATCGCGTCTCTCGTGGCGCTGCAGCAACACGAGAGACGGCATCTTGGCGTGCGACGTTAGATAGAATGGCGTTCGTTTCTTTCCGCTCTGGACGGATATCTCGCTTTTATGACTAACACGACTCACGCGCACGAGCATAAACAACCATTGCCCTCGCTTGCGCTCGCGGCCATCGGCGTCGTTTTCGGCGACATCGGCACGAGTCCTCTCTACTCATTGAAGGAAGCCTTTAGCCCGTCGCACGGCATCGGCCTGTCCGAGGCGTCGATTCTCGGCGTCATCTCATTGCTCTTCTGGGCGATCGTCATGGTCGTCGCCGTCAAGTACGTGCTCTTCGTCATGCGCGCCGACAACAACGGCGAAGGCGGCGTGTTCGCAATGACGACGCTCGCGCTGCGCAGCGTGAAAGAGGCCGGCAAGGTCTCCGGCGTGCTCATGATGCTCGGCATCTTCGGCGCATGCATGTTCTATGGCGATGCGGTCATCACGCCCGCGATGTCGGTGCTCTCGGCAGTCGAAGGTCTGGAGATCGCGGCGCCCAAGCTCACGCCCTACGTGCTGCCGATCACGATCGTCATCCTGATCCTGCTCTTCTGGATTCAGCGCCACGGCACGGCGGTGGTCGGCAAGCTCTTCGGCCCGATCATGGTCGTGTGGTTCGCGACGCTCGCTGTGCTCGGCGCCGCGCATATCGTGATCGAGCCGCGCATCATCGTCGCGCTCAATCCGTACTACGCGATTTCCTTCATGGCGCAGCACGTATTGCAGGCGTATATCGTGCTCGGGTCGGTCGTGCTGGTCCTGACCGGCGCGGAAGCGCTGTACGCGGACATGGGTCACTTCGGCGTGAAGCCGATCCGTTACGGCTGGTATGGCTTCGTGATGCCGTCGCTGCTGCTGAACTATTTCGGCCAGGGCGCGTTGCTGATGCACGATCCGAAGGCAATAGAGAATCCGTTCTTCCTGCTCGCGCCCGACTGGGCTTTGCTGCCGCTCGTGATCCTGTCGACGGTCGCGACGGTGATCGCATCGCAGGCGGTCATTTCCGGCGCGTATTCGCTGACGAGCCAGGCGATCCAGCTCGGCTACGTGCCGCGCATGAAGATCCTGCATACCTCGGAGCTCGCGATCGGCCAGATCTACATTCCGCTCGTCAACTGGATGCTGCTTTTCATCATCCTGTGCATCGTCATCGGCTTCAAAAGCTCGGAGAATCTTGCCGCCGCGTACGGTCTGGCCGTCACCGCGACGATGTTGACGACCACGATCCTCGTGTCGGTCGTGATGGTGAATCTGTGGGGCTGGAACCGCTGGCTTGTCGGCGGGATGATCACCGTGTTCCTGATGATCGACATCGGCTTTTTCGGCGCGAGCCTGCTGAAAGTCGAGCAGGGCGGCTGGCTGCCGCTGTGCATCGGCGGGGCGCTCTTCTTCCTGCTGATGACCTGGTACAAGGGCCGCATGATCGTAAAGGACCGCACGGCCGCGGACGGCATTCCACTGATGCCGTTTCTGCAGGGCCTGCTCGCGCATCCGCCGCATCGCGTGTCGGGCACGGCGATCTATCTCACCGGCAGCGATTCGCTCGTGCCCGTGAGCCTGCTGCACAATCTCAAGCACAACAAGGTGCTGCACGAGCGCACCATTTTCATGAACTTCACGACGCGTGAC
Source organism: Caballeronia sp. ATUFL_F2_KS9A (assembly GCF_023630765.1). Lineage (NCBI taxonomy): Bacteria > Pseudomonadati > Pseudomonadota > Betaproteobacteria > Burkholderiales > Burkholderiaceae > Caballeronia > Caballeronia sp. ATUFL_F2_KS9A. Next base: position 11,885 of record NZ_JALQEK010000007.1, on the reverse strand, counting down.
ATTCCTTATGTCGACGACGCGCATCGTCTCGAAGTGAAGGACATCGGCGGCGGGCTGTTCCTCGTGAAGGCGGCGTACGGTTTCAACGAGACGCCGGACGTGAAGGCCGTGCTCGAACAGATCACGCGCACCCACGCAATGACCTTCGAGCTGATGGACACGTCGTTCTTCATGGCGCGCGAGACAGTCGTGCCGACGGAACTGCCGGGCATGTCGGTGTGGCGCGAGCGCGTGTTCGCGTGGATGCATCAGAACGCGGCGAAGCCCACCGATTTCTTTAGCATTCCCGCAAATCGCGTGGTGGAGCTGGGCACGAAGATCGAAATCTGACGCTGCATCGTTGCGAAGCGCAAAAAGAAAACCCCACGTCGCAAGACGTGGGGTTTTTTGCTGACGCCGTGAGGCTTTATCGTTTCAGTTTTGCGAACGCCGCTGCCATCGCGCCGGCCGGTTCCGGCTCGCGACGCTGTTGCGGACGCTGACCCGACCGACGATCCTGACCGCCGCCGCGCTGCGAACCCGCGCCGCCGCCCGCGCCCGATGAAGCCGGAGCGAAGTCGTCGTCCAGACGCATGGTGAGGGCGATGCGCTGGCGCTTCACGTCTACCTCCAGCACTTTCACCTTCACGACCTGACCGGCCTTCACGACTTCGTGCGGATCCTTGATGAACTTCGTCGACATCGCCGAGACGTGCACGAGGCCGTCCTGATGCACGCCGATATCCACGAACGCGCCGAACGCCGCCACGTTCGTCACTACGCCTTCGAGGATCATGCCCGGCACGAGATCCGAAATCTTCTCGATGCCTTCCTTGAACGTCGCCGTCTTGAACTCGGGGCGCGGATCGCGGCCCGGCTTTTCAAGCTCGGCGAGAATGTCGCGCACGGTCGGCAGGCCGAAACGATCGTCGACGAATTCGGTCGGCGAGAGACCGGTCAACGCTTCGCGCTTGCCGAGCACATCGCCGATATGCTTCTTGATCTTCGCGAGAATGCGCTCGACGACGGGATACGCTTCCGGGTGCACCGACGAGCGATCGAGCGGATTCTCGCCGTTGTTGATGCGCAGAAAACCGGCTGCCTGCTCGAAGGTCTTGTCGCCCAAACGCGGCACCTTCTTCAGATGCTCGCGCGACGGGAACGGCCCGTTGGCATCGCGAAAATCGACGATATTGCGCGCGAGCGTCGCGTTCAGTCCCGACACGCGCGCGAGCAGCGCGACGGAGGCCGTGTTCGCATCGACGCCGACCGCGTTCACGCAATCCTCGACGACAGCATCGAGCGAACGCGCGAGTTCGCGCTGATTCACGTCGTGCTGATACTGGCCGACGCCGATCGCCTTGGGTTCGATCTTGACGAGCTCCGCGAGCGGATCCTGCAGACGCCGCGCGATGGAAACCGCGCCGCGCAACGAGACGTCGAGTTCCGGAAACTCCTTCGCGGCGAGTTCGGACGCCGAATACACCGACGCGCCCGCTTCCGACACGACGATCTTCTGCAGCTTCAGTTCCGGATGCTTCGCGATGAGTTCGCTCGCGAGCTTGTCGGTCTCGCGCGAGGCGGTGCCGTTACCGATCGAGATGAGTTCCGCTTGCGTGGCTTGCGCGATGCGCGCGAGCTTCGCGAGGGAGCCGTCCCAGTCGCGGCGCGGCTCGTGCGGATAGATCGTGTCGGTCGCGAGCAGCTTGCCGGTGCGATCGACGACCGCCACCTTCACGCCCGTACGCAGGCCCGGATCGAGGCCGATCACGGCCTTCGGACCCGCGGGCGCGGCGAGCAGCAAGTCCTTCAGGTTGCGCGCGAACACGCGAATGGCTTCGTGCTCGGCTTCTTCGCGCAATTGCGTGAGCAGTTCGGTTTCGATATGCGGCTGAACCTTCACGCGCCAGCACCAGCGGCAGACGTCGGCGAGCCATTTGTCGGCGGCGCGTGAGCGGTTCACGATGCCGAAGTGGCCCGCGATCATCGCTTCGCACGGATGCGGAATCTGCGCGTCGAGTTCTTCGCCCAAGCCCAGCTTGACGCTCAGCACGCCTGCGTTGCGGCCACGGAACAGCGCGAGCGCGCGGTGCGACGGCACAGTGCGGATCGTTTCGCTGTAGTCGTAGTAGTCGCGGAATTTTTCGCCTTCCTCGCCTTCCTTGCCGTCCACCACCTTCGACATGACGAGTCCCTGATTGAACAGATGCTCGCGCAGCTTGCCGAGGATCTCGGCGGTTTCGCCGAACTGCTCGGAGAGGATGTCGCGCGCGCCGTCGAGCGCGGCTTTGGTATCGGCGACGCCTTTTTCCGCATCGACGAATTTCGCGGCTTCCGTTTGAGGATCGAGCGTGGGATCGGCGAGGAGCGCCTGCGCGAGCGGCTCGAGACCGGCTTCGCGGGCGATTTGCGCGCGCGTGCGCCGCTTGGGCTTGTACGGCAGATAGAGGTCTTCCAGCACCTGCTTGCTGTCGGCGCTTTCGATGGCGCCGCGCAGTTCGTCGGTGAGCTTGCCTTGCTCGTCGATGCTTTGCAGGATCGCCGCGCGGCGATCTTCGAGTTCGCGCAAGTAGAGCAGGCGCTCTTCGAGCGTGCGCAGTTGCGTGTCGTCGAGATTGCCGGTGACTTCCTTGCGATACCGGGCGATGAACGGGACAGTCGAGCCTTCGTCGAGAAGCTGCACGGCGGCGGCGACCTGGCGCGGCTGCACGGTGAGTTCGGTGGCAATGCGCTGTACGATCTTGAGTGCTACGGTTTCCGTCATGATTCTGCGCTGTCTGCGGCTCGCCGGCGAGATCCGCGCCGTGTGCGCGGCTTCGCGAAAGCGAGGCGCCGCGGGCGGGTGACGCTGTGACGAGCCAGGTTCGGACCGGGTTGCTGAAGCGGGGGATTTTGCCATAAATGGCGAAGCGCTCCGGCGTGCGGTGATAGAATTTGGGCATCGCACGAGCCGTTTTGCGCCTGATTCTTTATCACGTTGCCGTCCATCCATTTGCCCAACTTTCGCCTTCCAAACGTGCCGGTTGCCGCGGCGGTTTTGCTGCTTTGCGCAGCGGGCGCATTCGCGCCGCAGCGCGCGCTCGCTCAAGCCGCCAAGCCCGTCGATCCGGACACGTCCGTGAGTGCTCGTGCCCCGGATGCAGCGGCTCAGCCAAGCGCCGATGATTCCCTCCAAGCCGATTTCGCCCAGCGCCAGAAGGTGCTCGACCGGCGCACCGAGGAAAACAACTACCGCTACGGCGTGAAAGAGCACGACTGCTATAGCAAGTTCTTCGTGAATCATTGTCTGGACAACGCGCGCAACGAGATGCGCGAGACGCGCCAGCAAATCCGCCAGGAACAGCTCGCGCTCGACGACCAGCAGCGCGCCGAGCGGGCGAAGCAACGCGATCAGCAGAAGGCGATCAAGCGGGCGCAATACGAGGCCGAAGCGCCGCAGCGCGCGGCGAACGAGAAAGCGAGCCAGCAGGCCTACGAGGACAGGCAACGTCAGAACGCGCTGGCCGCCGCCCAGCGCGAAGCCGAAGCGCCGCAACGCGCGGCCAACCAGGCGGCGTACGACCGCAAGCAGGCGGACTACCAGAAGCAACTCGACGAAGCGCGCGCGCGCGGCGTGCAGGACGCGCAGGACCGCGAGCAAAAGGCGCAGCGCTACGAGCAGAAGCAGCAGGAAGCCGCGCAGCATCGCGCGGAAGTCGAAGCGCGTCAGAAAGAAGCCGCGAGAAAAGCGCAGGAAAAGGCGCAGCAGCAAGAGCAGCAGCGCCAGGAGCAATTGAAACTGCAGCAGCAGCAACAACAGCAGCAAGGTAAATAGGGCAGTCGGGCTCGTCGAACGGGCCCGCGCCAAGTGGATGAAAGGAGGCGAGCATGCAGCAGCGCTTTAGTGAATCCCCGCGCGCACCCCGACAACCCGCCATGGATGCCGCCCTGCTGCGCGATCGCATCGCGCAGTTGCAGGACGAGCATCACAGTCTGGACACGCTGATCGACAAGATGTCCGGCATCGATGACCTCGAGCTGAGGCGCCTGAAAAAGCGCAAGCTCAAGGTGAAAGACACCATACTCCTGCTGCAATTGCAGCTTGACTCGGACGCGCACTGAACGCCGCGTGCCCGCCGCGAGCGCGTGCTGCGACGGCGCCTCGCGTGCGCGGCCGCGCCGAAACCCGCAGGATTTAGCACGCCTTGAACTCACCCGCACAACCCAGTGATGACGCGAACGCGCCGCTCGCGCTGACCGATAAACGCGGCGTCGAGCTGGACGCCATCTTTTCCGCGCAAGGTCTGCTCGCACGCGCGATCGACGGTTATCGGCCGCGTGCATCGCAGATCGAAATGGCGCGTTCCGTCGCCGCCGCGATGGAAGCGTCCGGCCGCGCAATGCCCGAGCCCGCGATGTTCGAGGCGCAGCGCCGCCCCGCGCGCAAGCTCGGCCCGTCCGACAAACCCTATGCGCCCGACGAGCAGCCGGCCGATGACATCGGCATCGCGACGGCGAAGGCGGCTATCGACGGCGGCGAGAACACGCTCATCGTCGAGGCGGGCACGGGCACCGGCAAGACCTACGCGTATCTCGTGCCGGCGATGCTGTGGGGCGGCAAGGTCATCGTGTCGACGGGCACGAAGCATCTGCAGGATCAGCTTTTTCAGCGCGACATTCCGACCGTGCGCGACGCGCTCGCCGTTCCGGTTTCGGTCGCGATGCTCAAAGGCCGCGCCAACTATCTGTGTCACTACTATCTGGAGCGCACTGCGGACAACGGCCGTCTGCCGACGCGCCAGGACACGTCGCATCTGCAGGAGATCGTCCGTTTCGCGAAGATCACGCGCACCGGCGACAAGGCCGAACTCGCGAGCGTGCCGGAGAATTCGCCCGTCTGGCCGATGGTCACGTCCACGCGCGACAACTGTCTCGGCCAGGAATGCCCGCACTACAAGGAATGCTTCGTGATGCAGGCGCGCAAGGAGGCGCAGCAGGCGGACATCGTCGTGGTGAATCACCATCTGTTCTTCGCCGATGTGATGCTGCGCGACACCGGCATGGCCGAGCTTCTGCCGACGGCGAACACGATCATCTTCGACGAAGCGCATCAGTTGCCCGAAACCGCGACACTCTTCTTCGGCGAGACGCTTTCGACGACGCAACTGCTCGAACTCGCCCGCGATACCGTCGCCGAAGGTCTGTCGCACGCGCGTGACGCCGCCGACTGGACCAAGCTCGGCGCGGCGCTGGAGCGCGCCGCGCGCGACGTGCGGCTCGCGTTCAAGGAAGATTCGGTGCGTCTGTCGCTCGGCCAGTTGCCGGACGACCATCCGATCTTCGAGGCGCTCGACACGCTCGAGACGCATCTTTCGGCGCTTGCCGCGGCGCTGTCCTCGCATGCGGAACGTGCCGAATCGTTGCAGGCGCTGGTGCGCCGCGCGCGCGAGTTGCAGGATCTGCTCGCGGGCTGGACGACGCCGCCGACATCGCTCGAACGCGCCGTCGTCGGGGATGAGGATGTCGCGAAAGAGGCCGCGAAGGAAGAGCCGAACGAAATGGTGCGCTGGATCGAGGTGTTTTCGCACACGGTGCAGTTGCACGAAACGCCGCTTTCGGTCGCGCCGATCTTCGCGAAGCAGCGCGCAGGCGTGCCGCGCGCGTGGATTTTCACGTCCGCGACGCTCTCGGTGCGCGGCGACTTCACGCATTACGCGGCGCAGATGGGCCTCAACGCGCGCCGTTCGATGACGCTGCCGAGCCCGTTCGATTATCCGTCGCAAGGGCTTTTGTACGTGCCGCGCAATCTGCCGCAGCCGTCGTCGCCGCAATTCACCGATGCCGTCTTCGATGCCGCGCTGCCGGTGATCGAATCGGCGGGCGGCGGCGTGTTCGTGCTGTGCACGACGCTGCGCGCCGTCGACCGCATCGCCAACCGCATGCGCGATGTGATCGAGCGGCGCGGCTGGGACAATCCGCTGCTCGTGCAGGGCGATGCGAGCCGCACCGAACTGCTCGACCGTTTCCGCGCCTATGGCAACGCGATTCTGGTGGGCAGCCAGAGCTTCTGGGAAGGCGTCGATGTGCGCGGCGATGCGTTGTCGCTCGTCGTCATCGACAAGCTGCCGTTCGCGCCGCCCGACGATCCGGTGCTGGCCGCGCGCCTCGACGCGCTGACGAAGAAAGGTTTGAGCCCGTTCGCCGTGCATCAGTTGCCGCAGGCGGTCATCACGCTCAAGCAGGGCGCGGGGCGGCTGATTCGCGCGGAGACGGATCGCGGCGTGCTGATGATCTGTGACACGCGGCTCGTCGACAAGCCTTACGGCCGGCGCATCTGGCAAAGCCTGCCGCCGTTCAAGCGCACGCGCGAGCTGGACGTGGTGCGCGAGTTTTTCAGCGATGCCGCGAAGTGGAAGACGGAACTGGCCGAATAAGCATCGGGTTCGCAATTCTCGTCGACATGAAAAAACGGCCGGTGATCAACCGGCCGTTTCGCTTTTTGCTTTCTGGACTACCAGATCTGATACCAAGGCTTGTCAGCGCCCGCGCGCCGCTTGCCGGTGACATACGGGCTGTCCGGGAACGTCGCTGCGAGCACGCGCTTGGTGTCGTCGGCGAGTTGCGGCTGATCGAGACGCTCGTACGACAGCATCATGATGTGCAGTGCGTCTTCGGTTGCCGGCGCGTTCTTGTACTCGCGAATGGCGAGCTGCGCGCGGTTGATCGCGGCCACATACGCGCCACGGCGATAGTAATAATCGGCGGCGTGCACTTCATGCGATGCCAGCGCGTTCACGATATAGCGCATGCGCTGCGCGGCATCGGGCGCGTACTTGCTTTGCGGATACTTGTCGACGACGACCTTGAACGCGTCGTAGGACTCGCGCAGCGACTTCGGATCGCGCTCGCTCATGTCCTGACCCGAGAAGCGGCCGAAGAGGCCCAAGTCGTCGTTGAAGTGGATCATGCCCTTGAGATAGTACGCATACGCGATCTCGGGATGATCCGGGTGCAGCTTGATGAAACGGTCGATGGCCTGGTCGGCGTTGGCGGTTTCGCCGTCCTTCCAGTTGCAGTACGCGACGTTGATCTGCGCCTGCTGCGCGAAATGGCCGAACGGATCGCGGCCTTCGAGCCCTTCGAAATACTTCGCGCACTTGCCCCAGTCGCTGCCGGATAGCGCGTCCTGGGCCTCCGTATATAATTTGTTGTTATTCCATGTTGCCGTTTCGTCGGTCTTCTCGGGCAGGCCGTGACAGGCCGTGACGATGGCGACGCTCGCGGCCAGCGCCAGATACTTGATCGATTGACGCATCGAGAGATGAATGGTGTTGAAGGCTCGCATCAGTGCTTGCTGTTCCTGGCTGAATCTAGTTGATTCTTCGCTGTTCTAGCTGTTTTTCCGGCGCGGCTGTCCATCCATGCCGCCGAATCTCGTTCAAATGACCCGCTCAAGTACTCGTCGTACCAAAGACCAACTCAAAGATTATAGCCCATGCGCCACCCCCGACGACGCAGCGCAGGCCGATTCGGGCGGCGGCGCGGCTCGCGAAGCGCCGCGCACGGCCCGCGTGCCCGACGAGCTCGCGGGCGACCGGCTCGACAAGGTGCTCGCGAAAATCTTCCCCGAGTTCTCGCGCAGCCGGTTGCAGGGCTGGATCGAGGAAGGGCGCGTGCTGGTCGACGGCGCGGGCGCGAAAGTGCGCCAGCCCGTCCCGCTCGGCGCGACGATCACGCTCGTCCCCGACCTTCTGCCCGAGCAGCTCGCGTTCGCGCCGGAGCCGGTGCCGCTGCATATCGTCTATGAGGACGAGGCGCTCGTCGTCATCAACAAGCCCGCGGGCATGGTCGTGCATCCGGCCGCGGGCAACTGGAGCGGCACGCTGCTCAACGGCCTGCTGCATCGTTACGGCGATGCCGCCGCCGGGCTGCCGCGCGCGGGCATCGTGCATCGGCTGGACAAGGAAACGTCCGGGCTGATGGTCGTCGCGCGCACGCTCGAGGCGCAAACCGACCTCGTGCGGCAGTTGCAGGCGCGCACGGTGAAACGCCGCTACGTCGCGTTCGTGTGGGGCAACATGCCCGACGAAGGCACGATCGACGCGCCCATCGGCCGCGATCCGCGCGAGCGCACGCGCATGGCGGTGGTAAAGACTGCGTCGGGAAAGCCCGCGCGCACGCATTTCCGCACCATCGACCGCACGACGTGGCACGGCCAGCCCGTCAGCGCCATCCATTGCGATCTGGAAACCGGCCGGACGCATCAGATTCGCGTGCATTGCGCGCATATCCAGCATCCGCTGCTGGGCGACCCGGTGTACGGGCACGCGCGCGGCAAGCGGTCGGTCAAGCCGCTGCCCAACGAATTCGCGCGACAGGCGCTGCACGCGTGGCGCCTCGGCTTGATCCATCCCGCGACGGGCAAGGAAGTGCACTGGCGCGCGGACGTTCCCGAAGACATCGCGACGCTCGCCGCGGAGCTCGGCTTCGGACAGGACGAAGAAGTCGAGTTCGATGAGGACGACGATTTCGCCGAAGTCTATGAAATGGGCGAAGGCGAAGAAGGCGACTGGGACGACGAAGATTACGAGGACGACGAAGCATGACGCGCGACGCTGCCGATTTGCCATCGAAAGACTGTCTCTGGCCGCAATGGAGCGTGTCGCCGCGCGTGCGGGCATTCGTCACGACGCGTAATGGCGGCGTGAGCGATGCGCCTTATGGCGGCGGCGAGCCCGGCGCGGGCGGCCTCAATCTCGGTTTTTCCACGGGCGATGCGCCTGACGCGGTGAAGGAAAATCGCCGCCGCGCGCTCGCGTTGACGGGTTCGCGCGAAGCCGCGTGGCTCGAGCAGATCCACGGCACGGAAGTCGTGGAGGCGGGCGCCGTCATCGAGCGCCTCGCGCAGGGCGAGCGCACGCGCGCCGACGCCAGCGTGACGGATCGCGCGGGCGTTGTGTGCGTCGTGATGACGGCCGATTGTCTCCCGGTGCTGTTTTGCGACGACGACGGCCGCGCGGTCGGCGCCGCGCACGCGGGTTGGCGCGGTCTCGCGGGCGGCATCATCGAAAAGACGGGCGAGCGCGTCGCGTCGCTCGCGGGCGTGCCGGCCTCGTCGCTCAACGCGTTTCTCGGGCCGGCCATCGGGCCGCAGGCGTTCGAAGTGGGCGAAGACGTGCTCGACGCCTTCATCGCGGCGTCGCAAGAGGATCGCCGCGACGCGACGAGCGCCGCGTTCCGTCCCGTCGGCGGCGCACCGGCCAAGTATTTCGCCGATATCTACGCGCTCGCGCGTATGCGCCTTGCCGATCTAGGCATCGATGCCGCGCGCGTTCACGGCGGCACGCATTGCACCGTCACGGAAAAAGAGCGCTTTTATTCATATCGACGCGATCGCGTGACGGGCCGCATGGCCGCAATGATCTGGCTCAATGAATGACCATTGTCATTAGTGTTGGAACATACCCAACTATCGTTTCTTGCCTATGACGAAACCCCTTGCGAACGCAACATTTCGCATGGGGGAAAACGATAATTAAAAAAATATCGCACTGCGGCAAAATCGGGACGAAGCATTGACATGCCTGACATCCTAGAGCAAGAATGTTCCTGGAATTCAATCAATCGGGCACGGCGTAGCAAGGCTCAGACTTGCCACGCGCATAAGGCGCACCAACACTTGCGCGCTGGTCGAGGAAAGCCCGGCGATGCCTGCATCAGCAATCCAAGTCTTCCGAGACTCACAGGTCAATAGCGGGTATGGCTTCCAAATCTACTTCCTCATCTTCCCGCTCCCGTACCGCCGACAGCACCTCGGCAGAAGCATCCGCCGAAACGACAGGCGTACAGCAGGCGTTCGATCAATGGCTGAACGCGTGGCGCAGCGTCGCCGATCCCGCGCAGTGGTCGAAATTCACTCAGCAGACGAATGGCGCGAATGATGCGGCCGCGGCGGCGGCATCGCCGTTCGCTGCTTTCAGTGCATTCGCCAACGGATTTCCGAACGGATTTCCGTCGACGGCATTCCCGTCGTTTCCGATGTCCGGCGCCATGCCGCAGATGCCCGATTTCACGAAGATGAACGGCATGGCGGAATTCGCCAAGCTCGCGAGCAGCATGCCGGGCTTCGGCGCGGCGATGCAGGGGTTGCCCACGTTGCCGAAGATTCCGACCGCCGCGATCGCGCCCGAGCGTCTGCACGAGTTGCAGAGTAACTATTCGCGCGATGCCGCCGAGTTGCTCAAGCAGGCGGGCGCGCAGAGCATCGATCCGTCGGCGCTGAAGGATCGTCGCTTCACCGACACCGCATGGCAATCCACGCCGGCATATGCGTTCACCGCCGCGTGGTATCTGCTGAACGCGCGCTATCTGCAGGAACTCGCCGACGCCGTGCAGAGCGATCCGAAGACGCGCGAGCGCATCCGCTTCACGGTGCAGCAGTGGGCGGCCGCGGCCGCGCCGAGCAACTTCCTCGCGCTCAATCCCGACGCGCAGAAGACGCTCATCGAAAGCAAGGGCGAGAGCCTGCGCCAGGGCATGTTGAACCTGCTCGCCGACATGCAGCGCGGCAAGATTTCGCAGTCGGACGAATCGCGCTTTCTCGTCGGCAAGAACATCGCATCGACGGAAGGCTCGGTCGTGTACGAGAACGAACTCGTGCAACTGATCCAGTACAAGCCGCTCGCGCCGAAGGTGTATGCGCGCCCGCTTCTGATCGTGCCGCCTTGCATCAACAAGTTCTACATTCTCGATCTGTCGCCGGAAAGCTCGCTCGTGCGCTATGCGCTCGAAGAAGGGCATCAGGTGTTCATCCTGTCGTGGCGCAACGCGGATCAGTCGATCGCGCACAAGACGTGGGACGACTACGTCGAACAAGGCGTGCTGGAGACGATCGGCGTCGTGCAGGAGATCACGGGCGAAGACAAGATCAACACGCTCGGTTTCTGCATCGGCGGGACGCTTCTCGCGACCGCGCTCGCGGTGGCGGCGGCGCGCGGCGAGGAACCGGCCGCATCGATGACATTGCTCACCTCGATGCTCGACTTCTCGGATACCGGCGTGCTCGACGTGTTCGTCGACGAGGCGCACGTGCAGATGCGCGAGCAGGCGATCGGCGGCAAGAACGGCGCGCCAGCCGGTCTCATGCGCGGCATCGAGTTCGCGAATACGTTCTCGTATCTGCGACCGAACGATCTGGTGTGGAATTACGTCGTCGATAACTATCTCAAGGGCCGCACGCCGCAAGCGTTCGATCTGCTCTTCTGGAACAGCGATTCGACGAACCTGCCCGGCCCGATGTGCGTCTGGTATCTGCGCAACACGTATCTCGAGAACAAGCTGAAGACGCCGAATGCGCTGAAGGTGTGCGGCGAGCCGGTCGACCTGTCGCGTCTCACGGTGCCGACCTTCATCTACGGCTCGCGCGAAGATCACATCGTGCCGTGGAAATCGGCCTATGCGTCCGCGCCGATTCTCTCCGGACCGCAGACCTTCGTGCTCGGCGCGTCGGGGCATATCGCGGGCGTGATCAATCCGCCGTCGAAGAACAAGCGCAGCTTCTGGATGATCGACAGCAACGACGGGCATCTGCCCGAGAACCCCGATGCGTGGTTCGATGCCGCCGCCGAGCATCCCGGAAGCTGGTGGCCGACCTGGTCGAAGTGGCTCGCCGCGAACGCGGGCGAGCAGGTCAAGGCGGGCGCGGCGCAGGGATCGAAGACTTACCCGGTGATCGAGGCCGCACCCGGCCGTTACGTGCTGGAACGCGACTTCTGAGCGGCGCGTGACCGTGCGCGCGAGCGCATGGAACCGTTCGTAGCCGCATTAACATTCGATGCCAAGAGGAAACTGAAATGACTGACGTAGTGATCGTATCGGCCGCGCGTACGGCGGTAGGCAAATTCGGCGGCTCGCTCGCGAAAATCGCG